>JACWAD010000072.1 GCA_014874175.1 Thermoleophilia bacterium
ACTTCTTCCACCAAGCCCTTGAGTCCGTCGTCATTGATCAGAAGGTCTTTCACTTGCTCGCCGTTCAGGCTAATCTGGTAGTCGGTCATCGCTTCCTCCTTTGGTTGGCTTCTTGCTCGAAACCAAATCTATCGGAAAAGCGATGGCCGTTTCTATCCGGCGACGTTAGAATTTACAGCAGTATAGGGACTCAACCTGAAATACCAATCGGCTGTTATTGTCTTGTGCATTTTAAATGTCTTGAGCATACATGTTTCAAATTATCTCACCGCATGATTGCTGGGAAAGTTCATCTCAAAAGCCTCAGTGCATTTAATATCACGATAAGGGCGCTGACTTCATTAAGCAGTAGTCCAGACACAAGACTGACAACACCGATTAAAGCGGCCGGCACCAGGAAAGCCACAATCGCCAGCGATGCGCCAATATTTTGTTTGATATTCCTTACCGACCGCTGGGATAAGTTAAGAGCGTAAGATATCTTGGGAAGTTCATCGGCCATGAGGGCCAGATCGCCGGTCTCAAGGGCGACATCGGTTCCCGAGCCCATGGTGATTCCTACGTCGGCCACAGCCATAGCCGGGGCGTCGTTTACCCCGTCGCCAATCATCGCTACTTTGCCGTATTTTTCCTTCAGTTTGTTTACGGCTTCAACCTTCTCTTCTGGCATTAGACCAGCCAAATACTCGTCAACGCCGATTTGAGCGGCGATAGCGGCCGCCGTCAGCTTGTTGTCGCCGGTGAGCATAACCGTTCTTTTTATCCCTTCAGACTTGAGTTGGGCAATAGTTTCCTTTATATGGGGTCTGAGCTGATCGGCGACGGCCACAACTCCTAAAATTTCTTTTTGGTTGCCCAAAATGACGGCCGTCTTTCCTTGACTCTCCAGCTTGGCCAACTGCTCTTCGTATCTGTCTTTCTCAACTAGATCTTCAAAGAGCTGGCGGTTTCCTATCCGGTATAGCTCTCCATTTACCTTTGCTTTAGCGCCTAATCCGGTCACCGACTGGAATTCTTCAACCTCTGGCAGGGATATCTTGTTCTTTTCCGCTTCTTCAAGGATGGCGCCAGCAAGCGGATGTTCGCTCCTCGATTCGATCGCGGCGGCAATCCCTAGAATTTCTTTTTCTGAGTAGCTATTTAGCGGAACGATATCGGCAACCTGGGGACGCCCGACGGTGAGCGTTCCCGTCTTGTCAAAAGCGAGCACCGTAATGCCGCTTGCCACTTCCAAGTAAGCGCCACCTTTAATTAGAACGCCGTGTCTGGCGGCATTGCCGATTGCGGTGACGACCGACATAGGCACCGAAAGCGCCAGTCCGCATGAACACGAAACCACCAGAACTACGAGGCCTCTTAAGTACCAGGTGGCCAAATCTTCGCCGAAGGCAAGCGGCGGAATAGTGGCTACTGCTATCGCCAGACCAAACATGCCGGGGGTATAGTACTTGCCGAACTTCTCAGCAAAACGCTGATAAGTTGATTTCTTGGCCTGAGCTTCTTCGACCAGATGGATGATCTTTGCCAGGGTGGTGTCTTTGGCCAATTTTGTGACCGCGATTTCCAGCGCTCCTCGTTGATTGATGGTGCCAGCAAATACTTCGTCGCCCGCCCTTTTGCTAACGGGCATGGATTCGCCGGTAATGGGGGCCTGGTCAATGGTTGATGAGCCTGATGCCACCCTGCCGTCGAGGGGAATCTTCTCTCCCGGCCGGATAATTACAATATCCCCAACCCTTACTTCTTCAACGGGCAGCATTTTTTCAGAGCCGTCTCTCTTGACGAGAGCTTCCGATGGGGCCAGTTCCATCAAGGCCCGGATAGAACCGCGGGCTTTGTCGACGGCGTAGACCTCCAGAACATCGCCAAGTAAGTAGATAAAGACAAGAAAGGCCGCTTCTTCCCAAAGGTCCAAACTCACGGCGCCTACGGCGCCGAGTATCATCAGCAGACGAATGTTTAAAGTAAAGCTTCTTAGCCCCGCAAGCGCCATTTTGGCCGGATAGTAGCTGCCAATTAAAATTGCCAGTCCAAAGAAATAGTCAGCGATAGTTCTGGAGAATCCCAGTTGTTGGGCAATAAAAGTAGTCAGGGTGATCAAGCCGCTTAAGGCTAAAAGAACAAGTTTTGGTTCCTGCCACCAGGCCCTGGCTTCAACGTGCTTTTGTTTTTCAATTCTTGCTTTAAGGCCAGCTTTGCCAAGCTCGCGGGTTATCTCTTCGACGGTTATCTCTTCTGGGTAATAGGCGACCGTGAGTTTTTGACTCATCAGGTTGGGCTTAAAATCAATTACGCCCCCCAGAGGCTTGAGCCGTTTTTCCACCAACTCGACCTCATCTTGGCAATCCATTCCCTCAACGAAAAGGACTGCCTCCCTTGTGGCCTTCTCGTCGGCAATCTGATAGCCAAGACTTTGCACCGCTTGTCTTACTTTTTCTGGGGGAAGGCCTGGGTCACTTGCAACGGTCAACTTTTCAGATGTGAGTGAAGCCGTGGCATCTTTGACTCCCGGTATTTTGGAAACTGCCTTCTCAATCTGAACAGAGCAATTGGCGCAGTCCATTCCCTTTACAATGAATCTGTGCTTGATGGTTTTGATGTCGTTTTTCATGGCGTTTGTTTTTTTGTGTTATCTAGGAAGGAAAGGTGTAGCCTGCTGTCCGGCAAAAGTTCGACTAGTTCAAGCCCCTTTTATGGCGAAACATGGCCTAAATGATCGAGACCCAAGGTAAAAAGTTTGCTCACATGCTCGTCATCTAGTGAATAATAGGCAATGCGTCCTTCCTTGCGGTATTTCACAAGCCTGGACATGCGCATCACCCGAAGTTGATGGGACACCGCAGACCGGCTCATGCCAAGCGCAGCCGCCAAGTCACAGACGCAGAGTTCCCGCTCAGCTAAAAGAGAAATGATCCGAAGGCGCGAAGGGTCAGCCATGACCTGAAAGATTTGGGAGAGATCGGTCGCAGTTGATAGCGGCAAGGCTTTATCTCGCGCCTGTTTCACCGCAGCAGGGTGAATACAGTTGATTTCACAAGTATCGCTTATTGGAGCTTGTGTTGACTTTTTCTGTTTGATAATCATTTTCAGGCTCATGTTTTAAGAATGAACAAGTGAACGCTTATTCATATATATCAGTTAAAAAAATTCCTGTCAAGATTTGATTCCATTTTTTACTTTTCCTTTTGCCAGTGAAAACACTCACAGAATCTTCTTCGCAAGTGCCCCTAGCTGTTGTATCATGAGTTTGTCGCTGTTCGTATAACGTCCGAACAGCTCGATGTCGTCGAAGCATGGGTGCCGCTATTCCTGTTCTCAGTCCTTTTCGGTCTGTCGATGGATTATCATGTTTTCCTGCTGGGCCGCATCCGCGAGCACTACGTCCAAACCAGGGACAACTGCGCTTCGGTCGCCGCCGGCCTTAAGTCCACCGGCAGGATCATTACCGGCGCCGCACTGATCATGGTGGCTGTCTTCAGCGGCTTTGCCAGCGGCCAACTGGTGATGTTTCAGCAAATGGGCTTCGGTCTGGCGGTGGCCATCCTGCTGGACGCCACCATCGTCCGCAGCGTGCTTGTCCCCGCAGCGATGAAGCTGCTGGGCGACAGGAACTGGTATCTGCCCCGCTGGCTCAAGTGGCTGCCCGATTTTCACATTGGCGGCGAGATAAAGGAAACCAGGGGGGAGCCGAATCAAATGGAAGCGAAAGGATGAAATTCATGTCAGTTTCATTATCTGATAAATGGTTAACTTAAGGATATGAAGAAACGGGACAAACCTGAGCTGGGCGCAATAGCGCGGATGTTGCTGCCGGCCATCGGCATGGCGAGCGCCATCATTGGCCTGATCCTGACTATCCAGATGCTCATTGCCGCATTAAACCATTAGCACTGCCGGGCAACAGGATTAAACAAAAAACAGCCGCCTTCACGAATGGAGGCGGCTGTTTTGTCAGGGTCGCCGGGAAAGACAAACGGCGTTCCCGTTTTGTCTTACGGATAGGAATAGCCGGCTCCCATGCCATCCTCGGCGCTGCCGCCGAGCGTGGAAAACCAGCCGCCGACTCCAGCCGGCACGTTATACACCAGGGTCACTGAGCCGGAGGCGCCGGGAAGGATGTTGCCTGAATTGACCCCGGCCGGCAGCGTTGAGGCCAGCGTGACGCCTTTGGTGTTGCTGCTCGCCGAAAGCTGAGCCGACCAGGCCTCCGTCAGGCCCCGATTATTTAACGTCCATCTGACCGACAGCAGCCCTGACTGGTAATCGGACAGGGAAGCCCAGAAGGGATCTGGCAAAGCGAGGTTCAGGGAAGGCTTGCCTCCAACTGGCGCAGCCGTCAACGGCAGGTTGTCCTGGGCGCCGGTAAAGACATAGGGGTTGTCGACAAAACCATCATGATTATTGTCGGGGGCCGTCCAGTTGCTCCAGTAATTTCCCCCGGTGGGAGCGGCGAGATTAAAGAGGTTGCCGCTGCCGCCGTAGACACGAGCCTGGGCCGTCGGGTTGTTGATAAAGCTGTTGTGGTAGATCTGGTTGTTGCTGCAGGAGTTAAGATAAATTCCCATCTTGTTGCTGGAGCTGGTGTTGCCAAATAGCGTATTGCCATTGGCTGAAGAAGTAAGCCAGAGTCCGATGCTCTCGCCGTAGCCGTTGTAGCCGGGGATGCTGGCCGTGTTGCCGGAAAGGGTATTGTTGCTGGCGGACATGAGGAAGATTCCGGCAACATTGAACCAGGACAGGCTTGAGCCCTGGTTGTTGATGACGGTATTATTCGTAAGCCTGTTGTTGCCGGAGGAGCCGAGCCAGATGCCGGCTACATACATGGTCTGCATCCAGTTGCCGCCGTTCGTGTTGTTAGCCGTGTTTCCCGACAGCGTGTTGCCGTTTTCCAGCTCGATGCCTGCGGCGTTTCCTGAATTTGAATAACTGCTGTTTGAATTGGCGGTGTTGCCGAAAAGGGTATTGTTGCCGGAGCCGGTCAGATAAATCCCGGAGCTGTTGTTTGAGCTGGCATTGTCGCCGGCCAGGGTATTTCCATTGGAAGAAGCAAGGTAGATGCCACGATAAAAATGTTCGGCGGTCAGGTTTCTGACGGTAGCGCCGCTGATGCCGGATAGATAGACGCCATCAGTGTTCGCAGCGTTGTTGCCTAAAAGCGAATGGCCGTTGCCGTCAAGCGTCACGTTATTGGCGGCGACATTGATCCCGTTGGCGCCGTACATGGCAATGTCCGCCTGCAGCGTGCAGGTGCTGGTATATGCGTCCCAGGCCCCCCAGCCGTTGCCGGGCACGGCGCAGTCGCCGCCGGTGCTGGTAATCGTATAGGCTGAATAAGCCGCGGTGGCGGCTGCCGCCGGCTGGCTGCCGGCCGCCATGATTATGGTTATTGCCAGCAAAAGCGCGATGACAAAGCTGGCGGCGAGCATCGCAAATTTCTTCCCCGAGAAGCTCTCCTGAAATCCCATTATACCCTTCACTCCCATGATAGTTTTACAAAACACCTTATATTAAGTCTTTTTGCATATCAGGGAATTCCCCTAGATATTTGAAAGCTGCGATCCTACCTTGACCCGCTGACACAAACCCGTCGGCGGCACAAGATTCCATTCAGAAATGAGCGCCTGCGTCAGCATTCCGGCGCCGGGAGGGTGACGTCTGATAGGAAAAGTCGATCAGGAAAATATACATTACTAATTTAATAATGTTTGTTGACTAATTAGCTACACTTTCGTATACTTTGCCTACCTGTTTCATCTTTTAACATCGTTTTGGGAGGATCTGGGGTGGGAGCCGGATCGGCTGCCTTGCCAAAGGGGTGGCTCCGCCAAGCCTTGCCTGGGCTGGTGGGCTCCCTCATCGCCTGCCTTGCCCTCCTCGGTTTCTTTAGCGGCAGCGCCAAAGCCAGCCTGACCGTCGGCCCACTGGATCGGGGGCAGCGGCAACTGGTCCAATCCCGCCAACTGGGACATTGGCGTCGTTCCCAACAACACCTCCAGCGCCACTTACGACGTTTACATAGATACCGCCGGTTCCTCTGTCACAGTTGATCAGCCGGTCTTAATCAGCGGCTGCGGCGCCTGGCCCTGCAACTACAGTTCTGCCGTCATTGGCTCCAGCCAGAGCGGCGCCACGCCCACGCTTACGATCGGTCCTTCCCAGATACTTCATGCCGATGGCGACATCAATCTGCCAGTCGTGAACCAGGGTCAGATTGATATAAGCTCCTCGGCATGGGCGTTGCCCTTGGTAACAACTTCAGTAACTCAGGAACGGTATCAGACCTGGTGGCAGGTCATACGCCGTCGATATGACGGTAGCCGGCGGCTTTGCCAATTCGGGGACTCTTTCCCTCAGCGGCCTATACGGACTAACAGCAAACGACGGTCTCAACAACTCGGGGACGCTCGCACCCGGCACGCTAATAACTGTCAGTGGCAGCGCGCTGACCAATTCCTGACCCCCACCTTCCCCGGCAGGATGGGAGGTCCGGTTCAGGTAAGCGCCTCAGGGAACGTCATCGCCTCGCACGGATGCTTTACAACGGCTACTTTAACGAGGTGCTGGGGCAGTAAGCGGATGGCCGCCCCATTAATCTTGCTTATCCATGAAAGGTTAAGCCGCGAGACGCTTTTCAAGAAAGCTTAGTGACGGCCGTGCGGGTTATCATGGTCGCAGGGGCCGCCGGCGTGGTCATCGGGGCCATTGATGCTGCAATTCCAGTACGAATGAACGAAGGTAATCTCTTTAATGTTGCCCAGCTTCTCCAGCTGCGGCTTTTCAAATCCTTGCATCTAGGCTGCTACCCCCTTTTGCGGAAATCCTGCGCAGAAAGAAATTGACAGTTTATGTGTTTTTCCATCCTGCTCGTAGCACTTGTTCAGATTCAAAAACATATCGGCCGCTGCCAACCGATCTTGAGTTTTAAAACATATTAGACTTCTTATGTATGCTTTTCAACGCCCCCTCCCGGAAACCGGCTGCATGCTGACAAAAAAACACCCTGAGCGCCTCCGGCCACCGAGGCTTACTCGCCGCACGGGATTCTAATGCTTTGGCGCTTAACGAAGCGCTTTCCGCCTGGAGCCTGAAAGAAACAAGAAGGTGACGACTGGGTTGGGATTTGAGACGCCGTCGGCAGACCATACAATTGAAGAAATTTGACTCTACGACAAACCAGACAGCACGTCTTTTAATTCATAATATGCCGGTTTATCAGAGCCATCATAACGGATGACGCCGAAGAAGTTTTCTATCGTACTCGTGTCAGTACCGAGATCCGGATAAGTGTGCAAAAACAAGCCCGCCACCCAGGGCTCATTGCTCATCTGTTGCATGGCATCTTCAACCATGACCGCCTGCAGCAGCTCATCCCCGCGCCAGGTAGGTCCATTGGTAGGACACCCGAATTCAGTGGCCCAAATCTGTTTGTTACTGTCTCCGTAACTGACCATAATACTGCGAATGCTTGGCGTTGCATCACTCATGACGTACCATCCCGTCCAGGAAGGACCGCTGGGCAGGTACGGAAACGAGTAGGGATGATAACCAACAGCGTCCATATAATCCTTGGCGCCGTTTTGATACATCGACGTCAGAAAATCACGGGGGTCAATATTTCCGGTTCCAGCTGTGGGATCGCTTAAGCCTGCGCTAACCACAGTCGCTTGAGGATCAACCTGCTTGATGCTGGCATAACTCTGTTTCAGTACGTTTGTGTATGCAACAGGATCAGGAGCGGGCTGCCAGAACTGGGTTATGTTTGGCTCGTTCCAGATCTCCCATGTATGAATTCCCATGGGAGCATAATGGGCAGCCGCTGCGGCCGCATAGGTTGCAAACTGGGATGGATCTGCCGGCTCACACTTGATGCTCGCCGTGCAGTTCCCAGGCCTCGCCCACGCAGGCGTATAGGTAAGAAGAGGAATAAGCTGTATGTTGTGCCTGCTGGCGGCCGCCACGATCCGGTCAAACCTTGGCCAGTCAAAAGATCCCGGACCGTCCGGCTGCAATGCGCTCCAGGCCATGTCAAAACGGAGCCACCCGACTCCAAGGCTGGCCATGTCAGACATCGCATTTTCCAAATCCTGATCGCTTAGATCAGCAAAGTTATCGCCAACTGAAAAGCCGATTTTCTTGTTCGCCGTCAGGGTCTGGACTGGTAATTTGCCGGAAGAGTTGCTAGTCGACGCGTTTATCCATTCGCGGAAAACAGTCAGATTTGAAGGCACCATGAACTGGAGCGAAAAAGTAGCCGTAGTACCGGCTGCCATATTGCCAATGGTTAGCGGAAGCGGGGTTCCCAGTGTGACGCCAGAGCTGGCCGACGAGCCGGTGATGGCTACGTTATCCAATTCAAATGTGCTCACGTTATGCAAGGTGTTGGTTACTGTCAGATGCCTCTCAAGATAATCTTGGTAACTTGACCAGAGAGCGACCACTGAATCAATGGACAGGTCCTGATTAATGATCTGACCTGTATTCTGAACGGGCTGAAAACTCCAGCTTACGGGAGATGTGCCGGAGCTATCGGTAACCGAGCCGGATACGTCATATGTTTGACCCCATTTGATACCTGATACGTTGCAGTAGTAATCGGTCTTGTTAACAGTACACCCGGAAAGGACAGCGCCGTTATCGATGCTAAGTGTTCCGTTTGCGAGAGCTGCGTCTGACCTGGTAACAACTCCAACTACGCTGGGGACTCCGCTCTGAAAACCTGAAGGCCAGGTGACCACGGAAGGACCGCCCCCGGCCATAGCGGTCGAGCTTTGTATCGACCAAGGTGAAAAGCTGATCGCAATTACTGCTACCAAAGAAAAAAATAACCACCAGACACGCTTGGTGATGAAGTTACATCTGGCACCGCAAACTGGCATTCCCTTACTTCCTAACCCAATTCGGTGCCTCCCCCATCCAATAATTGCATCGGAAGAACGTGGGACGACTTTAGAAATATGGTTCTATTACTTTATTTTATTGACAACAGCTTGGGATGGAGGGAATCAGGAGCGGAGAGGGTTAGCCATCCAACCCGGGCCTGCCCGGATTAATCGAAAACGGTACTGAATATCCACTCCAGTAGGAAAGCAGCCGCCAAAGATCAGGCGGCTCAGAAAAAGAATTGGATTATTGCCGCGATGGTTGCCTGCCGGTTGCCTGGCAAGGTTTGACGCAGCCAGACAGCTCCCGGCTCATTTATTGGCAAGCAGCTTTTTTAGCGCGTAGTATGCCGGTTTCCGGCTTCCGTCAAATCGCAAGACACCAAAGAAGTTCTCAATGTTGCTTTTTGACGTCCCTGAATCCTTGTACGTATGAATAAACAGCGTGGCCAGCCAGGGTTTACGGGCAAGCTGGTGAATTGCATCCTCGATTTCATATGTCTGTAAATCTTCTGCGGCAAAAGCAGCTGGGCCGCTCGTGGGAGCACCAAACTCAGTTGCCCAGATCTTTTTCGCACCGTCGCCATTATCAATCATGATGCTGCGGATGCTGTCCGGCAGGTCCCCCATCTTTGACCAGCTGTTCCAATTAGCAGTATTACTAGGCAGGGCCGGATAACTATAGGGGTGATAATTGACCGCATCCATATAATCCCTGGCGCCGTCGCGATACATACCCTTCAGAAAATCCTGCGGATCAATTGTCAATTTCGAATTTGCCGCCGGCGCGATCCCACCGTTTAGCACAGTCGCTTTTGGATCAACCTGTTTGATCCTGATATAACACTGTTTCAGCAAATCCGTGTACAAATCGACGCTTGGCGCCGGCATCCACTGGCCGTAGATATTCGGTTCTGACCATATCTCCCAGGCTTCAACTCCCATGGGGCTGAAATGCCGGGCAGTCTCAGCGGTGAAATTCGCAAACTGCGCGGGATCTTTAGGCGCGCATTTAAATGTGTCTGCACACGCGGGTTGCCTCGCCCATTTTGGCGTGAATACCAGATTGGGCAACACTTTAATATGGTGACTGTTTGTCGCTTTGACAATCCTGTCAAAAACAGACCAGTCAAATTTTCCGGGGCCATCACGCTGGACTATATCCCAGGATATATCAAAGCGGAGCCAGCCAACGCCGATGCTCTCAAAATCGGCCAAAGACGATTCCAGCTCAGCGTCGCTGACATTTTCAAAGGCCGCGCCAACAGCAAATCCAACCCTGGCGCCGATGCCGGGTGCGGGACCGGTCTGCAGACCCGCTGTTTGTTTTTTTTCCGTTGACGTGCCGGCACCAGGGCTACATCCGGCCCAGCCCACCAGGAAAACTGAAACAAGAAGAAGCAGCATTCCTTTCTTGAATAATTCCAATTTGCGGTCGGTCAATAAACTCTTCATTTTTCACCAGAACGTTTTAAGTTAAATAGCTATCCCTGAATAAATCTGACAACATCGCCAAAGCTTTCTTGCGATCGCTTTTCTTGAGCGGCGCCCCGTAAGGGGTATTGTTAACGTCAACCACGTATATTTTCCCAGAATCACGATCCCTAAGGATATCCAGCTCCCCGACGTCCAATCCCATTAGGCTTGCAAACTTTGTAATCCTTTCAACCTCCGGGCGGCTGAATTCCGACGCCGTTTCAACAAGCTCCGAGACTGCCGGATGGCCAAACCGATCGTCAATTTTCTTGTAATTGTAATAGATAAACGGCACAACGCCGTTGATCACGGGGACCCTGGCGTCTTTGACAAAATTGCCGTACCGGTTATTAATGACAGCTTGATAAACAAACCCCGTTTCCGGCTGCGAAGGCACATCCATAATCAGGCCATCGTGCGCCGTATTGATGTTTGACTTGCGAATATACCTGGAATGAGTGCGCGGATCGACGCTCAGCCTGTAACCAAAAACTTTGCCAAAGTTCTCGTCGACCTTCTCTTTGCTAATGTCAGTGCAAACCAGGTTAAGGATGCGGATTTTTTTGGCCGGCCTGAGAAGATCATCATCGGGACAAGCAAAGGTCGTGTCTTCAAACCTGACACCCAGATCCGCGTTCGCGCGGATATCGTTGGTGATCCGGCAGCCCAGGATATGGCAGATCTTGTAAATTGTGTAAAAACTGGAAGGCCTTGCCGGATAAAAAAGGATCTTTTTCGGTTTGGCGCCCGATCTGAGCCTTTCCAAAAAACAATATTTCTTGTAAGGGGTGGGGTTTAAAAACTTGCCATAAATCTGGTAAATAGATCTTTTAAGAGTCGGATTCACGCATCTCACCCCGGCGCCTGGAATCCGTCTTCCGCCCCATCATCCTGATTTTTTGACCAGTCAAGTAGCCCTTAATCATTCCCAGATCACGGACGAGCGCAATTGGGGGAAGCCAAATGAACACAAACGCAGGTTTGTTCTTCACCCGAAACAATGAGGGAGCCTGACGCATTGTCGCCGCCAGCAGCAGGATCGCCGCAGGGACAGCAACCTGGCGTTTCCAAACGGATGCCATCAGCCCGGCAGCGACGGAAGCGTAAATGCCAAACAGGACCTGGTACCGCCACGGTAGCCATAGGTTCAATTCGCCAGAAGCGGTGCTGTTGCGGGCCTGCTGCCGGAAGATTTTGCGTAACGACTCAGCCCCGTGGTGCCAATAAACTATAGCTTCATCAAGAAACACAGAACCGGCTTGTTTTGACAGCTGGCGAAAGAAAAAAGTGTCTTCCCCCGCCAGCGTCAACCATTCAGGATAGCCGCCGGTTGACTCCCACAGGCTTCTGCGAAAGGCAACGGAGCGGCTGGAAAGCTCATTCTCGTTCCTGTGCAAGCGTGTTTTCGCCTCGTAAAAAGCGCTGAATTGGCGGCCGGTAGTGCTGCGCCCGATGGCCACTGTCCTTCCATAGACAACGCCAAGCGTCTCATCACCAGCAATCAATGGCCGCGAGATAATTTCCAGCCACTTCCTGTCAAGCACACAACTGCCGTCAGTTACGCAAATGATCTGTGATTGACATTGCCTTATGGCGGTATTGCGTCCGGCGGCTATATTTGACCCCGGCCGCTTAACTATCGTCACCTGATACTTTGGCCGGCGCTGCCGCCAGGATTTCAGGATTTCCAGAGTGCCATCCGTCGAGCCCCCGTCACAGATGACGATTTCATCAGGCTCAAGCGACTGCGCTTCGATAGAATCCAGGAGTGGCTGCAGGCCTTCTGCCTCATTCAAGAGTGTGATGACCAAGGCTATCTTTTGCCTGTTTGTTTCCGTTAACTCAATCAACGCGTCCTCTTTTTTTACTGATCACCCGACCAGAGATCCTTCGCCTTCGGCTCCGAGCCCGCCCCGAGACCTTCGGCTCGCACAGGACAGGTTCCGCGAAGAGATGACGGTTACCTGCCGCCAGCTGGATTACCAGCCTTTTTTAGGGCCGGTATTATTATGGTAACCTGATAATTGTCCGCCGCTCGGCTCGCGAGCAGGTATTTAGTAAGCCTTTTTTCAACCCGTGAAGAAAAATATGTCACAAATGAGACCATTCAAAATAAATGAGCTTTATAAGAAAATAAAAAGTGAGTCAATTTATGCCAATTCTTCCTACCTTTTGTCAAGCTGGACGATTTTGTCAATTTTCGGTTTTGGGTTTTGGACGATTTGCGCCCACATCTACACCGATAAGCAGGTTGGCCTTGCTACCGGCTTGCTTGCGGCGATAAATCTCATTACCAGCCTCAGCCTGATGGGCTTTGAAATGTCAATCATACGTTTCCTGCCCAAATTTGAAGACAAAAATGCGTTGCTAAATACATGTTATTCTACGGCGGCGCTGGCAGGAGTAATTGTCACCGCGGTTTTTTTCCTTATCCAGCCTCATGTCAGCAGTAATCTTGATGTCGTCCGTTCAAGCCTGCCGGTGATCCTCCTTTTTTTCTTATTTGTGGTGGCTTCAATCGGAGGTTTTATCGTTGAAAGCACTTTCATCGCATATCGTAAGGCAAAATTTGTGCTTCAAAAAAATTTCATCTTCAGCTTTATAAAGCTTGGCTTCCCTTTCTTATTTCTTGGCCTTGGCGCTTTCGGCATTTTCTCGGCTTACATGCTGAGCCTTGCCGTTGCGGTCGTTTACAGCATGCTGGTTCTTGCCAGGCGATTCAATCACTCATTTAGACCCAAACTCAGCATTGCTCCCCTCAAGGGAATGCTAATGTATTCGTTCGGCAATTACGTCGACGGCTTTATCGAAGGATTGCCGGTCATGGTTCTGCCCGTCCTGATCATCAATGTTTTCGGTGCGGAGGAAGCAGCCCATTATTACATCGCAATGATGCTGGCCTCCTTTTTGTTTACCGTCTCGACCTCCGCCACCCAGTCCATGTTCGCCGAAGGTTCCCACGAGGAACAGGAGCTAAAGAAAATAATAATCAAAGTCCTGAAATTCCTGGGTTTCTCTCTGGCGCCCGGAATTGTTGCTATGGTGCTGCTCGGTTCGTTCATCCTGTCTTTCTTCGGCAGAGACTATTCCGACCGGGCTGCCGGCTTGCTGGATATTCTGGCGGCTTCTGCGGTCCTGATGGCGCTCAATTCAATAGCCCGAACCATCTTCAGAATCAATTTCCGGATCATAGCGCTGACAATCACCAGCAGCGCGGGCTCGTTTGCAATTATCGCGCTCGCTTACTTTTTTCGCGGTTATGGCCTCAACGGCATCGGCCTCGCCTGGCTGATAGGACAGCTTGTCACGCTGGCGGCTTTCACTTTTTTGCTGCTGTGGCAGCGGCTGAAACTTGCTTATCGTTTAAGGCTTTCTCGTACAGGCTGACAAGTTTATCCACGTAAGCATCGGTACGAAACCGCTCCACGCTCCGCCGGGTGTTTGCCGACAGGCGCGCATAAAGTGACTCATCTTGCATCAGGCAAATGATGGCGTTTGCAAACTCTTCCTTATTTGACGGGTCGGCAACAAGCCCGTTGAAATCATGTCTGAGCCACTCGGATATGCCACCCTCGCCCGACGCCACCACCGGCACGCCAAATCTCATCGCTTCCGGCCCCGCCATCTGAAAGGGCTCAGGCAGAACCGAAGGCACTGCCACAATTTTCGTCTTTTGATACCAGGCGTCAAGCTCGGCACTGTCTAATCTTCCCAGCAATTTAATCGACTCACCAAGCTCTTTTCCCTGAATCAGGGCAATCAATTTTGGTTTCAGGGCGCCCTCACCGGCAATGAAAAGCTTCGATTCAGGAATTTTTTTATTGACGATCTCAAAGCTTTGGATTAGCCTGGTTACTTCCTTTTCGGGCTCCAGTCTGCCGGCAAAGAGAACGCTATTTTCAATCACCTGTTTTTTTTCTCCGCTCATATAAGGACTGATGTCAATGGGATTGCCGAGATTATAGGCAACCCCGCATCCCTGGCTTTCAACAATTTTTTTTACGTATTCACTGGGAACGATAATTGCGGAAAGGGATTTAAAGTTGCGGTAGTGCCGAGATGTGCAAAAAAACTCAAAATTGTAACGCAGAATGCCCGCGTGCCTGCTGCAACAGGCTTTGTCATTAATGCCGCAGTATGCAGACCTTGGTACTGACTTGTACAGCCTTGGGTAAAACAGGCCCAGGTAATGGATTGTCATCAGGGTGGGGGCGGCCCGCAGGCATGCCCTGACGCCTGCGGGCGACAAACGCGATACAATGTGCAGATTAATAACGTCGGGCTGGAACCCGGCAACCGCCCGACGCACGCTTCTGGTTGCCCAGGGATTGTGAAGATGGAACAGGAATTTGCCAATTCGGGAGCTGTCGGCGGCACGGAATGAATAGTCACAGAAATCCGGCTGCGGCGCCGGCGCGTCCCCGGCCAGAAGCTTGACCTCATTGCCTCTTCGCCGCAGCTCGGCTATTGTCCGCTGGATGACAGATTCAGCGCCACCGAGAGGGACGCCAATGTCGCTCACCATTAAGATTCTCATCTGAAAATCTCCGTCTTGCCATTATCATAGATCAAATCCTTTTGTTGATTGAGAAACAGTGACGGATATCGATAGTTAAGCTCGTGCTGCTTGTAAAAAACAAAAGCCGCACCCTTGCTCCTGTTTGTCTCATCGGCGTAAACGTAGCTGTCCTGAGTGATGTTTGCAGGCAACACGTTGTCGACCACCCAGATGGGACGGGGGGCAAAAGCGGCAATTTTCTTTTTGGCAAACCAGTCCACATATACGGGCAACTGGGGGTTGGCATACGCCCCTAGCCATTTTATTGAATAATCCTCCGATTGATGCATGTAATATATGTCATAGTAAGTTCCAAAATTGTTAAGCTGCATCTGGGCGTATCCGACGCCGGCCAGCTGCGGGATGAAGGATCCGGTATACAGAAAATAGATGACAAAAAACAGAACCGTGGCATGGAAAACATAGCGCTTGAAAATCAACCTCAACAGGACGGCGCTGCCCACGACGGTGGGCAGCGCCAGGCTGATGAGCAGCTGTTCATAGGCCCGCAGCAAGCCATAGTCGTTGGTGACCATCGGCATGACTATGAAAAGAATCAGGGCGCCGATATTGGCCTCGATGAAGATTTTCAGGTCGTCGTCGGCTATTGACCCTCCCAGTCTGGACGCGATCATCCAGATGATCCCGACGATCATGAATGCCTTTGCCAGTTTTTGCGCCAGCTGACCGGCATAATAGATGGCCTGCCCCAGTCCGGAGGGCACCTTGGCATTCAGCAACACGGGCGTTTCAATCTGCGGATCATAACCCTGATACTTGTCCGGCAGATAGGTCGTTCCGTCCTTGGCCATATTGACGCCGCCCGTGAAACGTGTGGCATACTCGGTTATGAGCTGGCCTTGATCCTGCGATTTGCCGAAAATATTGAACTGCTGCCCCACCCCCTTCTGCAAGTCCCAGAAGCCGTTCGTGCTGCTTACAGTCCTCCAGAGAGAGCTGGCGATGGTGCTCAGATTGGCGGAGGTGTTTGTGATTAACGTATTCCAGGTCAAGGTGAGAAGGATCAGCAAAAAAACAAACCGCCAACCCGGCAGCCAGCCGCCCCTGCCTGGAGCTTCCGCCTCGGCCTGTTTTACAAACTCCCTCCGTATCTTCAGTCTCCGCAGCAGCCTCCAGGCCGGCGCCGGCCAGGTGATCGCGGAGGCCCGCCGCCTCATCCCGCGAACCGGACGGCTCTTGATCAACAACGCCAGGAGAAAGATTCCCAGGCTAAGATATGTGGTCGAATAATGAGACCAGATCATCGATACGCCAAAAACAAACGCCAGGAAATAGCGCGCACGCCCCGGGATCGCGGGAGTGACCAACGCCAGCAGAAATAGCATGAAAAAGAAAATGGCCATTTCCTGCCGCATCAGGAAAACGAAATCCCGCAACAACGGCACTTGCGAGATGAAGAATAGCACTGTGATGAATGCATATTTTTTGTTGACATAACGCCTGGCAAAGGTATATAAGGCTACGGGCATCAAGGCAAAGATCGCCTGGAAGACGCTGCGAAAGATGTATTGATCGGGAATTTTCGGAATCAGGCCGCTGATAACGGTTGGCAGGATGGTGATGCTAAGGCAGGCATTGTATGCGTCCCTGAAATAGCTGACACTCCAGTGTAAATGCTGTTGTGTCAACCGGAAGACGGTAAATTCCTGGAGGATGTCGTGGCCTGAGATCAGCCAGCCCCTGAGTGACATGCTAAGTAGCAACGCCAGGGTCATCATGTAAATGGAAAAAGGAAACAGCGAAACCGGCCGGCGGTCATCGCCGGAAAAAAGCAAAATCAGGGAGAAAACTGCGATGCCGCCCAGCATGAACATTGTCAGGGTATTGCTGCCGCCGTTATTCAGGTTGAAGGCGCCCATGATGGCGCCTGCCACAAACAGCAGCGGCGTGGAGTAAAGCGCTGTCACAGGAATGGATGACTTTCGCAGCCTGACCGGCACGCTCAGATTAACGCGCCGGAAACAACAGACAAGCAGCAAGGCCGCGTTAATTCCCGCAACCAGACTGATCACGTATACCGAGGCAAGCGGATCATCGATGCCGGCAAACGGAAGCAGCGTATTTAACGCCAGGCTCAGAGCCATTAACATGAAGATGCTAAGCCCGACTGAAAAAACAATGCCTTCAGCAGGCCGCCGGTTCCGGTAGCCTAACAGCCCCAGCAGCAGGAAGCCGGGAGTCACCAGCGAGATGAACAGGCCCGGCAGAATGGCTGCCCAAAGCAGGCCCGAGCCATATTTCCGTCCGGCAAGCACGATCGCCAGGTAAACAGCAACCGCGAGCAGGATGACAAGATAGGAAATTTTTCCCAGCACAGGAGCATTTTCCGGGGCGGGCGCCTGCTTATTTGCGCCACTATCCATTATTCTGTTTGATCTGTTCATCTATTTGAGCGAAAATACCTTATACCTGATCGACTGATTCGTGTTAAGAAGATCGATGGCTATCTCGTCGTTCACATAAGGCTGGGAAACTGAAAAGGACGCCTGCAACTGGGCCGCTTGGCCATCCGCAACAGCCACGCTTTGCGGATCCAGCCTGCGGCTCTTGCCGTTTTCAGTGACGATTGCCTGATACTGGTAGACCATGTTCTCACCCTCATGATTGACAATTGTGAAAGTTACGGCGTATCGCCGGCCCACGCTCGGCGTCTTTGGCAGGGAATCATAATCCGTAAAGTAAAGCTCCGTAATTTTCTCCCCCTGCCTTGTGACAAGCGGGCGCAGCTGTTGCCAGACTGAATCGCGGTTGGCGTCAATAAAATAACCGGCAACAATCAGAATGACGGCCAAACCGAGCCATTTGGTCAAAGTGGGGATGCGATCGCGCAATCTGACAAACATTATTCTCTCTTGTTGCAGGGGGTGGAAAAAAGGCGCCGGTTAGCTTGCGGCCATTAAAAATCTTCTTTGCCAGCCTGTTTATTTAGACGCAAGTATACTTTCATATCCGGACAGCGTTTCCGCTGCGGCCCTTTGCCATGAAAAACACATCGCTCGTTTCCGGGACAGATCTCTGTATTCTTCCATCTTTGCCGGGTTGTTGATGAATCCCTCGATTGCGGCGGCCAACCGGTCGGGGTCATTGCTCTTAAGGATGACTGCGCTCGTGGACGCAACCTCTTCCGGCCCCCCTGCCCTTACGGCGATAACAGGAAGGCCTGTTGCCATCGCCTCGACTATCACATTGCCAAATGGCTCATAAGTGGCCGCATGGACGTACAAGTCGGCAGCCTCGTAATATCTTTTTATCTGCTCGGCGGGCATCCAGCCGATCATGGTCACAGCGTCATGCAGATTGTTGGCTTCGATAAATTCGATCATTTTTCTTTCATAGTTCATTCCTTCGCTATAACCGCTGCCGATAAGCATGAGCTGTGTTTGCGGATGCCGACGGTGCACCTGAAGGAATGCCCTTAGCAACTCGAGCGTGCCTTTTCTGGGAACATACCTGCCGACATTTAAAATTACATATTTGGGCGCCGTGACGCCAATTCCTGCTGCGGCGCTGCCTTTTTCTCTGCCACCCTCAAGCCACGCGGAGCTGAGGCCGTTCGGGATCGAGATCACCCGGACAGGTTTATAACTGCTAAGTATGCTTTCTTTCATAAATTCTGAGGTCGTCATGACCAGATCGGCGCGGCTGATCAAGAACTTGTCCATGAGGGCCGCAGCGGGGAATACAATCTTCCTGTAGAGGAACCTGCCCTCCTGACCTTTATATAAAGAATGGATTTTAACAACTGTCGGCGATTTCTTGAAAACAAGGCAAAGCAGCCCAAAAGGCGCACAGAGATCGACAATATCGGCCGGAATAGTGCGATTCAGCCACCAGGCCCTCAGATTGAAAACAATATGGTTGAGGGGAAACAAGCGGGGGATCCTGACCCTGTAAATAGTGAGGTCGCCGATGCGTTCCCGCCCGGGAGCCTCCGTCGAGGTCCGGGCAGCAATTACCGTAACATTGCAGAGTGCCTTTAGTTCTTTTATCAGTTCCCGGTAATGCACGCCGAGCCCTCCCTGCACGAAGGGAGGATACTCAGCGCTGATAATGGTAACCCGCAGCCTGCCTGATGAACTCCGGCCCATGGTAAATTATTCTCTCCCGAAATATCCATTAGCGACATATGTGACATCGTCACGGTTGCTGATATAGGAGAGGACGCTGTCCAGTCTCGACCAATCGTTGTTTTGATCAACCTCCCAGGAATGACCCCAAAGATGATAAATGCCGCCATTTCCCCGGCATGTATCAAAAAGGGTCTTGGCTAACCTGGCCCAGTCAAGGCACCGCCAGGCCCTGACAGGATTGTAGCCTGCCGCACGCAGCAATGTGAATGCTTTTCGATTGTTGTAATGGTGCGACAGACAGTGTACGGTAGTTCCGGCGCATAGCCGGTCGGTGAAACCGAAGGTAAATTGCTTCACGGTGCGGGCGTAGCCAAAGCCGAGCCGATCCAGCGCCTGGCGGGTCGTTTCATTATAGGCGCCGTAGGGATAACAAAAGGCGGAAATCTTTTTTCCGGTGGCCTCCTCCAGGATCTCCCGGCCGGAAGCGATTTCAGCCTCAACGTCGGCAGCAGCCAGTTTGCTCAGGTCAGCATGAGTACGGGTGTGGCCCCCGATTTCAAACTGGTCGCTGATTGATGCAATAACTTTTCGTGGCAGCCTTTCCTGCCTCTCCAGCAAACTGCTTTCCGGCGCCACATAAAAAGTGCCCTGCAGATTGTGCTTCTGTAGAAGCCGCGCGACCTCGATGTCTTTTATATGCCCGTCGTCCCAGCTGGTTGTGACAAAAACTCTTTTCCCTATCAATCGGTTGCTCTTCAAACCAGCAGTTTATTATAATCGTCTGCAGCCTGGTTCCAGTTCATGTTACCGAACTCGCGCAAAAAAGTCTCGCGCGGTCTTAGCATCACAGTGCCGCCCAGCAAACGCCTTATCTGTTTGGCAATTTGCGTCTCGCTGGCGGCGGTCAGATAACCGTTCTCCCCTTCGATGATTAAATGGCGGGCGGCGTTGTTGTCATGATCGGTGGTGATCACGGGGACGTCACAGGCGTTGGCTTCGGCCACGATCAGGCCAAAACCCTCGCGCACACTGGGCAGGACAAGCATTTTGCTGGCCTTGATAAACCCGTAAAGATCATGATGGCTGTCAAGAAAACTGCGAAGCTTTATATTGTCCTTGAGTCCTAGCGAATCAACCAGATTTTCCAGAAACGGTTTCTCGGGACCCTCGCCAATCACGACGCACTTGACCTGCGGATGCTCTTGTTTGACTTTTGCAATGGCCCTGATCAACAGGTCGACATTTTTGTGGTCCAACAGCCTTCCCGCATAGATGACATCGTTGCAGCTGCCATTTCTGGATACAGCCGAAATTGATTCCAGATCGATCCCCGGAAGCACGGTCTGCACCGGCTTGCGCACACCCGCTGCCAGCAGCCGCTCTGTCGTCTGCCGGGAAACGGAAATAAACACATCGGGCATCCTCATTGCCATTTTTTCTACCAGATAGCCAACCCTGCCATTAAACCCCGCCAGATAACTCAGCCAGTATTCGCGGCCCCAGACCTCATACCAGGTCGCATAAAGTTTCTTGCGCCGAATCCAGCAGACCAGCCTCATGCTGAAAAGAGGGAAAAACGGGATGTGGTCCACGTTGACAACATCAAACCGTTTCCAGACCAGTTTTAAGCAGGCCAGCGAGAAAAACAGGCCCTGCCTGATCGAGCGGTGCCTGCCGGCATAAAGCGGATGATTCTTGCATATGGCGTGATAATGAATATCATTAATCTGTATATTTTTCTTCCCTGGCCACCACTTCATCGTAAAGATATGAACTTCCCTGCCGTGAGCTGGCAGCCGGCTTGCGACCTCGTGCAGGTGTTTCTCCTTGCCGCCGGTGTGAAAAGGTTGCACGGCGTCTGAAACAATGGCGACACGCTTTTTTTCCTGCGGGCTCCAGAAGAGCTGGCGCGCGAACATGGTCAGGATCCGCCTCCCGTCCCTAAGCGGCCTCAGTTTGGACTCGTTGCTCCGGGGAGCATAGGTAACCGGAACAGAATAAATCTCGCAATTCAGACGCGCCATCTTGGTGACCATCTCCATTTCGATGGCAAAGCCCTGGCTTTTTAAGTAGGGGCGGAAGTGCACCCCAAAAGTTGGACAGTTTGAGCTCCGGTTTTTGTGATTATTTATCCCCCGTCAGGCTCTTCGCATAGACAAGGGGAGCCCGATTTCCGAGTGTCGAATGCCTCCTTTCC
>JACWAD010000073.1 GCA_014874175.1 Thermoleophilia bacterium
GGTGGTCGGCTACGCCGGAGTTGTTATAATTTAAATTGATAAACAAATGGCTCAGGTCCACCCATGATTGTCATTCCGAGCGGAGCGAGGAATCTGCTTTTATCAGAAAAGCAGATCCTTACGTCGTGCTTCGCGCGCCCCAGGATGACATTTCCTGAGCCCCATTATATCTTACCCATGAGAGAATGAAGTGTGCGTAATCATGAAGCCAATTGACTATGAAACTGATTCCGCATAAAAATCCCGCCCACCTTGCCAAGGAAGTTGTGCTGGCTGCCCTTCGCTACAGCCATCTGCCCGACTCGCCCTGGGAGGATTTTTACCTAAGGCAGGCCGCCTGCTTCGTCAGCATCAAGAAAGATGGCAGCCTGCGCGGCTGCATCGGCACGCTGGAGCCGGCAGAGCCCAGCCTGGCGCGCGAGATAATCCGCAACGCCCAGTCAGCGGCATTTTGCGACCCCCGTTTTGAGCCGGTAGCGCTGGAAGAGGTGGAAGTGCTTCGTTTCAGTGTTGATGTCCTCAGCGCCGCTGAGCAGGTTGACTCGCACGAGCAGCTCGACTGCAAGAAATACGGTGTCATCGTTGGTTGTGATTATCGGCGTGGCGTGCTACTACCCGACTTGGACGGAGTTGACAGCGTGGAGCACCAGCTTGAGATCGCCTGCCAGAAGGCCGGCATCTCACCCGGCGAGAGATTTGACCTGCACCGGTTCACGGTTGTCCGCTACGATGAGGATTGGCAGCCTTAAACCAGCCGCAGAAAAACAAGGCGTTGACAGTCGTTGCCGTTTTCGGCCCCACGGCCGCTGGCAAGAGCTGCATCGCGGCAGAAGTGGCGGCCGCCTGTGACGGCGAGATCGTCTCGGCCGACTCAATGCAGGTCTACGCCGGCATGCCGGTCCTGACAGACCAGCCACCCGCCGGCCTGCTGGCTGCGGTCCCGCATCATCTTGTTGGTTCGGTGCCTTTAAGTGAGGAATACAGTGCTGCGCGCTTTGCCCGCGAAGCAGGTGGCGCCATCAAAGAAATATCCAGCCGCGAACGGCTGCCGCTGCTCGTGGGGGGAACCGGCCTCTACATCCGAGCCCTGTTGGGAAATTTTTCATTCCCCGGCCGCAGCGGCCCGGACGCGCGGCGGCAATGGGAGCGGTACATTGACACACACGGGAGCGAGGCCGCCCTCAAGAAGCTTTCCCGCCTGGATCCCGAGGCCGCAGTTTTCGTTGACGCCGGTAACCCCAGGCGGCTGGTGCGGGCCCTGGAAGCGGCTGAGTCCGGGATTCCGCTCTCGGCCGAGCGCAGCCGGCTCTGGTCCGGAGTCTCTCCCTACCGTGTGTTTTTATTCGGCCTGGAGCTGCCGCGAGCCGAGCTCTACCGGGCTATTGACGAGCGCTCCCGGAAAATGCTCAGGGCGGGCGCCGTTGACGAGGTGCGCCTGGCGCTGGGCGGGCCGGTTTCCCGCACCGCCTCAAAAGCCATCGGCTTTGCCGAGATCAGCCGCTATTTAAGCGGCAAAACCAGCCTCGCTGAGGCCGAGGCTGCAATTGCCCAAAGGAGCCGCCGCTACGCCAAGCGGCAGCTGACCTGGATGCGAAAGATGCCCGATATTGTTAGAATCGACCTGGCAGGGCTCAGCGACGCCCAGGCCGCCGGGGAGATCGCTGAGCGGCTCCGGCAGAAAGGAATTCCTAAAGCCTCCAGCATCACTGAAGGGTTATGATGAATTAATGGCCGCAGGCCAGGTTGAATTTTCCAAATGGCATGGCATCGGGAACGACTACATTATCGTTGCCGCTGAGGACCTTCCCTTCATGCTAACCCCGGAACGCACTGTTGCTATCTGCGACCGTCATTTCGGCATCGGCTCCGACGGCATACTTTTGTGGAGTGGCGACGAGACTGCCGGCTTCCGTCTTCAAATACATAACCCGGACGGCAGCCGGGGGGAATTGAGCGGCAATGGCATCCGCATGATGGCCAGCTATCTGCTTGAGAACGGCTTCTCGAAAAATGCTTCCATGTCCGTGGTTACGGATGCCGGCATCATCAAGCCGGCGGTTCAGCCTGACGGCCAGGTAAGGGTGTTCATGGGAAAAGCCCGGCTGGGCGGGGCGGGCATCATCGGCTACGAAGGAGTCGCCGGCAAGAGCGAAGCCCTGGGAATCCGGATCGAGGCTGCGGGCGAGGAGTTTGATTTCACATTCGTAGACGTGGGCAATCCCCATTGCGTCATTGCAGTTCCTGACTTGGCGGCGCTGGAGATGGAGCGCCTCGGCCCGTCCCTGGAGAATCACCATTTATTTCCCAACCGCGCTAATATCGAGTTCATGAGGGTCACCGGCCCGGCTGAGGTTTCCATGCGCGTCTGGGAGCGGGGCGTGGGGGAGACCAGCGCCTGCGGCAGCGGCGCCTGCGCCGTTGCCGTTGCCGCCTTCCGCTCTGGAGAAGTGAGCAGCCCCGTGACCGTGCACCTGCCCGGCGGCGACCTCCTGATCGAGGTTGACGCTGAGCTGGGCGTTTATATGACCGGCCCGGCGGAGGAGATTTACACAGGTGCGATGTCCTCGGAATTTGTCAACCGGCTGAAGGAGCTGCAGGGATGAGATTTTCCCACCGCATGGATGGCCTGCCGCCTTACCTCTTTGCGGAAATCGAGCGCAAGGTATTCGAAAAAAGAAAAGCGGGGGTTGATGTAATCAGCCTGGGCATCGGCGACCCGGACATGCCCACGCCGGCGCACATTGTCGCAGAGATGCAAAGGCAGGTTGCCTACCCGGCCAATCACCAGTATCCCAACAACCGCGGCCTGGACGAGTTCCGCCAGGCAGTAGCCGATTTCTACCAGATCCGCTTCGGCGTCGGCCTTGATCCGGAGAAAGAAGTATTTCCCCTCCTGGGCGCCAAGGAGGGAATCGCTCATATCTGCTTTAATTTTCTGGACGCCGGCGACGTTTGTCTGGGCGCCGATCCCGGTTATCCTGTTTATGCCGGCGGGCCGGTGCTGGCCGGCGGCGCCGCCGTGCCGCTGCCGCTCAGGCCTGAGCTCGGTTTTCAACCCGACCTGGCCGCAATTCCCGAAGATGTGACCGCCAGAGCAAAGATGCTGTTTGTCAACTATCCCAACAACCCCACCGGCGCCGTCATTGAAAACGATTTTTTTGAGCACCTTGTCGAGTTCGGCCGCCGCCACGGCGTCTGCATTATACATGACAATGCCTACTCGGAGATCACCTTCGACGGCTACATAGCGCCCAGCTTCCTGGAAACGCCGGGCGCCCGCGATGTTGGCATAGAATTTTACTCATTGTCAAAAACCTACAACATGACGGGCTGGCGGATCGGCGCCGCCGTCGGCAACGCCAGGGTCATCGAGGCGCTGTGGCGGCTGAAGACGAACATCGACTCGGGCATGTTCCAGGCGCTGCAGCGCACTGCCGCCTTCGCCATGAGCTCGTCGCAGCAGTGCGTCCGGGACATGAACGATATCTACCGGCGGCGCCGTGACCTGGTTGTGGGTGCGCTGGCCGGGATTGGCATAAAAGTGACGCCGCCCAAGGGAACGATCTATATCTGGGCGCCGGTGCCTGATGGCTACAGTTCCGCGTCTTTTGCGGAGATGGTGCTGGAAAAATGCGCCGTGGTGGTGCCGCCCGGCTCCGGCTACGGCCCCAGTGGGGAAGGGTTCGTCCGCATTTCACTGACCGCCCCGGACGAGCGCATCGCCGAAGCGCTGGAGCGGATCAAGGAAAATCTTTAAACGTTTAGCGTTTCACATCCTGGAGATAGTGGTGAAATTATCACGTTAGTGAAACGTTAAACGTGAAATGATGGAAAAAGCCTACCTGATAGCCGTCCTCCCCGGCCCGCCTCCGGACGAAGGGAAGGACCCGCTGGCGGAGCTGAAAGAATTGCTGGCCACTGCCGGCGCCGGTTTTGCCGGCGAGATGGTGCAGCGCCGAGCCAGTCCCGTGGCTGCGACTTATTTCGGCAAGGGCAAACTCCATGACCTGAAAGCCGCGCTGGGCCGGCTTGAGCCGGACCTGGTCGTCGCCGAAGACGAGCTTACTCCGACGCAGCAGCGCAACCTGGAGGCCCGGCTTGGCCTGCGCGTCATTGACCGCACGGCGCTTATCCTCGACATCTTCGCCCAGCATGCACACAGCGCCGAAGGCAAGCTCCAGGTGGAGCTGGCGCAGCTGCAGTTCAACCTCACGCGCATGCGCGGCAAGGGGACGGAGCTGTCCCGGCTGGGCGGCGGCATCGGCACCCGCGGCCCCGGCGAGACAAAGCTCGAGGTTGACCAGAGGGTTGCCCGCAGCTGCATCGGCGCTCTCAAGCGGCGGCTGAAAGATGTCTCGTCATCGCGCGAAGTCAGGCGCCGGGGGCGCCTGGCCTCCGGCCTGCCTCTCATTGCCCTGGCCGGCTACACTAACAGCGGCAAATCGACTCTGCTAAACGCTCTTACCGCCGGCGGCGCCGCCAGCGGCGACCGCCTGTTCGAGACGCTCGACCCCACCACCCGCTCATATGAATTCAAAGGCCAGGCGTTTGTCGTCACCGATACGGTCGGGTTTATCCGCAATCTGCCCCACCAGCTGGTTGAGGCTTTCCATTCCACTCTGGAAGAAACGCTTGCCGCTCACCTTATTCTTCACGTTGCCGACGCCAGCCTGCCCGAGGAAGAACTGGAGGAAGTTGTTAAA
>JACWAD010000074.1 GCA_014874175.1 Thermoleophilia bacterium
GCATATGATCCAGCGCAACGACGGCTAGCGCCTTTCCAGCCGGGAGCCATGATCGAGTGCATTGACATCACCAAGAAATACATAAGCGGTGATACGGTAACGCCAGCATTGGCAGGCGTCTCTTTTTCCATCAATGAAGGCGAGTTTGTCGCCATCATCGGCCCGTCCGGATCGGGGAAATCAACGCTGATGCACATTATCGGGGCGCTGGATACGCCCTCCGGCGGCCGCTACCTGCTGGATCGCCAGGACGTCTCCAGTTTCGACGACGACCAGCTGGCGGAGCTGCGCAACCACAAGATCGGTTTTGTTTTCCAGGCCTTCAACCTGCTGCCCCGGGCGAACGTCATCCGCAACGTCTGCCTGCCGCTGATTTACAGCAAGGCCCCTCCCGGCAAGCGGGAAGAGCTGGCCCGTGAAGCGCTGGTCAAGACAGGCCTGGACGAAGGCAACTTCGAAAAGCGCTCCAACCAGCTCTCCGGCGGCCAGCAGCAACTGGTTGCCATCGCCCGGGCGCTTGTGACCAACCCGTCGCTGATCCTCGCCGACGAGCCCACCGGCAATCTGGACAGCAAGACGGAAAAAATTGTCATGGAAACCTTTCAGCAGCTGCACAGCGAGGGACGCACCATCGTGCTGATCACGCACGAAGCGGAGATTGCCGCTTACGCCCAGCGGGTGATCACCATGCGCGACGGCCGGATTGTCGATGACCGCCTGAACGGCAATGGCGGGACCGGCAAACTGGCGCGGGACGGCGGCATTGCTGCAGACGAGGCAGAGATGAGCACATGAGCCTGCGCGACCTGCTTGGACAGACGTTCTGGTTTTTCTCCAGCAACAAGGTGCGCTCGGGGCTGACCATGCTGGGCATCATAGTCGGCATCGGATCAGTTATCGCCATGATCTCGGTGGGCCAGGGCGCGCAGGCGTCCGTACAGGACAGGATTCAGTCCATTGGCTCCAACCTGATTATCGTCATGCCTGGCGCCGCGCGCTCCGGAGGCTTTATCAGCCAGGGGCGCGGCAGCGCCCAGACGCTAACCAATGCGGATGCCGACGCCATCGCCAGCATCTCAGGAGTCGCCAACGTGGCCCCGGAGCTTGACACCCGCAAGCAGGTAAGCGTAAAAGGACAGAACACGAACACGCAGATCATCGGCACGGTGCCCGCCTACATGGACGTGCGCAACGTGTCCATTGACAGCGGCAGCTTCATCACCGACAACGAAAATAAAAGCTCCAGTAAGGTGGCGGTGCTTGGTCCCAGCGCCCGCGACGACCTGTTCGGCGCCGGCGCCGACGCCGTCGGGCAGGAGGTCCGCATCGGCACCGTCCAATTCAAGGTAGTTGGCATTACCCAGGCCAAGGGCGGCTCCGGGTTCAACAATCCAGACGACGCCATTTACATCCCCCTCTCTTCGATGCAGCACTTTCTGATGGGCGGCTCCTCTGTCAGCTCCATCGGCGTGTCGGCTTCCAGTCAGGATGTGATGGCTTCGGTGCAGCAACAGATCACCGACCTGCTCCTCCAGCGCCACAAGATCAGCAACCCGGTGCTGGCCGATTTCAGCATCATGAACCAGCAGGACATTGTCAACACGGCCACCAGCGTCACCAAAACCCTGACCTACCTGCTTGCTTCCATTGCCGGCATCTCGCTGCTGGTGGGTGGCATCGGCATCATGAACATGATGCTGACCACCGTCACCGAGCGCACGCGCGAGATTGGCCTGCGCAAATCGGTGGGCGCCAAGAAGAGCGACATCAGCCTTCAGTTCCTCTCGGAATCGGTGATGCTCACTTTCCTGGGGGGAGCAGTCGGCATCGTCATGGGCGGCATCGTGTCCGTGGTCATCGCCAATGTCATCGGCATGCCGACCGCTTTCTCATTGGTTTCGGTGATTGGAGTCTTTGCGGTATCAGCCCTGATCGGCATTGTTTTTGGTTATTATCCGGCCCGGCGGGCGGCAAATTTAAGCCCGATCGTGGCTTTAAGATACGAATAAAATAAAAGGAGGAAACATGGCAACAAAAAGCATCGGCAGCAACGTCCTGGGGATAGTTATCGCCATTGCCCTTGTCTTTGCCGGCGGCATGTTCTATGCCGGGATGAAGTACGGCGAAAGCAAAAGCCCGAGCACACCTAACTTTGCCCTGCCCGGGCGCGGCGGCGCCTATTCCCGGCGCGGCGGCGGCACGACCGCGGCCGGCGGCTCCTTCGCCACCGGCAACGTCATCTCCAGGGACAGCCAGAGCATCACGGTCAAGATGCCAGACGGCAGCTCCAAGATCGTCTACTTTTCAGGATCAACGCAGGTGGGCAAATTTGATAACGGCTCTGCTTCCGATCTTCAGACCGGTCAGCAGGTGATGGTCAATGGCACGTCCAATCCCGACGGTAGCATCGCGGCGCAGAGCATCGAGATCCGCCCAGCCGGCTCGCCGGCGTCACTTGGTGGTGGTGGCCGCGGGGCCGGAGGCGGCCAGGGCGGCAACCAGGGCAGCCAGCAGAGCGGCGGCTAATATAATTAATTGCACGCATAATCGCGCTCAGGATCAAAAACCGAGCGCCTGGTTTACGAGTATCAGCGAGACCTTTCGCAGCCGAGACGTCTCCCGCTCAAAGATGAGCATCTTGCCAATGGTGCTGCCGGCGGCGCCGGTGCTTTTCATGCGCCGGTCTTCCAGCGGCAGGCAGCACGTACTCGCGCAACCGCCTTAGAGCGGCGCCAAGATCAGGGACGATCTTCTGGGCGCCCGCAACCCAGATCACGTTGGCTGCGGTATATGCGTAGGCAGGCAGTTGACTTCCCGTTGCAGAGGCGGTAACAGTTTCGCCGGTCTGGGCGATGGCGTGCACGCTGCCGAGGAAGTAGTCCGCCAGCGCCGACTGTCGCCTGAGCTCAAGCTGCCTGACGGGGCCGGCTTCGGCCAGCAGCGGCTCTTTCAGGTTGACCCAGGGATGCGATCCGGATACAAGCATCCCGGTGAAGCCGATCTGGTCAAGGGTGACGGAAGCGCCGGTCATGATCGTCGCCCCGGGCGGGATCATGCTTCTCACCTTCGCCAGAGCATCGTTGCGATCGGGAACGAGCACAGCCTCAATGCCGCGGCTTTGCAGGGCCGTGATGGTTTGCTTGATGACTCTGATCGGTGGAAGAACATCAAATTTCATAGTTTGAAATTTATGTTTTTTGGTTGGAAGTTGCGCCCGCCTAGGAGCCGCCCAGAGCGTCGGCAACCGCCTTCAGCCGCTGACGCGCCTCGGCCCCGACTTTCTTTAGCACAGGATCCTGGTCAAAGCCGCCGCTTTTCATGAATGCTTCCGGATCGCCAATCCTGATAATGGAACCGCCGGCGGGGTCGGCCTCGACGGTGACGTTGCAAGGCAGCATCAGCCCTACTTCTGCCTTGTGACTCAAAGCCTCGTGCGCCAGTGGAGGGTTGCAGACGCCAAGAATGGCATATTCGCGAAACTCCTTGCCCAGTTTCTCCTTGAGGGTGGCGTGCACGTCAATGCGGGTCAGGACGCCAAAGCCTTCCAATTTTAACGCGTCTGTCAGCATGTCAATAGCCTCGGCAAAAGGCCGGTCAAGGTGAATATTAAAACTTAATGATTGAGTTGCTTCAGTCATGTCCTTCCGCCTTCCTTGTCGCTTTCAACAAATTTGTAGACGCCGGCCGGCCGCAATTGGATTCTGGGCGCCGGCACGCCGCCACGGCGTAGTGCCGCATTACTGGTGCGCCAGTCCGCGTCATTTCCCGGCAAAACTATTCAGCCGTCTTTTGAGAACGCAGAACAACGCTTTTGGCTCATGGCCGCCGGTGGCGCTTTGGAAAACCGTATGCCTGATTAACTCTATCCGAAACATGGAACTGAACAATCTTTTTATCTCGCCGGGGGCAATTCGCTGAGGGCCGTCGCGGCGCCCCTCGCGGTTGCTGAAGCATTTCAGCAGCAGCACCCCGCCGGGCTTTAGCAGCCCGGACACAATTGTGACATATTGCTTTCTTTGCGCAAGCGGAAAAACATGATAACATCCGCGGTCGATAACCAGGTCAAAAACCTGCTCCAGCCGGTTGTCCAAAATATCATTCTGCCGAAAGGCAATCTTTAAACCTCTTTCTTCTGCCAGCCGGGCAGCCCTTTCGACCGCCGACCTGGACAGGTCGGTGGCCGTTACCCTGAGTCCGATCCGGGCCAGCGCCAGCGCCTGCGTGCCCGGCCCTGTACAAAGGTCCAGAACATCGCCGCTGTTTATGCCCTCGTATTCAAGCGCCTGCTCAAAATCGGGATCGAGGCCCGGATAAAACCACGGCAGCGACTCCACACCGCTGCCACTGTAAAGTGGTTCCCAGCTTGACTTCATTTCTTCACTCATTTTTTCAGCGGCGCGTCCATTCAAGAGAAGAAAATCATCATCCCCTCCGTTTTTCCAGGAGAAAGCAAAAGAGGCCACCTGATGAAATTCTAATGCCCGCCCGCGAGCCATTCAAATCCCCTTTCCCGGGGGGGCCAGCGAGGGCATTCTTCGCATTTCCTCTTCCCGGACAACGGACCATATCAGACGACCCCGGACCCCGGGAACAGCCTGAATGCACTTATTTCATTTTTTCGGCGCGGGCGACAAAAGCCCTAAAGCCTTGGTAAGTACTAATGCGAACGCTTGATGAATTCTGGCAAGCCTGATCTTTAGCGGCCGGGAAATGAAAGGCAGATTGCTTTCCAGCGAGTTCATGGCCGGGAATTTATCGAACCCCTGATTAAATCGGGGCCGATTTCAAAATCTTTTTTATTTGCGGTAAAGGGCAGCCACTGTTTCCGCGGCCTATTTCACGA
>JACWAD010000075.1 GCA_014874175.1 Thermoleophilia bacterium
CCCCCTGACTTAATCTTTTAGCAAACCGGCGAGCCATTCGCGGTTTAAAAGCGAAAAGCCTGCCCTGTTAGATTTTATTGCCGCCGGCAGTTGTTGTCAAACCGGCATAATTATTATCTGTCTTAATGTCAAATAGCTCCGAATGCCTTGCGCCTCTAGAAATACATAACCTTGTCAACTTCCATGATCATGTCGATCAAGCTGGCAGCACCTCGCAAAACGCAGCCGTCAATGACATCCCCAAGTGTCAGCTCTTCCGCCTCCATCGCCTGGGCGCAGGCCAGGAATTTAACATTCGCGGCCAGGGCCCGGTCCAGCCATGTTTTTAAAGAGACGCCGCTGCTTGGAACCAGCACAAGGTTTTCAGCCGCTCCTTTTTTAAGCAGCGCCACGGCTTCCATCATGAACCACAGATAAACCTCCATGTCCATAGCTGCAGCGCTCACTGCCATGTAAAGCGGAGCATAGACGCGGCGCGGCTCCCTTAAACCGCTGCTATGGATAATGAGAATCGACTTTCCGGTCAAGGATTTCCTCCGCTGACTGCCGGATATCACAAACACTTGGTCTTGCCGGCCTGAATTTACACCTTATCTGGCAAAATGTCAAGATTGAACGGGCTGATGGCAGCGCGCCAGCCGGTGCGGTTGAGCCATAAAACGGCCGTGTGAGGAAAATCATTTCCGGCCCATCGCGGAGCAATTAAAATATAATTGATCATCCTGGTATGGTTTGCGCCCAAACGTCAATCACAGGTCTTTGGCCCTAGACAAGAAAATAATTCTGCCGCGGGAGCATGGCGCCTGGCTTATGCTTTTTTTGCCGTACTTTGCCGGCGCCGCCGTTTCTTCATTCTCTGTCGCAGCCCTGGAGGGCATGGCGGCAATTTTGCTTCTGTGGCTGGCCCGGGCGCGGTTGGCTTTCCAGATAAAAAAAGGGGGGAAAGCCGCGGGCAGCCGTCATTGGCCGCACAGCTCGTTGATCAATTTCACGGCGATGGCAGGCGCGGCGGTTTTGTTGATAATTTGGATAATTATGACATACCGACTCTGGTGGCTGCCGCTCTTTGGCGCAGTAGCTGCCTCATTGGCAGCCTTGCACCGCCGTCTGGCTGCCAGCCACAAAAGCAAACCGCCGGCGGCTGTAGCTGACCGGAATTTCCCTGCTCTGCCTGGCCGCTCCGCTCGGCTTTTACCTGGGAGGGAAACAGCTGTCCGCACAAGCCTGCTGGCTTTGGTTTCTTTGCGCAGGTCATTTTGGCAGCAGCGTATTTCTGGTTCAAATGAAAATGAAGGCCCGCCGCCACGAGCGGGCCAAGACACCGAAGAAGCTGGCGCTTTCCAGGCCCAGCATAGCCTATACTTCCCTCCTCATCGCCGCAGTTACAGCGCTTGCACTGGCGGGGCTGGTTCCTCTGGGGGCGCCATTTGCTTTTCTTCCCCTCGCTGCCTACACGGCGGCCAGTATCATCGGGCTTGGGCATACGTTTAAAATCAGGCGCGAGGGCATCAACCAGACCCTGCTGTCCTTCCTGTTCACAGGCCTGCTGATAATCGCCTTCAGAACATAACACCCTGCCAACCGTAATCATAGCCCCGGTTTGACTGGCCCGCGCCTGTGCTGATATCTTTGCCTTGGAAACAGATATGGGCCGGGTGCCCCCAGGGAGAATAGGGAAGCCGGTGCAACTCCGGCGCGGACCCGCCGCTGTAACCGGGATCAGTCGGCCTGCGGCCACTGGGCGTTAAGCCTGGGAAGGCCGGGGAGAAACGTTCTTTACCCGGAAGCCAGAAGACCTGCCCGGCATTTTTCAAAACAGCCGCTCTTCGTGGATGAAAGAGGCCTGGTGGTGGTCTGCTTTTTACCTCACCCGCGGTGGGGTTTTTCTTTTCCGCAAGCGGCCTACTCGAGGAGGAAAAATGGCGACGCTGCTGGAAAGAGGCAGGGCGGGAAAGATAACGGCGGAGATGGAAGCAGTAGCCGCCCGCGAAGGTATCGAGCCGGAGCGGATCAGGCACGGAGTTGAGAACGGAACAATTGTTATCGTCTCCGGTCACGGACGTTCCGAATACGTCACAGGAATCGGCAATGGGTTAAGAACAAAGGTCAACGCCAGCATCGGCACCTCGTCGGACCTAGCCGATCTGAAAATGGAGCTAGAAAAGGCCTCAGTAGCCCAGGCGGCTGGCGCCGATACGCTCATGGAGCTTAGCACCGCCGGCGACCTGGATGAGATTCGCCGCCGCGTGCTTGAGGCTGTTTCCCTGCCGGTAGGAAATGTTCCCCTCTATCAGGCCAGCAGCGAGTCTGCCGTCCGGTTCGGCTCCAATCTGGAAATGACCGCTTCTTTTCTCTTCGAGCTGGTGGAAAGGCAGGCTGCCGACGGCATCGGCTTCATGGCCATCCATTGTGGCGTTAATCGCCTCACTCTTCAGACTCTGAGCTCCCAGGGCGGCCGCAGCGGCGGCCTCGTCAGCCGCGGCGGCGCCTTCATGTCCGCCTGGATGTCTCATCACGATTGCGAGAACCCCCTCTATGAGCAGTTCGACCGGCTTATTGAGATATTGCATGAATATGATGTAGTTCTCAGTCTTGGCAACGGCATGCGCGCCGGTGCCACTGCCGATGCCACCGACAAGGCCCAGATACAGGAATTGCTCATTAATGCGCAGCTGGCCGACCGGGCCAGGCAGGCCGGGGTGCAAGCGATGCTCGAGGGCCCGGGACATATCCCCATTGACGAAATAGAAGCAAACGTCATCCTGGAAAAAAGGCTCAGCGGCGGCAAGCCATTCTATATGCTGGGGCCGATAACCACAGATATTGCCCCCGGCCACGATCACATCACAGCCGCTATCGGCTCTGCCTGGGCGGCCGCCTACGGCACCGATTTCATCTGCTACGTGACTCCGGCAGAGCACCTGGGGCTGCCATACCCCGAGGACGTGCGCCAGGGCGTCATGGCGGCCCGTATTGCAGCACATGTCGGAGACATGATCAAGCTGGGCCGGCGGCAGAAAGATCTTGAGATGGGCAGGGCGCGCCGGAGCTTGGACTGGGAAGCACAGTTCGCGCTGGCGCTGGACCCGGACGGGGCCCGCTCTGTCCGCGACATGCGGCCGGGCTCAGAAAGCGACGGCTGCAGCATGTGCGGCGACCAGTGCGCCCTGAAAGTGGCAGACTCAGCCATAGCGCCCGCCTGTCCGTAAACGCCAATATCCTGCCGGCAAATAAGGCGGGGCCCGGCTGTACCAGGGAAAAAGGAAAAAGGCGGGCGCCTGGGCCCGCCTTCGTTTTTTCTTATCTTTATTTAATGCTAGAAGGCCAGAGTCACATCTGCCTGTGCTGCATATTCAAGGTAAGTAGCAGCTCCAATGGCTTCCTCCGCCTCTGGAATCAGATCCTGCTGGCGGATGTTCATCATTTCCATCGACGGCTGACAGGGCCAAAGTTTTACCCCGCCTTCGTGGCAGATGTCGAGCAGCTCGGGTATGGTCGGCCAGCTTATCTTTTTTATCATACCCTTCATCATCGTGGTTGCCATAGCTGTCATTCCCGGAATTGCCCCCACAAGATTGGGAACAGGCATTGGCATGGCCGGGTTTCCCAAAGGCGCAACCTTGAGATGGCCGTTTTTCTTCTTGTTCAAGATATCCATGCCGTACAGTGTGAAGAAAATTCCTGCCTCCATGTCCATGGAAACTGCCGTACTCGCCAGGATGAGGGGCGGGTAGGCCATGTCCAGGGTTCCCTTCGTAGCAATAATTGCAAGCCTTTGTGCCATAGAATTACTTTCCTCTCCTTACAAAGAAATGAAAGACTTCCCCGCCTTCTTCCTCGGTCATGCCCAGGAATTCATGCCCGGCCCTTTTTGCCCAGGCCGGCATGTCGCCCTTGGAGCCCACGTCGGTGCCGATTACTTCCAGCACCTGCCCCACCTCGATGGTGCCAATCGCTTTCTTGGCCTTGACGACAGGCATAGGACAGCAAAGACCTTTCACGTCCAGAACAGAATCAGCTTTGATATTGACGGTGTCTGCCATTTTTCCTCCTACTTGTAGATGTTTCCAGGCCCGGATTCAAATTTACTTAAGCATGCCTGAATGTTCTCTTTTAAGCATAAACAAATCTCCCGCCCGGCGCCACACAATAATTTGTACCCCGGCCGAGAGGAATTATACCACAGAGGCCAGGGCTGGCCATGTCAGGTCCGGTTGGCTATAATTTTTCTCAGGCTTCAATCTAAGTGAAGGGATTTAGATGATCAGGAAACTGTTATTACTAACGGGTGCGGGAGCTGCTTTATTGACAGCCTTTTTATTTGCCGGCTGCTCGAGCCTGCCTGACAACGCCGCCGCCTCCGTCAACGGCGTCATCATAACCAAAGCCGGAGTGGCGAACCGCATTCGCGTCATCAAGGGGATGGAGCCGCAATATGTCCCTTCAAACTCCCAGGGCAGCGGTTACAACCAGTTGCAGCGCGATGTAACTGAGCAGCTTGTTGGCGAAGAGCTGGAAAAACAGTTGTGTCAGAAACGTGGCATCACCGTCAGCGACAAAGAAATTGACCCGCTGGTCAAGCAGATTGTCGATGATCAGTATTATGGGGACGCCAGCAAAATGGAGAAGGATTTTGCCAAGCGCGGCGTCACCATCCAGGACCTTAGGGACAATTTACGCGCCCAGCTTCTGCACAAAAAGCTGTTGGCCTCAATCGAGGCTGAAGTTCCGGTTTCAGATGCCGAAGTTCAGGCGCTTTATAACAAGAACAAAAGCAGCTACGTCTATCCCGAAAAAAGGCAGGTGCGGCAAATAGTTGTCGCCGACCAGGCTGCTGCCCAGCAAGTGGAAAACCAGTTGGCGGGAGGCCAGGACTTTGCCACCCTGGCCGGAAAGGTTTCAATCGACGGGAGTACCAAAAGCAAGGGCGGCCTAGTAGGCCTAGTGACCCAACCGGCTCTGCCCCCCGCAATCGGTCAGGCAGCATTCTCTATGCAAAGAGACCAGGTTTCGGCGCCAATCCAGTCTGTGCTGGGCTGGTACATTATCAAGATCGACATCATCGAGCCCGCCTCCAACCGTACCTACGACCAGGTCAAGGATCAGCTCAAACAGATGCTCCAGACCGACAAAATGAGCCAGCATTACAACGATGTCACCGCCCAGTTTAAAAAATCAAGCGACGTAGAGTTTGCGGACGGTTTCTCTCCCAAGGCTCACACTGCGTCGCACGCCACGGCCACGTCAACCCAGCCAGGCGCGCAGGCAGGACAGTCTGCGCCTGCCGCTTCCACGGGCTCGGCGCCGGCGTCTCCCTAAGCAATTGCTTTTTAATACATGTGGGAGAGCATAAGCCCGCTTATCAGCCGGCGGCTTCCCTTTGACGGCTGCATAAGCTAGAATACGACCCGATGAAACCGAAGAGATTACTTATTGGGCTGTTCGCAATGTCATCAATGCTGTTGCTCGCAGCGCTGGCGGCAGGGTGCGGCGGCGGCACAACGACCACCCCTTCAGCTGCGACGGTCGCCCTTTCACCGGAATGCAAGGCGGCAGCCTCCATCATTCCGCATACAAACGGGCGGCCGATGCTGGTCGAGTTTTACCGCGATACGTGACCGTTCTGCCAGCGGGAAAAGCCCATCGTTGATGAGCTACAGCAGGAATACAATGGCAGGGTAGATATCGTCAGGTTCAGCATCGATCAACCGGACGGAAGCTGCGAATTTCAAAAGCACGGCTTTACCCATATCCCGGCAATGATCTATTTTGACGCCAAGGGCAACCAGGTGGCGACGACCGATGAACTGCTGCAAAAAAGCGACCTCGAGCTCAGGCTCAACGACCTTCTGGCCGGCAAGCCGTTGCCGCCGCAGCCGGCCCACTAGAAACACCACCTAGGACCTCTCCCGGTAGGCACATTCTGCTGCGGCCGGCTGCGAAGTCCATGGGCTGCGCCCTCGGAGTAAAAAGTCCTCGACGTACCACAGCGGGCATGACTGCGAGCTTTTTGACTCCTGCGTCCTTGCCCATGGCCTTTTCGCTCGACCTCGCTACAAATAACCTACCGGGATAGATCCTAGGAACCGGCTTTTTCAAAAGCAGGCTGTAATAAATCATAGGTTTCTCCAAGCGCCTGCGGCATTACCCTCGTCTCCGCCAGCACCGGCATAAAATTGTTGTCACCCTCCCAGCGCGGCACAATATGCAGATGCAGGTGCTCCTTGATGCTGGAGCCAGCCACCTCCCCCAGGTTCAGCCCCGCGTTAAGCGCTTGCGCAGCCATCTTATTCTTCAAAGCAACGCAACACTTTTTTGTTAAAACCATTACCTCAAGCGCCGCTTCGTCTTCGAGCTCTTCCAGCTGTGAGATGTGCCTGTACGGCGCAACCATCAGGTGTCCGGGATTGTATGGATAAAGATTCAGGATTACAAATGCCAGCCTGCCCCGGAAAAGCACAAGGTTGCCGCGGTCATCATCCTCCTCGATTACACGGCAAAAAAGGCAGCTCTTTTCCCTTTCCCCCAAAATATAATCTATTCTCCACGGCGCCCAGATGGGCCTCTCAGTCATTGATCGTCCTTCAGTAATTTCCGGATTCAAATACGGTTTCCAAAATCACACGTGATTTCAGGTTCCCGGGCTTGGATTTCCGGTTTTCGGTTTTGGGTTTATCCAAAATCCAATATCCAACGGCCAGTTTTTTTGGCGCGCCCGACAGGATTCGAACCTGTGGCCTTCGGCTCCGGAGGCCGACGCTCTATCCGGCTGAGCTACGGGCGCAAAAACCCGGACGGATTTTGGACATTTTTTATCCAAAGTCCAGTATCCAATATCCGCTTTTTGCGGTTTATCCAAAGTCCTATATCCAACATCCAATATCCGGTTATTGGCGGAGAGGGAGGGATTCGAACCCTCGAGACGAGTCAACCCCGCCTACACGATTTCCAGTCGTGCTCCTTCGGCCAGCTCGGACACCTCTCCGTAAAACAGATGCCGGATGCCGGATAAAACAATAAACAACAAAACCATCCGATCCGGCTTCAATTAACCGCCAGGAGATATTACCAAAAAGAAGAGTTGCCTGTCAGGCTCCGTCCTCAGGAAAGAACTGTGTAAATTTAGCCGTTTAGAAGCCGTTCAGCCGAACAACATTCGCCAGGGGCCGGCGCGGACTTTTGTAGCTGTTCTGGATATGACTCTCATCTTCCTTGCCCAGAGCAATGCCGATAACTACCGACAGATTGTCCGGGACGCCAAGCTGCGCCCTTATCAACTCCGGATAAGCCACAATAGCGAAGGCCACCGCTGACCCTATCCCCCGTTCTCGGGCCGCAAGCATGATGCTCTGGGCAAGCATGCCCAGATCAAAGACGGACCATGAAGAAAGCGTTCTGTCCATGCAGAGGAAAGCCACCGCCGGCGCGCCAAAAAAAGCAATGCCCATCTCGGACTGCGCCTGCCTTGCCGGCTCGTCCGTGCGATCAACGCCTAGCGCCTGGGAACGCAGCCGGCCCAGCTCCCGCAGCCTCTGCTCCAAGCCGGGAGGCCACTCTTCCGGCCGCGGCATGTCCTGAGCGGGCGGCCTGCCAGCGCGAAAAGCCGCAAGGCACGCGTTCCTCAGTTTCTCAAGCGGCTCCCCGGCGGCCACGAACACCTCCCACGGTTGCGTATTGGCCCAGGAAGGCGCCCGCGCCGCCGCCTCCATAATATCAATTATAATCTTTTCATCAATGTGTTCCGGCAAATACGCGCGCACCGTATGCCGCGCCCCGAGTGCTTCTGTAACATTCATATTCCCTCCTCAACCAAGCATCCGCACTTTCCACCATCCACCTTTGCCATCAGTGGCGGAGAGGGAGGGATTCGAACCCTCGGTGCCCCGGGTAGAGGCACAACGGTTTTCGAGACCGCCGCATTCAACCAACTCTGCCACCTCTCCATTCCGGGTTGGAAAATGGAAGTTGGAAATTGGAAAAACAGTAGTATTTCAGGCTTAAGTTTAACCGAAAGGGTAGGCAGGCAAAAGGGAAGAAATGCCGTCGAGAGTAGCAGGACTCACCTGCGCGCGCCAAAGAACGCTTTTAGCATCTCCGCTGCCTCTTCAGCAAGAACGCCGGCTGTCACCTCAAGCTGGTGGTTCAGTTTCGGGTTTCTTACCAGGTCAAACAACGTGCCCGCTGCGCCCGCCTTTTCATCCGCTGCTCCATAGACAAGGCGCTCGATGCGGGCCTGATAGATTGCCCCGGCGCACATGGGGCATGGTTCAACGGTCACGTAAATAGTGCAGCCGCTTAGCCGCCAGCCACCCAATGCTGCTGCCGCCCGGCGTATGGCCAAAATTTCGGCATGCGCGGTGGGATCTTTGCCCAGCTCTCGCCGGTTGCCGGCAGTTGCAATCGCCTTCCCTTCCCTAACCACTGCGGCCCCGACCGGAACCTCACCCCTGGCGCTGGCCAGCCGCGCCTCTTCCAAAGCCAGGCGCATGAAGTCCATTTTAGTTTTGCCGCCGTTGTTTTCCATTTGATAAATATTATCAGCTTTGTCAGGCGTATATAATAGTGGCAAAATGCCGGCGATTTTACCGTGACGCCGGTAGCCGGTAACAAGCTGCGGGTCAGAGACTGCTAATCAGCGAATAAACTGCGGTTTGAACGCTTCCGGCCGCAGTTTTTTCATCGGAGGCGGCGGGTGGGTTGGCGCCCGGAGCCGGGCCGATCAAAGGGTTAATCAGCACGTCCATGGCTGCTTTCTGCGATTTCGATTGCTGTGTGTCTGCCGATGCGGCGCCGGTTGTGCCAGCCGGCGCACCGGCGGCCGTACTTGGCGGCCGGCCGGCGGGGCTTTGGACTGCTTTGTTTGTCTGAGTCTGGCTGCCTGCACCGGGCTTGGCTTCTTTGGTGGATCTTTTTTTCGCCTTAGAGACAGCGGGCTTTGTTTTTGTTTTAACGGCGTCAGCCGGAGCGCCAGGCTTCTGTGGCTGCGCCTTGCCCACTCTGCCTTTTGCTGGCGGCTCTTTAATCGTGATTTTTTTGCCAAACGGCTTCAAATCCGGAACGCAAACGATGTTAAGGTCAACCGTCCTTCCGTTCCCGCCTGAGAAAATCCTGGTCCGGGGCAACTGTCCAGGTGGCAACTTGGCGCCGGAATCCTGACCGGACAAACCGCTGCTGTGCAAATTCAAAGGATCTACCGGCAAGTCTACTGCTTCCGCTTTTCCTCCCACCCGCAGGAAATGGCCGTTTGCCACATGAGCATCATCTTTCTTGACCTTACCGGGAGAGGAATTCTTACCGCCTGACTGCTTTTTGGTTCCCGCCGGCTGCGACTTGCCGGCCCTTGCGGCCGGCGGCGCCGGATGCGTAGTGCTCTTGCCCAGCGACTGAAGCGCTGGCACGCCGTTCTCCAGAACGTCAAGGTCAACAGTGTTGCCATTCATTCCGGCCAGCACACCCCCGTCAGAATACTGTTTGATAACCGGCGCGGGCCAAGATCCTGAAGCCGCCACGGCGGCAGGATTGCCATCATAAACCGCTTCCCAAAGATGGTTGCCGTTGTTTACTACCGGCGCCCAATTGTAACTCACCACCCTGTTCATATTTGTATACAGAAGAGGCTTGACGCCAAACAGCCGATCGCTCTGGTTTAGAAATTGCAGCGCATAGTTGACAGGGTCGGGAATGTCTATCTCCAGGTCCATGGCCACTACTTCGCCCGGCTGAAGCGGGCCAACTATGCTGGCAAAATGTTGAGCCTCCTGAACGGGATTGCCGCCGCCAGCGTAATAATAGAATCCATGCGGAATCGCCAGACGTCGCGCCTCGTCCCGATTCTGATAGAACTGGCTGTCGGTATAAAACCCGTCGTCGCTTCCGCCCGCCTTGATCAGGGCAAATCCCGTCTCATTCCTTACCGCATTCCAATCAATAAGCCCCTGCCAGCGGGAGACGTCAATGCCGCCAGTATTGGCATTTGCCACATTGACGATAATTAAAGTCGCCATTGCAACAATTAAAATGGCTATGGCAAATTTCGTCAGTGAGTTAAGGATGAAAAGACCAAACTTCCAGGATCAAACGGAGAATTTGAGCTGCCGGTAAACCAATTGAAACAATCATGTTATAAACCGGGAGGAAGCCAAGATGTTGCACCTCTGAGCCAGGATTTTCAGAATTTAGAATAGGTTGAGAAAAGACATGCTGAATTACATGCTGATTTTTTGCTGGGTCCATGGCAAGCGCAGCCAAAACCGCACTTACTGGAACTTATGAGATTTCGAGGACTTGCTTAAAAAGGGGAACTCGCGAAGTACACCCTGCCCTTGCCGCGCGGTCAAGCAAGGTGCAGCGGCAAGTTTTTTCACCCTCAATTGCAGGCAATTTTACCAGCTCGCCCAGGAAGATGCAACCCAGGCACATCCAGCCCGGAAAGCTCCCGGCCCGGAAAGCTCTGCTATGTACTGGAAATATCGGACTCAGGCAGCCTGCTCATCATGGCGATACATTTATAGTAAATCATTTTCCTGAATGGAGGAAAAAAGGTTTATTCGGCGCACTGCAAAGAAATTCGGGCCGGCCATGCCTTTCAAGTGCCTGAGATGTAAAAACGACGTCTTCATGAACCTGGTTCGCATCAGGAAGTGGTTCGTGATCCTCATTTATCCCATCCCCTTCTATTCAAAGTATTTTCTGGTCTGCAATACATGCGGATGGCGCGTCAGGCTGACAAACCGGGGTCAAATTGAGGCGGCCAAGCAGTTGAACCTTCTCACCCTCTCCTTTAACAAGGGCGAGATAACCAAAGAGGACTACCTGGGGAAGATTCAGGCAATGCACCCGGAGCAATTTTTGCCGGCGCATCCCGACCCGGAGCTTACCAAGCTCGCCGCCTGAGATTTCTCGTCGCTTACAGAACTCAGAATATCCACTGTCCGCTTTTTGGCGCGCCCGACAGGATTCGAACCTGTGGCCTTTGGATTCGTAGTCCAACGCTCTATCCAGCTGAGCTACGGGCGCGAAAACCCGGACGTTTCATATTAGACTTTTGACATTGGAATAAACCTTAAAACCAAAAATCCAGCATCCAATGTCCAACCCGGATTTTAGATTTTAGACTTTGGATTTTGGACATTTTTTATCCAAAGTCCGATATCCAACATCCAATATCTGGCTTTTGGCGGAGAGGGAGGGATTCGAACCCCCGAAGGAGGCTTAAAGCCCCCTTAATCGCTTAGCAGGCGATCGCCTTCAGCCGGCTCGGCCACCTCTCCACAAGTTTCAAATCGGGCGATAATACACATTAACCCGGCGGCCATCCAAGCAAGGATTCTAGAGAGTTTGCGGATGGAAATCCAGCCGGCGCGCCACGCCGTGCGCTTGCCGGACTGCCATTCTCAGGCCGGATTATTGCTAAACTACAATTATCATCCGGGTAATCAGTTGACATGAATCTAAAGTTTTACCTAATTGTAATAATTGTCCTTGCTTTTCTGGGCATTGCCGATTCCACTTATGCCCTAAAACAACACTACGCCGCGCCGCTAACGTCATCCTGCGACGTCAACGAGACCATCAGCTGCACAGCGGTAAACCAGAGCTCTTATTCCGATGTCGCTGGGATACCGGTCGCGGCCGCCGGGATGGCGGGATATGCGCTGCTCGCGTTTCTGGCCGGCGCCATCTTAAGCGGGCGCGGGCCGGCGCCCATTTGGCGGACGCTATTACTGTTGGCCTCTCTGGCAGCGCTAGCTGTTTCGCTGGCGCTGACTTACGTCGAGATTTTCGTGCTGGGCGCGATCTGCCCCCTGTGCGTCACATCACTCGCACTTGTGATCGTGATTACTTTACTGACGTTGATCATTGTGACGAAAAAGCGTCATTCGGTGTGAACTGCTGCGAAGATACTGGAATAACCTAGCGGCTTTTCCTAAGAATTAGTTCTTTAGACCACGGCGCATTCAACTCTGAAGTGCAACAGTTAACAGGGTTGACGTTTTGAAGAATACTTCATATGGGGTTTTAAATCCAGGCTTCTTTCTGGGACGGTGATTTAGCCGGTGCATTGTTTCGGCGAGCTGCTCTTTGGTGATGGTGGTAAAGTCGTGTTTCTTCGGAAAGTACTGGCGGATGAGCCCGTTAGTATTCTCGTTTAGGCCTCTCTCCCAGGAGGAGTAGGGATGAGCAAAGCAGACATCAGCATCCAGGCTCTTGGCAATCTCTTGATGAAACGCAAACTC
>JACWAD010000076.1 GCA_014874175.1 Thermoleophilia bacterium
AGTGGTACTGTTCTTCCCCGACCCCGTCCGGGAGAACGACAGGGCGCCGGCAACTTCCTCGCCGGGGTTCCCTATGGCGATCCTGGCTCTGGCCGGGCCGCTCAAGCAGGCCGGCTACGAGCCGGTGCTCATCTACGAAGGCATCGAGACTGACCTTGACGCCCGTTTCATGGAAGCCTGCCAGGACGCAATCTGCCTGGGCGTAAGCAGCATGACCGGCAACCAGCTCCGCGGCGCCATCGAGTACGCCCGCTTCGTCCGCCGCCGCTTTCCCGGCCTGCCCATCATCTGGGGCGGCTACCACCCGTCGATTCTCCCCGAGCAGACCCTGGCGCAATACTATGTTGACGCTGTAGTCCGCGGCCAGGGAGAGGCGGCCTTCCTGGAAGTTGTCAGGCGGCTGGAGGCGGGCGGGGACCTGGCTGGCGTCAAGGGTGTCAGCTTCAAGGACGCCGGCGGCAACGTCATTGCCAATCCCGCCCGGCCGCCCCAGGATTTGAACAAATTTCCGCGGCTTCCCTACGAGCTGCTTGACATCGAGACGATCATCACGCGCAACAACCCGGGCTACCGCTCGCTGCAGTATCTTTCCAGCACCGGCTGTCCTTTTAACTGCGGCTTTTGCGCCGAGCCGCTGGTGAACAAGCGCAAGTGGCTGGGGCGCTCCAGTGAGCAGGTTATTAAGGAGTTGATTCCCCTAGTGCGGAACTACCGCCTCGACCATATCACCTTCATCGATCCCAACTTTTTTGTTAACCTGAAGCGGGCCGCTGAGATTGTGGCCGGAATGATCGAGGCCGGGCTAAATATCCAGTGGAGCGCCGTTGCCCGTGTTGATCAGGTTCTTAAGTTTGATCAAAATTTATGGGAGCTGATGCGAAAAAGCGGCTGCCGCTCCCTCGGGGTTGGAGCGGAATCAGGCTCGCCGGAAATACTCTCCCTGATCGACAAGCGCATCACCGTGGAGGAGATTTACCAGTGCTCCCGAAAGATGAAACAAAACGGCATCGGGGGGATATTCAGTTTTATGGTTGGCTTTCCCCTCGACCATGAATCCCGCCGGCAGGAGATGATGAGAACTATCGCCGCTGCCAAACAGGTCAAGTCAACTTATGCCGAGATCATGACCCCTATCTGTTTCTATGCTCCCTATCCGGGCTCGCCCCTGTTTCCCATTGCCGAATCCAAGGGTTTTCGCGCCCCTCGCACCCTGGAAGGCTGGTCCGATTTTGGATTTACCAACATCAATACGCCCTGGGTGACGGAGAATGAAAAAGAATATGTCGAGCGCTTGAGCAGCTTTTATTTTCCGATTGCCTACCCGGACCGGCGGGTGCTCAGGAACGCCGGCACCGGAATTAAACGGTTTCCGTTTATATTGTTGCGAAAACTGGCCCAAGCCCGGGTGCGGCGGGACAATTACCGCCTGCCGCTCGAGTGGCATGCCGCCAGGCTGGCGACCCGCCTCACGGGCGCCAAGAGGCCGTTTCTGATTTCCCAGTTTTACAGCTAGTTATGCGGCTGGCTTGCCAGGCGGTGGAGTTCGCGGTAAGATTCGTACGTTTGAAGTCGAGGCCAGGGGAGAATATATCACTGGGGGAAAGAACGTTTTAGCAAGTCGGCGTCAACAGAGGCGCATTTTATTGCCAAGAAAGGGGCTTGGTGGCAATTAGAAGAAGATTGCCTTTTGAAGTTGCTCAGTACCGCTGGCGCTATCACTGGCTCCGAAAAAAAAGCGTCACGCCTACCGGTCCCTTTTACATCAACATCGAGCCCACCAGTTACTGCAATATCCGCTGCCGTCTTTGTTCTTATAATTACACCCGCAAACCGGGATATATGAGCCTCGAACTTTATGAGAAGATCATCGATGAGGCAGCCCGGCTGAATATCCACGAAGTGGCCCACTTTCTGGCCGGAGAGCCGCTGCTTCACCCGGAGCTTCCCTATATGATCGAGTACGCCACCGTCTCGGGGATGGAGTCGCGCCTGCACACCAACGCCCTGCTGTTGACCGAGGAGAAATCGAGGCAGCTACTGAACTCCGGCCTGGCCTTCCTGGGCGTCAGTTTTGACGGTGAGGACGCTGAGACCTACAACATGATGAGGAAGGGCTCCGATTTTGACGAAGTGGTGGAAAATGTTCGCACATTCCTCAGATTAAAGGCCGAGCGGGGGAAGATGCTGCCGCACGTGACGCTCAAGGTTGTTAAGAAAGAGGTTCTTGATGACGAAGGAGAGGCCGGCGCCGCCGGCAATGGCGACAATGGCAATAGTCATATCGGGAACAATCTTTACATCAGCGAGGAGTTCCGCCGCCTGTTTGCCGGCCTGCCGGCAGACATGATCAAGGTCATCCATCCCCACACCTGGCGTGGCGAAGTCAGGCACGAAGTGCCGCAGGTGACAACAGGCAACTACTATTATCCCTGCATGGTGCTCTGGGGAACACTCAGCATTGGCTGGGACGGCCACGTCGTCGGCTGCGCCGCCGACCTGAACGGCCACGACATCCTCGGGGACCTGAACCACGAATCGATCATGGATGTCTGGAACGGCGACCGGCTTATGTACTACCGGGACATGCACCGGGCCGGCCGCTTCCAGGAACTTGACCTTTGCCGCGAATGCAACTTCGTCTGGCACGGCAAGAATCCCCACGTCGCCTTCCTCATGTCCAAGGCGCTGCCCAGGCAGGTAAAGAGCACCGGCAAGGCGGTGCTTGCCGGCACGCGCTGGGTGGGCAAGGACGCCCGTACGCGGTCGTATACGTAAAGAGCATGAGGGCAAGCCCAACCGGACAGTTGTTCGTCAGGCTGCGCTTGCCTGTTGCTTTTTAGTGTAAAATTACCGGTAAGATTACCTTTTGCCAGAAATCGCTTTCTGCTTCTGACGGTCTCCTGTTCTGGCCGTTCTAACGAAGATGTCACGACTTTCAAAAAAATGGGCCAATTATCGGTGCAATTACCACTGGCTGCGTCTTTCGGAGCGCACACCCACAGGTCCGCCATATATCAACATTGAGCCCACCAATGCCTGCAACCTGAAATGTTATACCTGCAGTATTAACGGTACCCGCAAGCGGGGCTTCATGGATCTGGATCTTTACAGAAAGATTATTGACCAGGCGCCGCGGTCCGGTGTTTATGAGGTGGGCCTTTTCCTGGCCGGCGAGCCCCTTCTTCATAAAGACCTGCCTTACATGGTTGAGTACGCCGGCTCGAAAGGCTTGGAATCATGGGTTGTTACTAACGGCACTCTTCTTACCAGGGAAAAGTCTGAAGCTTTGCTGGATGCCGGCGTGGACGGCATGTGGGTCAGCTTCGACGGCGACAACAAGGAAGATTATGAGAAAATGCGCGTCGGCGCCAACTATAAAGAAGTGGTTGAAAATATCAAGACGTTCCTCCGGCTCAAAAAAGAGCGGGGGATGACCAAGCCGGTAATTTCCATTCAAATGCTTAAACTGAAGGATAATCCGAATCAGGAGATCGACCCTGCATTCATCGCCCAGTTCGACGGGCTGCCTCTGGACGGTATCTTTGCCCGCAATCCTCATGACTGGCGGGGAGAGAAAAACATTATAGAACACGAGCGCAAGGGCAATTCCTATTATCCCTGCCAGGTGTTCTGGACGGCGCTTAGCATTGCCTGGGACGGCCGCGTGCTGGGCTGCAGCGCCGACCTTAACGGCACCCAGGTGTTCGGTGATTTAAACCGACAGTCAATTATGGAAGTCTGGAACAGCGAAGGCGTCAGGAACCATCGCCGCTTGCTTAGGGAAAGGCGTTTCAGGGAGCTGTCATTGTGCGCCGAGTGCCACGCCAACTGGTTCGGGGGTCATCCGCGCCTGTTTGTCCTCTCCACGATTCCTCCGTTCAAGCAGGTCAAGCCCCTGGTGAGAAAGGTCTCCCCCAAGAAAGGGGATACCCCGCCGCCGCTCAGGATAAAGCCAAAAGTCAAGTAATTAATATCGAATGATAGATGAGTGGCATCGCGGGAATATTTAAGCCTTCTGGGGAAACTGTTTCGGCCGATGAGCTGTCAAGGATGGCGGACGCCATCGCCCACCGCGGCCCGGACGGCCGGGCAGTGTTCGTCAGCGGCAACGTCGGTTTTTCCCATTCCTTCCTTAAAATTCCTTCTGCAGTTTCCGTGCCGCAGCCGCTTGTCAATGAGAACGGTACTGTTCACATCGCCTGTGACGGGCGGATTTATAATCACGCCGATCTGCGACGGGAACTTGAGGCGAAGGGGCACCTGTTCTCGGGCCCCGGCGATGTTGAGGTTCTCGTTCATCTGTATGAGGAGGAGGGCGGCCGTTTCCTGGAAAAGGTGAACGGCATGTTTGCCCTGGCGCTATGGGACGGCCGTAAAAACCGGCTGCTTCTGGCCCGCGACCGCATTGGCATAAAACCCCTTTATTACTCACAGACTGCCGGCCGGCTCCTTTTCGGCTCCGAGATCAAGGCGATTCTGGCCGACCCCGCAATAAGGCGCAGCGTCAATTTCCGCGCCGTGAGCGACTTCTTCGCCCTTTCCTACATTTTTGACGGCGAGACCATGTTCGAGAATATCCTGGCGCTTCCGCCCGGCTGCATGTATATCGTGGATAAAGCCGGCTCGCCCGGGCGGCTCAGCCGCTACTGGGATATGAATTTCGTCCCTGATCATCCCTGGAATGAGCGCCAGCTGATTGAGCAGGGGTTGGCAATCTTCAAGGAAGCGGTGGCCCTGGAGGTTGCGGACGTAAATCCGCTTGGCATTCATTTGAGCGGCGGCATTGATTCCAGTTTTATCACCTCGGTTGCCGCCGGAATCGACCGCGGGCGCCTGATCACGTTTTCAGCCGGCTTCCGGGAAGAGGAGTATGACGAGCGTAATTATGCCCGGATGGCGGCAGAGAAGGCGGGCGTTATTCACAAGGAGATCGAGGTCTTCCCCGACTCCGAAACCTTTATGGAAACCATGAAGAAGGTGATCTGGCATGTCGATGAGCCCACAGTCAGCCCCGGCATCCATTCTTTCTACATTCTTAACGAGTTCACCAGCCACTTTGTCAAAGTGGTGCTGGGCGGCCAGGGCTCCAATGAGCTTTTAGCCGGCTACAACCGCTACATCCTGGCCCAGTTGGCCGACCTGTTCTCCAGGGCGCTGAGGCGCGGGCGGCTGGCGGCGGCGCTTGCCGGGATGCGCACAATGAAAGAGGAATATGGCCGGCGGTCGCTGAAACGGCTGTTTCAGGAGATCGCAAAGACACCCGGGCAGCGGGCGCTGCGCATTGCCAGCACTTTTCCACCCCAGGAAAAGGACAGCCTCTTTTCGGGTTGGCTGAAGGGAAGGCTCGCCGGATATACTACGGAAGAACGTTATCTCAACGGATATAGCACGGCGCCGGCCGCCACCACCATCGACCGGATGATGTACCTGGACATGAAGAATATGATGCCCAACATGCTGCGCATCCTGGACCGCACATGCGCCGCCTTCGGTGTCGAGGCCAGGACGCCGTTTCTCGACCATCATTTTGTCGAGTTCGCCTGCAGCCTCTCGGATGACGCCGTGTTGAAGGGCACCGAATCAAAGTACATCCTCAAGAAAATGGGGGAGGGGATACTCAAGCACAACACTATCTACCGGGACAAATCCGGCTTTGCCGCGCCGGTCACTCCCTGGCTGCAGGGCCACCTCAGGCGCGAGGCCAGAAAAATTTTGCTTTCGGACCAGGCCCTCAGCCGCGGCTACTTCAGCGTGCCGGCGCTCAAGTCTTTTATCGAACGGCACGAAAACACAGGAAAGGGAGTCTGGCAGGTGTGGATGCTGCTTATCTTCGAGCTTTGGCATCGCAGCTTTATCGATTAGGAACGGCGGATTCAACTCCCAAGTGCAACATGAGGTCGTTTTAAGAGGCAAGCTGCAGTAGCATCAGTGCTTCTAAAACGACTAAGTAAAAGGAGCACTTGTGAGATGTTACACGCAGCTTGCCCAGGCAGAACGATATCAGATTCGGGGTCTTTTGAAAGCAGGATATAACC
>JACWAD010000077.1 GCA_014874175.1 Thermoleophilia bacterium
GGAGAATTGACTTTCATTTTTTGCGAGAGGGCGCTCAGACGGCGGCCAACCCGCGCCGCTTCCTGCTTGTCAAATGCGCCTCTGCTTTGCTTCAAGCGGTGAAAGAAAATGATGAAACCGGCCCAGCGCGCGGCCAGAAACAGGAAGGCCAGGATCAGGGCTGCGCCGATCAAAAAGGCAGCCGTCTGGGAGGCCGCAGACATCTGCTTCTGGCCGACAATATCCACCGGCAGCATGTTGAAGGGATCGGGAATCCTGAGGCCGAGCAGCATTCCGGTGGCAAGGTGCCGCCTCTCCAGGTCAGCGGCTCCCTCGAGCAGGATCAGCAGGGGGCGGATCAAGGGAATAAAAGAGGAAGAATATGCGCACCTGGGGGTCGCGGATCCTCAGGAGGCGAAACATGACAAGCACCCCCGCGAGCGCCAGCAGGCCGTCCAGCAATGCGGGTTCAAAATGAAAATAGATGATGCGTTCCCAGGATGGGAACAAGGGAATCACCACCCGCAAATCGGGTATTTGGTCAGGTCACTTGCCGTTCTTTTTAATCAGTTCCTCCAGGGCCTTCAGTTGTTCCGGAGTCAGTTTTTTCCTTGATTTTCCCAGCAGGCGGGAGATGAGCGGAGCGGCGGCGCCGGCAAGCACTTTGTCCACCACGCCGTCGAGGATGCTGCCCGCCACCTCTTCATCCGTCACGGCAGCCGAATACATATAGGTAGTTATGCTTCTGTCCTGGATCAGGATTTGCTTTCTGGCAAGCTTGGACATCACACTCATAACCGTGGTGTAAGCCAGCCTGCGGCGCCGCAGGAGGATCTCATAGACCTCCCTGACGGAGACAGCGCGCCCTTTGTCCCAGACTACCCGCATAATCTCGGCCTCCGGCGGCGTCAGGTTGACGGCGCGGCTTGTATCCGAGAACCAGTAACCTTTCTTTTTTGGCATACGAAGAACTCCTGATCCGAAATTTACTATGTAAATAGTATCTCGTAATGCCCGGCTTTTTGCAAAATCAAACCAGGCAGAGGTGTTAGCAACCAACCTCCCCTCCGGGTCAGTATTATATCGCGGGTTCGCTTGGACAGGAAAGGGCGGAGATAAAGTAGCGGCGTGTCCAGCACCGTCTGCTGTGCCAGGCCTCCCAGGAGCATCCGGGTCGAATCCGCCTTGGGGTCGCAGCCCACCACCATGATCTTCTTGCCATCTCGCCCAGGGCCGAGGTCAGGTTCTGCGTCGTGGTCGACTTGCCAGTACCACCTTTTCCATAAATAGCAACCTGCCGCATTGGCCTCACTCCTTTTCATGCTCGATTGTGTTGTCAACAATTTAATGCAGCGCCGGCCGCGATAATACCGACGCCAGGCCAAAATTGCGGAAACGCAATTGCCACGCGAGTAGCACCAGACGAAGAGCGCCGGCCGCGGCGAAAGCCCGATCGCGGGCGCAGACCTGCCTGCCGGTGCGGCTGATCTGGATTTTATCCCTGGCGGACAAGGCGGCAAGGCGCCCCTGCTCCTCCTGGATATGGAAACGGAAACAAAATCAACACGGCTCGTCAAAGTACAAGCGGCATGCCTTATTTTTGTACTCGTGGACAGCGTTCGCGCCGGGGCCGCAGGCTATCATTTTGGACAAGGCGGCCGGCAAGACAAGGAGGTGAAACGGGTCAGCCGGGGACAGAAGCAACCAAAACCCCGCAGCGGCAACCAGCCGCAGCCACCGGCAGGTCAGCTTTATTACTCGGGGATAGCAAGGGGGCCTTCTCCGGGAATTGAAATCGAAAGTCAAGCAGTCCAAGGAGGACGTATGGGCAGGTCAATAAGAATAATTCTCATCACGGCGACAGCGCTGGCGCTGCTTTTTGCCATCGCCGGGGTTGCCACCGCGGATGATCAGAGCGGCGGCAGCGCGCCAGTGGTAACGATGGATCCAAACGGCAGCGCCACCGGCGGCGCCTCGGACCTGTCGCCGTCGGCACAGGGCAACAGTCTGACGCTTAAGAGTCTGGCTGATGAGGTGGGCCACAACCGGGTCGCCGCCGGCATCATCTGGCTGATGGTCGGTTTTGCGCTGGTCTTCTTTATGCAGGCCGGCTTTGCCCTGCTGGAGACAGGATTCACCCGGGCCAAGAACGCTGTGCACACGATGGGGATGAACATGGTCATCTTCTTTATTGGTGTCATTGGCTGGTTCCTGGTCGGGTTTCCACTGATGTTCGGCGGCATGGGGCACCTGACGACACTGGGCGGCATCGTCAATCTTGACGGCATGCTTGAGGTGGCCAAAGGCTGGGGCATCATAGGCACCAAGGGATTTGCCGGCTCCGGCATCTATGACGCCGGCGTGCTGGGCTTCTTCCTTTTTCAGCTCGTGTTCATGGACACCGCAGCCACCATTCCCACCGGCGCTATGACGGAGCGGTTCAAGTGGTCGGCTTTTGTCATCTACGGTTTCTTCATCTCGATGATTCTCTATCCGCTGTTCGGGAATTGGGTCTGGGGTGGCGGCTGGCTGTCGCAGCTGGGGGCCAACCTGGGTTTGGGCAACGGCTACCTCGACTTTGCGGGCTCCACGGTCGTGCACGCCATGGGCGGTTTCGTAGCCCTTGCCGGAGCGATCGTGCTGGGGGCGCGCATCGGGAAATTCAACAAGGACGGCAGCCCAAACGCAATCCCGGGCCACCATATCCCGATGGCGGTGCTGGGCACGCTCTTTCTCGCGTTTGGCTGGATCGGCTTTAACGGCGCCAGCACGCTGACCGGCGCCGACTTCCGGCTGACGGTAATTATCGCCAATACCTTCCTCGCCTGCGCCTTTGGCGGCGTGACAGCCATGTTCCTCATGTGGAAGGCGTTCGGCAAGCCAGATATCTCCATGACCTGCAACGGCGCTCTTGCCGGACTGGTGGCGATCACGGCACCGTGCGCATTCGTGGCTCCCTGGGCGGCCTGCCTAATCGGCCTGGTGGCCGGCGCCCTGGTCATCGGCGGCGTCCTTTTCGTCGAGCGCGTACTTAAAGTGGATGACCCGGTAGGCGCCGTTGCCGTCCACGGCTTCGCCGGACTTTGGGGGGTGTCGGCCCTGGGCCTGTTTGCCGACGGAACCTACGGCGCCGGCGACAATGGCGTCACTCATGCTGTCACCGGCCTATTCTACGGAAATGCTGGTCAGTTTGCCGCCCAGGCAATTGGCGCGGTCACGGTTGTGATTGTGGCTCTCGGAGGCGGCTACGTTTTCTTCAAGGTGCTTGACATGATCATGGGAATCCGCGTCAGCTCCGAAGAGGAGATCCAGGGGCTCGACCTGCCGCAGATGGGCACTCTCGCCTATCCGGACTTCTCGGGCTCGGCGCCGGACTGGGTGACACCGCATCCCTCCGGGCTGGGCGCACCCCCCGGCAAGACGGTGCCGGCCATTGCCTCCATATCTATGGATGAAGGAACGGGCGCATGAAGAAGATAGAGGCAATCATCCGCCATATCAAGCTGGACGACGTCAAGACCGCCCTGGACGGGATCGGCATAAGGGGAATGACGGTCACCGATGTCAAGGGCGCCGGCAAGCAGAAGGGATATACAGAGCAGTGGCGGGGAAGCAAGCTGACCGTCTTCCTTAACCCAAAGCTCGAGTTGAAGATAATTGTTCCCGACGACATGGTCGCCAAGGTTATCGAGACCATCGCCCAGACCGCCCGCACAGGCGAGATCGGCGACGGCAAGATATTTGTATCCGGGGTCGAGGAAGCGGTTGCAATAAGAACCGGAGCCAGCGGCAATGATGCTCTGTAGCGGCACGACACGGAGCCCCTTCCGCTCATGCTCCGCGCCCTCTGAGGCTGTGCCGTGCAGGCAATACTGGTAACAGGAATCTTTATTGCCGCCTTCGTGGTGATCGCCACGGAGATTGTGCACAAGACAGTGGCGGCCCTAACGGCCGCCGCTCTGCTTTTGTTGCTGGGAGTGGTTGAGCAGAAGGGGTCTTCCTTTTCTGAAGGCCTCGGAATCGATTTCAACGTCATTTTCCTGCTCATTGGAATGATGATTATCGTCAACATCGTCATGAAGAGCGGGCTGTTCGAGTGGCTGGCGGTAATGACCGCAAAACTGTCACGAGGTCATCCTCTGCGGATTATGCTGATGCTGGCGGCAGTCACGGCGGTCATCTCCGCCTTCCTGGACAATGTCACCACTATTCTGCTGATAGCGCCGGTAACGATCTTCATTGCCAAGACCTTGAAGACGGACGCCATCCCCTTTCTTATCACCGAAGCGGTAGCCTCCAACATCGGCGGCGCCGCCACGCTTATCGGCGACCCGCCCAACATCATGATCGCCAGCCGCGCCGGACTGACTTTTACTGACTTTCTGGTCAACCTGTTGCCGGTGATTGTGCTGATCATGATTGTTTACCTGCTGATGATCAGGTTCTTCTTCCAGCGCCAGCTCAGCGCCACGGATGAGGCCCGCGGCCGGGTCATGAATCTGGATCACCGCGGAGCGATAACAGACCGGGTGCTGCTGCGCAAGAGCCTGCTGGTCCTGAGCCTGACCGTGGCCGGCTTCATCGGCCATAGCTACCTGGGGCTGAGGCCGGCGACCGTCGCCATCCTGGGCGCGGCGCTTCTGTCGCTATGGGCGCGGCAAGGCCCGCGGGAGATTCTCAGGGGAGTGCAGTGGACCACTATCTTTTTTTTCGCGGGCCTGTTCGTGATGGTGGACGCCATGGCGCGGGCGGGCGTGATCGAGCAGCTTTCACGGGCAACCCTTGATCTCACCAGGGGCAGCCTCTTTGCTACCTCCATGGTCACCATGTGGTTCTCGGCCTTTGCTTCCGCCATTGTGGACAACATCCCTTATGTTGCCACAATGAACTCAATGGTCGTTGATATGGCTCACGGTATGTGGCCAAATCAAAACGGGGCGGCGCTGCTGCACTGCGCCGGCCTGATGCCGGTCTGGTGGTCGCTGGCGCTAGGCGCCTGCCTGGGCGGCAACGGCACTCTGATCGGCGCCAGCGCCAACGTGATTGCCTGCAGCATTGGCGAGAAGCACGGATTCCCGATCAGCTTCAGGCGCTTTACCGCATACGGGCTGCCGCTGATGCTGGTCTCGGTTCTGATCAGCATGCTGTACGTCTGGCTGCGCTGCTTCATTTTGTAACTCCCAACTCGCAGTGCCGCCGGTGCAGGTTATCCACGCGGACAATAACAATATTTCCTGGTTATTACCACGCCAGCCTGGGGCCATCTTTGCGTCGTCTGCTCCCCAAAAAGGACAGATGGACAAATATTTGCTTCGGATTTGCTCCCGCCGGCCAATGCTGTCTTTCCGTCAAGCATCTACACTCCAAAAGGACAAGGACAGAGGTATAAATCAGCCGTCTGTGGCTTGTCCGGCTGAAACAGCATTGGAGGTGAACGGATTTGAAGAAGATAGAGGCTTTTATCCGCCACGAAAAGGTGGAGGAAGTAAGGGACGCTCTCTCCCGGATCGGCATCGAGGGCATGAGCTTTACCGAGATCAAGGGCTTCGGCCGCCAGAAGGGCTACACAGAGACCTACCGCGGCGCCCGCGTCACCATTCACTTAAGGCCAAAGGTAAAGGTGGAGACAGTTGTGGATGACGGCGCAGTCGGCAAGGTTGTCGCCGCCCTGGGCGAGGCCGCCCGCACCGGCGACATTGGCGACGGCAAGATATTTGTGGCTCCGGTTGAGTTTGCCATGAGGATCAGGACCGGCGAAACCGGCCCTGAGGTTCTTTAAAGGCCCGGCCGGAAGAAGGGAGAGTTGTGAACGACCTTAAGCACGTTATCAGGAGGAGGATAGCAATCATGGTGATGGCCGTGCTGGCGGCGGGCCTGGGAATGCTCTTTGTTCCATCCCTCGCTTTTGCCCAGTCCGCTGCGCCGTCGCCGGAGTCAATTGCCGTGGACACCGTCTGGGTTATGCTGGCGGCTTTCCTGGTCTTCTTTATGCAGGCCGGGTTTTTTACGCTTGAGATAGGATTTACCCGGGCCAAGAACGCGGGGCACATCGCCTGGAAGATCCTGGTGAATATGTCAATATCGGCCATTGTCTTCTGGGCGGTGGGTTTTGCCATCGCTTTTGGCAGCGGCAGCGGCTTTGCCGGCTCCGGCGGCTGGTTTATGAACGTGGCTCCGGACAAGCTAAACAGCGTCTTTTCGTCGCTGGCCTACAGCAACGTGCCCATCTCGGCGAAGTTCATGTTCGAGTTCGCCTTCGCGGCGGTATCGCTGGCAATCGTCTGGGGTGCCCTGCTGGAGCGAACCAAGATGATTGTCTACTTTGTTTTCGCCGTTGTTTTTACGGCCTTTATTTATCCGGTGGTGGGACACTGGATCTGGGGTGGCGGCTGGCTTAGCCAGCTGGGGATGCAGGACTTCGCCGGCTCTACCGTCGTGCACCTGCTGGGCGCCACGTCAGCGTTTGTGGGAACCCTCGCCCTTGGTCCCAGGATCGGCAAGTATTCGCGGGACGGAAAGCCCAAGCCCATCCCCGGCCACAGTATGCCCCTGGCGCTTTTAGGCGTCATCATCCTCTGGCTGGGCTGGTTCGGGTTTAACCCCGGCAGCACCTTGAACGCCATGGATTTAAGCTTTGCGAGCATCGCTCTGGTAACCAACATGGCCGCCGCCGCCGGAGTTTTGAGCGCCATGATCATGGCCTGGATCCTGATGGGCAAGCCCGATATTGGCATGACCGCCAACGGCGCCATCGCCGCACTGGTGGCCATCACCGCCGGCTCCGGCTACGTTGAGCCGTGGGCGGCGCTAATCATCGGTGGCGTCGCCGGCGCGCTGATGGTGGTGATGGTGCTGGCGATTGATCGTATCCGCATTGACGATCCGATCGGCGCCCTCTCCTGCCACGGCATCTCCGGCATATGGGGAACGCTTGCCACCGGCCTGTTCGCAGCGCCGGGCATCGTGGCGCGGCTGAAGGTGGGCAGGCCGGGCCTGGTCTATGGCGGCGGCTTTCATCAGTTGGGGGTGCAGGCGTTGGGAATCGCGGCAGTGTTTGTTTTTGTGCTGGTTACTTCAGGGGTGGTGTTTTACGGTCTGAAGGCGCTGGTGGGCATCCGCCTCTCGCCGGAGCAGGAGCTGGCCGGCTCCGACTTTGCCGAGCACGGCATGTGGGGTTACCCGGAGCACTTCGTCGGGCCGGATGACGGCACTGACGGCACGGCGCTGGCCGACCGGCTCGTGAACGTTCCGCCCGTGGAGCGCGGCCCCGAGCCGGCAGAAGCGTAACCGTCAGAAGGGCAAAACACCAACCTCCCCTGCAGGGGACGGTGTGTCATGTCAAAAGGGGCGGCCCGGGGGCCGCCCCTTTTGGTTCCCGTTAAGCATCTAACATTCATCTTGTCCTTCCGTACAAAGTAAAATTGGGTAATTATGTCCAACTGTACAAACAACCAACCAATGAAGCTTTATACAATGGGCCACATCCTTTTGGATAAATCAATGTGCCGGCCATATGTCCCAATGCATAAACCTGTTTTCTGCCGGCGCCTGACCAGGCAAGGAGCCGCCCATGAACGCCCCGAACGGTCTCACCGACATTGTCAACGCCGGCAATGTCTTCTTCCTGCTCTGGGGGGCAGTGCTTGTTTTTTCCATGCACGCGGGCTTTGCTTTTCTGGAAGCCGGCAGCGTCAGAAAAAAGAACATCGTCAACGCGCTAACCAAGATACCGACCGACTGGGCCGTCTCTACGGTCGTTTATTTCCTGGTTGGGTTCCCCATTTCTTGGGGCATTACTTTCCTGGGCAGCGCCTCCGGGCTGCTGGCGAACAATTCAGGTTATAACCTGGCCCACTTCTTCTTCCTGCTCTGCTTTGCAGCCGTGATTCCGGCCATTATCAGCGGCGGCGTGGCCGAGCGGATGAAATTCGGCCCCCAGGTGCTGGCCGGCGCCATATTTGTCGGTTTCGCATATCCGTTTTTCGAGGGGCTGGTATGGGGCCACTTCAATGTGCTGGGCTCGTCAACCGGCTGGCTGGCAAGCGCCTTCGGCGCCGGTTTTCATGATTACGCCGGCTCGGTGGTAGTCCACGCCATGGGCGGCTGGCTGGCGCTTCCCGGCATCATTCTCCTTGGGCCACGCATGGGCCGCTATGTCAACGGCCAGAGCCGGCCGCTAACGATACACAGTGTTCCTTTCGTGGCGCTGGGCAGCTGGCTGCTGATGGTGGGCTGGTTCGGATTTAACGTCGCTTCGGCGGCGACCCTGCCCAGGATCTCCGGCCTCGTGGCCGCCAATTCCTTGCTGGCGATGGGCGGGGGGCTGCTGGCGGCGGTGCTGGTGTCAAAACGGGACAGCGTCTTTGTCTATAACGGCGCCCTGGCCGGGCTGGTGGCCGTCTGCGCCGGTTCGGACGTGATGCATCCACTGGCGGCGCTGGTCACCGGGGCCGTGGCCGGCGTCATCTTCGTCAAGGGATTCCTGTGGGCAAACGAACGCCTGCACATCGACGACGTGCTCGGAGTCTGGCCGCTGCACGGCCTCTGCGGCGCCTGGGGCGGCATTGCCTGCGGCATCTTTGGTTACAAGGCGCTGGGAGGCCTTGGCGGCGTCAGCTTTCTGTCCCAGCTTGCCGGGACGGCCGCCGGCATCGCCGTGGCGCTGGCCGCGTCGTTCATCGTCTACGGCATTATCAAGAAGGCGGTGGGCATCAGGCTGACGCCGCACCAGGAGCTTTTAGGCTCTGATCTTACCATCCACGCCGGCAAGGCTTACCCGGAGGAGCTGATATAGATGGCTGACGGGAAGATGACCATGATCCAGTGTGTCTTTAAGGGAGAGCGGCTTTACGAGGTTCAGCACGCCATGGAGGAGATCGGCGTGGTCGGCATGACCATCTGGGAAGTGAAAGGCCACGGCCGTCAGAAGGGACACATCGAGCATTACCGCGGCCTGGAAACCAGGGTAAATCTGTTGCCGAAGCTGATGCTGGAGATCGTGGTGGCAGACGACGATGTGGATCGAATCGTCGAGGCGTTGCTGACAGCCGCCCGCACCGGCGAGATCGGCGACGGCAAGATTTTCCTCCTGCCGGTTAGCGATACCGTGCGCGTCAGGACGGGAGAGCGGGGAGCCGCCGCTATATAGAATGGCTTTGCCATTCCGGAGGCGGCATAATCTTTGGACTCCGGTATAAAAAGCTGTTCCAAAAAACATTCCCTCTGGTATTGATACCGGGGGCAAAAACAGCATAAAATCGGATGCTGGATTTTGGACTCCGGATACCGGATCATTGAAAACCCGAAATTATATCTGACAAAAAGGAAACAGCTATATTTTTTCGGAACGCGGAACGCGGAACTCGGAACTTTGAAGTTTAACCTTTAACTAAGGAGGAATTGACACAAAATGGATAAAGACCAGGTGCTGAAAATTGTCAAGGACGAGGATGTGAAATTCATCCGCCTCTGGTTCACTGACGTTGTGGGCCAGCTGAAGAGCTTTGCAATCACCGCCGGCGAGGTGGAGACGGCGCTTGCCAACGGCATGGGGTTTGACGGCTCCTCGATCACCGGCTATCAGGACATAGAGGAAAGCGACATGATCGCCATGCCCGATCCTGCCACCTTCAAGGTGCTTCCCTGGCGGCCGCAAGAGAAAAAAGTGGCCCGCATGATCTGCGATGTCCTTAATCCCGACAAGACGCCTTACGAGGGCGACCCGCGTCACGTGCTCAAGCGGGCGCTGGAGCGCGCCGCCGGCATGGGCTTCGATCATTACTATGTCGGCCCCGAGCTGGAGTTCTTCTATTTCAAGAATGCAGAAGGCACGGAGATCCTGGACAAGGGCGGCTACTTTGATCTGACCCCGCTTGATATCGCCAGCGATCTGCGGCGGGATACGGTGCTGGCCTGTGAAGAGATGGGGATAAAAATCGAGTACAGCCATCACGAGGTGGGTCCCTCGCAGCACGAGATCGACATGCGCTTTGCCGATGCCCTCAAGATGGCCGACGATGCCATGACATACCGGCTCATTGTCAAGGAGATCGCCGAGCAGTACGGCGTTTACGCCACCTTCATGCCCAAGCCGCTCTTTGGCGAGAACGGCAGCGGCATGCACACGCACCAGTCCCTGTTCAAGGGCGAGAACAACGCCTTCTTCAACGGGGATGACCAGTTCTTTCTCAGCGACACCGCCAAGGGCTACATCGCCGGCCTGCTAAGGCACGCCAGCGAGATCAGCATTGTCTTCGCCCAGTGGGTCAACTCCTACAAACGGCTGGTGCCGGGCTACGAAGCGCCTGTCTACAAGGCCTGGTCCCGGCGCAACCGCTCCGCGCTTATCCGCGTGCCGATGTACCATCCCGGCCAGGAAAAAGCCACCCGCTGCGAGTTCCGCAGCCCCGACCCCGCCTGCAACCCATATCTGACTTTTGCAGTCATGCTGCAGGCGGGCCTGGAAGGCATTGAAAAGGGCTACGAATTGCCAGATCCGCGGGAAATGAACCTGTTTGAAGCCAACGAGGCGGAGCTAAAGGAGTTGGACGTGGGCACTCTGCCGGAAAACCTGGGCGAGGCAATCAAGGAGGCTGAGCAGAGCGAGCTCTTGAAGACGGCCCTGGGCGATCACATCTTCAGCCGGCTGCTGGAAGTGAAAAAGAAAGAGTGGGATGAGTACCGGGTGCAGCTCACCACCTGGGAGCTGGACAGGTACCTGTCAATACTGTAAAAAAGTTTCCGGTTTCCGGCTTGCCACGTTAAACGTGAAACGGTTTCATACTATGAAGAAATGCGGCCACTTTGGCGGCCGCATTTCTTCGTTGCCCTGAACTTTCGTCCCGGGCAACAAGCCCTATGGTATCGATCCAATCGCTCTTCCCGGCTGCCTCCCTAGCCGGCATCAAGAGCGTCATAGGAGCCGCGAAAATCTGTCACCGCCACCGTCTCCAA
>JACWAD010000078.1 GCA_014874175.1 Thermoleophilia bacterium
GGGGTAAGGATTATGGCTGCTAAATTCCAACCTGTGCCGATGAGGTCACTAAAGCTACCATATGGCTATTATCGCAGTCAAGCCCAAATTCTTCTGGCTGGAGCTTGACAACCACGCCGGGGTCAATAGTGATAGTATCGCCATAAGCCGCCGGGAGCTTTCGACGCTTTTTCCCTGTGTTATAATACAGGCGCAAAAAGCCGGCTGCCGTTGCGTCCGGTAAAAAAGTTTAACTTGCAGGCACTTCTGGTCACGAAACAGGCTTTGGGACCGGCGCCGCGGCTGGCGCCTTCATGCGGGCGAGTGGTGGAACTGGCAGACACGCTAGGTTCAGGGTCTAGTGCTCTTAAGAGCATGGGGGTTCAAATCCCCCCTCGCCCACCAAAACCGGGTGGTTGATGGCTGAAGGTGGATTGCAGATATTTCCACCGTCCAAGATTCCCCATCCACCATCTGCTTTGTGAAAGGACTTGCGGGTGTCTTTTTTTGAAGACGAGGAAGAGGAGCCTTTCCCGGAGCCGCCCCGGGAAAGGGAAGGGAGGCCGCGCCAGCGGGGACGTGGCACTGGAGGGAGATCTCCCCTGGGCCGGGTGGTGGTTATTTTGGCGGCCGTCATCGTGCTTGTTCTTGTTTCCAGCCTTGCCATCAAGAGCTGCCTGGACCAGAAAAAAGTGAGTGAATTTCATGATTACTTCGATGCGGTCGCAGGCGTCACCAAGGATTCTGACGCGATTGGCAAACAGCTCTCCGGCATGCTTCAGAATCCCAACCCTAACATGCGCCAGGCGCTGGAAAAAAAGCTGGGCGACTTCCAGTCTGCTTCGGATCAAATCGTGGAAAGAGCCAAGGCCATACAGGCGCCCGACCAGTTTAAACAGGAAGATGAATGGTTTATCGCCAGCATGCAGGTGCGCTCGCGGGGCCTCAAAGGCCTGCAGCCGGCCCTCCTGAATGCGCTGGGAGCACAGGATACCCAGGCCGGCGCGGCCCAGGTCTCGGAAGAGCTGCTGATTCTGCTTACCAGCGATGTCTCTTACGATGAATTCTTTTACCAGCCCTGCCAAAACGAGCTTAAAAACGAGCAGATAAGCGAGGTGAAAGTGCCTGAGTCCAAGTTCCTGACCGACCCGGCGCTGGCCAGCGAGCAAGCCGCGGTGACGCTTCTGGAGAAGCTCAAGGGAGGGCCTCAGGCGCAGGTTTCCGGGCTACATGACGTCGATCTGGTCAGCCTGCACGTGCAGCCCAGCGGCATGAGGGTAAAAGTGGGCGGCCAGAACAGCCTCAAGGCCTCTGATTCACTCACCTTCAGCGTAGAAATTGAGAATATCGGGGAATCTACCGAGACCGACGTGCCGGTAAGCCTGACCCTGACCGCCCCCGGCCAGCCGACGCCCCAGAAAGTCGATGGGAAAGTACCGTCAATCGCCCCCAACGAGCACAAGACGATCAACCTCACAGGCCTGGCGGCGCAGGCCGGCCCCGAGGCAGCCATCTTAAAAGCGAGTTGCGGTCCTGTGCCGGGGCAGACCAATCTTGACGGCACTACGGCGCAATACCAGATCGTTTTTAGTTAGAATCAGTGCTGTTAAGAAGGCCGGCGGCCAGCCTGGCGCCGGCAGGTGAGAGGACGGCGTCTTGGGAACATTCTTTGCTGCCAATTTGACAATCAGCTTCATACTTGCTATTGCACTCGCGGCTCTGGCGCTGCTGCTTTCCGGCTTCCTGCTCATGAAGCTGGCCCGGCTTCGCCGCGATCAGAAAGTGGTGCTTGGCGACGCGGGCGTCCGCGACATCATTGCCCACAGCCGCGAGCTTAACGAAAGCGTTGACGCGCTGGATGAAAAGCTGCGGCGTGTGGCGGGAAGCCTCGACCAGACCGGGCGCCGCGTCGACCAGTGCCTGGCGTTCCACAGCGTTATACGCTATGACGCTTACCGTGATTTAAGCGGGATGCAGAGCAGCTCCGTGGCCCTGCTTGACACCGGCTTTTCAGGCGTGATCATCAGCGCCATTCAGTCGCGTGGGGACGCCCGCATCTACGTGAAGGAGGTCCGCCATGGCGACAGCAAGGAAAAGCTGTCGCCGGAAGAAATCCAGGTGCTTAAGGAGGCAATGAGCCTGAAGCCGAAGGCTTCCACTGCGGTTGGGGGCGGGCTTGTTGGCTAGCGGCAAAACCGGCTTCCTGGGCCCGGCAGGCACATGGTCCGAGGAAGCGCTACTTGAGCACACCGGCCTTTCGCCCGCAGACACGGTGCCCCTGCCGTCAGTGCCGGATGTGATCATGGCAGTCTCGGCCGGCGAGATCAAAGAGGGAATCGTGCCGATGGAAAACACGCTCGAGGGATCAATAAATGTAACTCTGGACTATCTTGCCTTCGAGGTCGAGAACGTCAGCATCACCCGCGAGATCGACCATCCCATCCACCAGAAGCTGATCGCGCGGGCCCCGCTTGAGCTGGGAGCGGTCGAACGGGTCATCTCCTTGCCGCAGGCGCTGGCTCAGTGCCACAAGTTCCTGCGCGAAAAAATGCCCCAGGCGGAGGAAGTTGCCGCCGGCAGTACTGCTGAGGCCGTCCGGATAGTCAGCCAGTCCGGCCAGAAATGGGCGGCGATCGGCAGCCAGCTGGCTGCCGATCGCTACAACTGTGTTGTGCTGGCGGCCGATATCGAGGACAGACCCGACAACGAAACCCGGTTTGTGCTTCTTGCCACGTCCCCGGCTCCCCAGGATGTTGACAGGCCGTATAAAACGTCTATCGTCTGCACCATCGCCCACGACCAGCCCGGCAGCCTGCTCCAGATCCTGCAGGAGTTCGCCCACCGGTATATCAACCTGACCAAGATTGAATCGCGGCCCTCCAAGAAAGGGCTCGGCGACTACATCTTTTTCATCGACGTTGAGGGAAAGCAGGACGATCCCCCGGTAGCGGCGGCGCTAAAGTGCCTTGACTGCAAGCTGGCCAGGGTCAAAATGCTGGGCTCTTATCCGGTCGGGTGAGCGGCTTGCCTGACCGGCTCCCCCCCGAGAGTTTCAACCTGCCCGTGGATGACATCCGGCGGGGCTTCTACACCGACGTTTATTTCAACCGCACCAAAGCAGTGCTGGAGCATGGCAATCAGCACCCGCGCGCCGTGATGCAGGTCTTCCAGAAAAAAGAGGCCTGGGTGGGCGGCATGGATGAGGCCATCGCCTGCCTAAAGCTCTGCAGCGGCTATTTCGGCGCCGGCGGAAACTGGGTAGAAGGCTGGAACGAGCTTGAGGTTCGCGCCCTCTACGATGGTGATCGCGTCTCACCCTATGAAACCGCCATGACCATCGAGGGCGACTATTCCCTGTTTGCCCACCTGGAGACCGTTTACCTGGGCTCGCTGGCGCGGGGAACGCTTGTCTGCAAGAATGTCAAGGCGGCGCTTGCGGCCGCCGGCGGCAAACCGGTGCTCATGTTTGGCGCCCGCCATGACCACTATTCCGTGCAGCCGCTGGACGGGCTGGCCGCCCGCCTGGCAGGAATGGACCAGGTATCAACCGACGCCCAGGCCTCGCTTTGGGGCGGTAAGGGAATCGGCACCATTCCCCACAGCCTGATCGCTTCCCTTGGCGGCGACACGGTGGCTGCCACGCGCGCCTTCGCCGAGCTCTACTATCCCGGGGTCAACATCGTCTCCCTTGTTGACTTTGACAATGACTGTGTCAACACGTCCCTGGCAGTCGCCCGCGACCTGGGGGAAAAGCTCTGGGGGGTGCGGCTCGACAATTCCGAGACGCTGGTGGACCGCAGCCTCATTGACGAGATGGGCTACTTCAAGCCCACCGGCGTGCAGCCGGAACTGGCCGCCAAGGTCAGGGAAGCGCTGGACGCGGAGGGATTTTCCCACGTTAAAATCATAGTCAGCGCCGGTTTTGACGCCGCCAAGATAGCCCGCTTCGAGGCCGCGGGCGCCCCCGTAGACGCCTACGGGGTTGGCAGCAGCCTCCTCCGGGGAGAAAATGACTATACGGCCGACGTCGTTATGGTCGCGGGGAAACCGGTGGCCAAGGTCGGCCGCCGCTACCGGCCCAACGAGCGGCTGGAAGCAGTCAGATAGTTGTTGGGAATCTGGACGGGAATTTGGACGGGAATTTGGACGACTTAAAGGGGGAAGCCATGAAAAGGGCAATGATCATCGCCGATGTCATCAATGGGTTTCTCAAGTTCGGCAACCTGGCCAGCCCGCGGATGGAGCGCGTGCTGCCCTGCGTCGAGGAACACCTGCAAACAGAGATCGAGGCCGGCGCGAAGATAATTTTCCTGCATGACAACCATGCTCCCGACGATCCCGAGTTCAGGATGTTTCCGCCTCATTGCATTGCCGGCACGGATGAGACCAGGGTCGTGGACGAGCTAATGCCCTACACGGCAGGAGCAACGCTGATCCCCAAGACCAGGTACGACGGCTTCTTTGGCACCACCCTGGAGGCGGAGCTGGACGGCTTCGCTCCGGACGAGGTTATCATGACGGGGGTCTGCACCGATATCTGCGTGCTGCACACCACCGAAGGCCTGGTTAACAGAGGCTACCGCGTCATCGTGCCCCGCTTCTGCGTGGAAACATACGACGCTCCCGGCCACGACGGGGACGAGGTGGGAAAGTTCGCCCTCGCCCACCTCCACGACGTGCTCGGCGCAGAGATCGCGGAATAAGCGCCTATCCCAGCAGGCACCAAGCAAATTACAAAGCCCTGCAAGCGCCCTGACAGCAACAGCAGAACCAACTCCTGATTGATTCCATGTCAAGCGATCCGGTCCTGCTGCCGATAGGTGTTATGACCGGCCGCTAGGAAATGCGCAGGAGGAGCATACGCAGATGGCGGCCTCCACTTAGGGCGAGAGGATCACGGCAGGCATAATGGGCAAGATTTGGGGCATCTCCATTTTCCGGCGATTGAGCACGAAGATAGTCGCCGGCTTTGTTGCCATCATCGCCATCTTTTCCATCCTGGGGCTGCTTGCTTCACACCAGATCGGCGAAATGGACAGCGCCGCCCAGCTGGCGGCGGGCCGCTCCGACACCCTGCATGAAATCAACACAGCCAGGCTGGCCGCAGCCCAGCAGATCCAGTTCCACTACGAGCTGCTGCTGGAAAACAAGCAGGACAAGATCGCGCAGTTCAGAAGCGCCAGTGCCGAGCGCGACCAGGCCCTGACCAGCGCCCAGTCGCATGCTTCCACGGATCAGGAGCGGCAGTGGTTTAACCAGCTCGCTGCAGCCGGCGCCACTTTTGACGCCAATTTCCTAAATGGGGTCGTTCCCTCCTGGCAATCGGGCAACATGAGCGCCGCCATTGCCAAGGAAAAACAGGACGACGTCCTCCTTGACCGTTTTCAGAGCCTGTCAAGCCAGCTGGAGTCAAGTTTTCAGGCCCGGTACCAGGAGGCGATTTCCATCGATAATGCAGCCTCTTTGCGGGCCCAGAGCTATCTCATCCTTGCTTCAATCTTAGGCCTGGGGCTAAGCATCCTGATTGCCCTGGCGATCACCCTCTACCTGAACCGTCCGCTGAAGGAGCTCAAGTCAGCCAGTGTCGCCATGACCCAGGGCGACCTTGACAGGCGCGTAAAAATCTCAACCAGCGATGAACTGTCAGAAATAGGACACTCTTTCAACCGCCTGGCGCAATCGATCCAGCACAAGATCCACCAGTTGATGCGGCTTTCCGACATCGCCCTTGCCGTCAGTTCGGAATTTGACTGGCAACGGGTAGTTGACATTGTTCTGGCAAAAGGGATAGAGCTCACGGACTCCCAAGCGGCGGCAATCGTCCTCTTTGACGATGAGCTGGGCAAGTTCACGGATACTTACACGCAGGGGCTGAGCGACAACTTCGTCAGAAACATGCAGTTCCGCCCGGGAGGGCTGGCCGATGAAGTCTTGCTGGGGGACGAGGCCGTCTTCAGCGATGACGTGGGGGCCAGGCACCGGCTGAGCGGGCTGGCCCGCTCGGAAGGCATCCGCGCCTTCATCTGCCTGCCGCTCAAGGTGCGGCAGGAAAAGCTGGGAGTTTTCTATGTCTACAGCCGCGAGGTTGAGGCATACGGGCACAAGGAGCTGACAATCCTTTCCATCCTCGCCAGCCAGGCCGCGGTTGCCATCCAGAACGCAAAGGTGTTCGAGCGCAGCCGCGAGGAAGCGGTCACGGATGGCCTGACGGGCCTCTACAATCAGCGTTATTTCTATTCGCGCCTGAAGGAGGAGATCGAGCGCTCCGCCCGCAACCACAAACCTCTGTCTGTTATTTTCTGCGACCTGGACAAGTTCAAGGCTTTCAACGACCTCAACGGCCACGGGCTCGGCGACCAGGCGCTAAAGGAAGCAGCCCGAATCATCGTCCAGTCCAAACGCGCCATCGACGTCGCCGCCCGTTACGGCGGCGAGGAGTTTGCCATTATCCTGCCGGAGACGGACAGCTCCGGGGCCCAGATTATTGCCCACCGCATCCGGAGGCGGGTGGCGGCTTTTGCCTTCGAGACCAAGGTGCGCTCCAGCACACCGCTTTCGGTCAGCATCGGCGTGGCAAGCTATCCCGGCGACGCCGGTCACGCCCACGATCTTGTCGACAAGGCTGACTGGGCCATGTACTACGGCAAGCGCCAGGGCGGCAACCGCGTCACCCTGTTCCACGAAGAGTCAGGCGAATACGGCCGCGTCACCCTGGAAGACCTGGTGCGCGAGGAGCTGCACCTGGCGGCGGCGCAGGTGATGGCGGCTTCCGTGGATGAGCGCAGCACTTACGATAAACACCACGCGGAATCGGTGGCCAGGCTCGCCTCCGGCATAGCACTGCAGATGGGGCTCGACGACGACGAGGTCCACAGGGTCCGGGTCGCCGGCCTGCTGCACGACATCGGGCTGGTCAGCGTGCCTGAAGAGATCATCAACAAGCGCGGGCGGCTGAACCCGTCGGAATGGCTGCGCATCAAGGAGCACCCCAAGATTGGCGAAGCAATTCTCAGGCACGTGGCCAGTCTGCAAAGTTTCCTGCCGATCGTGCGTCATCACCACGAACATTACGACGGCTGCGGCTACCCCGACGGCCTCACTTCAGAAAAGATACCGCTGGGGGCGCGCATCCTTGCCGTGGCCGACGCCTTCCAGGCCATGACCACCGAGCGGCCCTACCGCAAAGCGCTTGGCACCGAACAGGCGCTTAATGAGCTGCAGTTTGGCGCGGGCACCCAGTTCGATCCCGAAGTCGTTGAAGCCTTTGTCGAACTGCTGCGGCCGCAGCAGTTCGACAAAGGCTTCAA
>JACWAD010000079.1 GCA_014874175.1 Thermoleophilia bacterium
GAATTTACAGAAGTTTAAGGGCACGACCTGAGCTGATTGCGACTCTCTACTCTCCATCGATACCGCCAAGGGCAAATACACTTACTTCTTCTGCCTGGGAACCAAAAGAGGCAGAGGCTGCACCCATACAAAGCACGCACCAGCAGCCGATATGGAAACCCAGGTTGAAAAGCTCTACGAAAATGTGCAGATGTCAAAAGCTACAGCTAGGAAGCTTTCGAAACGTTTTGATGAGGAGCTGATATCGAAGCAATCAACCAATGCTATGGAGAAGGACTTTCTTGGCAAAAGAATTTCGAAGCTTGCTCAGGAACAGACTAAGCTCATGCAGGCATATTATTCTGAAGCCATTCCTTTGCATCTTCTCAAGAAGGAACAGGCCAGGATTGAAGGCGAAATGGCCACTTCTGAGAACAGACTGGAAATATTAAATGCGCAGCTCGGCGAGCTGAGGGAAGTTCTTGACCTGGCGTTAGAGATTGCCACGCAGTGCGGCTTTGGCTACAAAGAAGCCAGTGACAACACCAGGAAATTTTACAATAAGGCCTTTTTTGAAAAGATTCTTATTAAAGACGGGAAAGTCGTGGACAAGGAATTTACACCGATTTATTCCATGATCTCCTGTCCGAAGGTTCGGATAGACGAAGCTTGGTGGGCGATACTGGACTCGAACCAGTGACCTCCGCCATGTGAGGGCGGCACTCTAGCCAGCTGAGCTAATCGCCCGTAAAACCGGATTTTGGATATTGGACTTTGGATTTTGGATCAGCCAATACCCATTCATATCAGGCGTCCTGCTTTCGCTATTTTAGATATCGCATTTTGGCAACGCAAGGGTCTAATCGAAATCATCGGGATGGTCCTGTTTTAGCTGCGCCGCCTGGTTGTGCAGGGCCTCGGCGTCGCCAAGGATTTTGTCCATGCTTGATTCCCGTGCATGCACCTGCGCCACTGTTTTTTGCGCCTGGGCCTGGTCCCAGCCGGCCAAAGAATACAGCTGATTTTGAAGCAGGGCTGTAATTTGCTGGCCGGCAGCAATGGCTTGCTCCAGCTTGTCGTTGTCTGATTTAAGCAGGGCGAGATAATGCTTGAAATTGCTGTTTACGTTAAGCTTTGCGGCCTTATCCAGGGCGGCAGCCCTTTGCGACAGTTCGGACTGGGCTGACGAAAGATCCGAGTTTGCCTGCGCTATCGTCGCCCTGGTCTGGTTGACAGGCAGCGCGTCGCCGGAGGCGGCGCCTTCGATAAGGTTGTCGATTGCAAGCGTCTCCTTGCTGAGCTTGTCCGCCGCATCCCGCCTCAGCGACTCGGCGTTCAGGGACAGGCCGGCGGCCCGGGTCTGGCCGCTGGAATTTCCGCGGACAAGGATAAAGGCGAAAAATGCCGCCCCCAAGACAACAGCAACTGCTGCAATGACAAAATAATGAAGTCTTCTCATTTCTCTCAGGATAGCAGATAGCAAAGCAAGCGGGTCTGAAAAGGTCTATCCAGAATCCGGAATCTAGCATCCAGCAACTGTTTTTTGCTATCATTTCTTGTTGCTTACAATTTGTGAGGAAAAAAATGAAGAAAGATATACACCCCAAATACATGGAAACCAAGGTTCGCTGCTCCTGTGGCGATGAGTTTACGACCCGCTCGACGGTGCCCGAGATTCACGTGGAAATCTGCGCCAAGTGCCACCCTTTCTACACTGGCAAGCGCAAGCTGGTTGACACCGGCGGCCGCGTGGAGCGCTTCAAGCGCAAGTATGCCAAGAGGCAAACCCCCAAGTAGCCGGTCCCGCCGGTGCCTGCCCGCCTGAACGTCGTCCTGCTCTCTCACACCCCCGACCCGGAGCGGACGGTTGCTGCTGCCGGCAGGCTTTGCTATTCCTCCTCAACTGCCGCAAGCCTGAAGGAAAGCATGTCTGCTGATGAAGTGGAGCGGCTGCTCAAGATCCTCATCGGCTCGGGCCACTTAAGTACGCTCGAGCACGCCAGCTTTACTTTTGGCATCGACGGCATTTCCCGCGCCTGCTCTCATCAGCTGGTGCGTCACCGCCTGGCTTCCTACAGCCAGCAGTCGCAGCGCTATGTCCGTTTTTCCGATGATGAAGGATTTATTATTCCGCCCCGGGTCGCCGAGAATGAAAAGGCGCTGGCAGTTTTCAAAGAGGCGATGGCCGGAGCCATGCGCGCTTACGAGCGTCTTGTCGAGCTTGGCGCCGGGCAGGGGCTGGGCAAGGAGGCTGTCCAGGAGGACGCCCGTTTTGTCCTCCCCAATGCCGCCGAGACCAGGATCGTCGTTACCATGAACGCCCGTGAGCTCAGGCATTTTTTCCAGGTGCGCTGCTGCCGCCGCGCCCAATGGGAAATCAACCGGCTGGCCTGGTGGATGCGCTCCCTGGTGCTGGAGGCGGCACCGCTTCTGTTCCGCAAGGCAGGCCCGGACTGCCTCTTCCGCAGGTGCCGTGAGGGAAAGATGTACTGCGGTGAGGAATACACACAGGAAGAAGTTGACAAGATGGAAAAATACTGGGAAACGAGCCTGAGCGGCAGCAGGGAAGATCTTTGAGCAGGGCAGTTCCTTGAGCGGGGAGAAGCAAGCGTCGGCTTCGGTAGGGGGCCAGGCTGTAATCGAGGGCGTGATGATGCGGGGTAAGCGGCACTGGTCCCTGGCTGTGCGCCGTCCCGATGACGGCGTCGGGGTTCACTCCGAGCCGTTGAACCCGCTGGCCGACCGCCATCTCTATTTAAGGCTGCCGGTCGTGCGTGGCGTTGTAGGCTTGTGGGAATCGCTTTCCCTGGGCATGCGGGCGTTGGCGATGTCGGTAAACGAGTCAATGGGGGATGAGGAAGAAGACATCTCCAGGAAGGAGATGGGGCTTAGCATCGCCATCGGCGTCATTTTGGCGGTTGGTTTGTTTGTGGTGTTGCCGCTATTTGTGGCCCGGTCGGTGCGCGGCTGGCTGCCAAACTCTTCCCTGTTCGTGCTGATGGAAGGTCTGCTGCGCATCTTCATCCTGATTGCCTACATCTGGGCGGTGTCGCGGATCAGGCAGCTGCGCCGCGTGTTTGAATATCACGGCGCCGAGCACAAAACCATCCACGCCCTCGAGTCGGGACTGGAGCTGGTGCCCGAGAACGTGAAGAAATTTTCTCCTCTTCATCCCCGTTGCGGCACCAACTTTCTTTTGATAGTCATGGTGCTGGCGATTGCAGTGTTCTCGTTTGTAGGGGTGCCGGGTCTGCTTTGGTTGATAATTTCACGTCTTTTAGGCATCCCGCTCATTGTTGGCCTTTCGTACGAAGTGATAAAATATGCAGGGAGGCACAAGGACAGCCGAGCGATGCAGTTGGTCATGCTTCCCGGCCTGCTGCTGCAGAAACTTACCACCCGCGAGCCCGACCTTTCTCAGATAGAAGTGGCGATTGCCGCACTGGAGGCAGTGGCGGCGGTGGAGCCGATCGAAATGGATCACGGCGGCCGGGCGGATGTGGAAGTGATGGCGTAATGAGCAGTAACTGAAAAACAAGTTTGACAGTTGGTAAATAATAACAATAGTTTCTCCGGAAACCGGAAACCGGAAACCGGAAACCGGAAACCGCAACTTTTTTGACATGATCGAAGAACTGATAAACGAAATCGAAGCTACATATGAAGGGCTTAACCGGGAGTTGAGCGACCCGGCAGTGATGAATGACCGGCAACATTACGCGGAGCTGGCGAAGTCCCATTCCGGCCTGCAACCGGCATACGACCTGGTGCGCCGCTACAGGGAGGCAGAGCGGAGCCTTTCCGAGGCGGACGAGATGCTTTCCGGGGACGGATCGGTTGATCCGGAGATGCGGGAATTTCTGCGCGAAGAGATATCTGCCTCCCGTGAAACAATGGAGAAGCTGGCGGAGGAGATCCGCGAAACCATGCTGGAGCCTGATCCAAACGACGGGAAGGATGTCATCATTGAGATTCGCGCCGGGGCCGGTGGCGACGAAGCCTCCTTATTTGCGGCCGACCTGCTGCGCATGTATTCCCGCCATGCTGAGCAAAAGAAGTTCAAGGCCCGGATCCTCTCCAGCAGCGAAACCGAGATGGGCGGGTTCAAGGAAGTCATCATCGAGGTGGAAGGCAAGGGAGCATACAGCGCCTTTAAATACGAAAGCGGCGTGCACCGGGTGCAGCGCATACCGGTGACCGAGTCCGGCGGCCGTATCCATACATCTACTGCCACAGTTGCGGTGCTGCCGGAAGCGGAGGACGTTGAGGTTGAAATTGACCCGGCGGACGTGCGTGTCGATATTTTCCGATCCACCGGCCCCGGCGGCCAGTCGGTGAACACCACTGACTCGGCCGTGCGGCTGACGCACGTTCCCACCGGCTTGGTGGTGTCCTGCCAGAACGAGAAATCGCAGCTGCAGAACAAGCAGCAGGCGATGAAGATTCTGCGGGCGCGCCTGTACGAGCTGAAGCTGGCCGAGCAGCAGAAAGAGCTGGCCGACGCCCGCAAGTCGATGGTTGGCACCGGGGACCGCAGCCAGAAGATACGCACCTACAATTTTCCCCAGGGGCGCATCACCGATCACCGCGTCGGCCTTACCCTGCACAAGCTTGACGCGGTCCTTCAGGGGGACATCGGTGAATTCACCGAGGCGCTGGCGGCCCATGACCGGGCCGAGCGGCTGAAGTAATGACGATTTCAGAGCTGCTTAAGACATCCGCTGCCTACCTGAAGGAAAAAGGGTCGGCGACTCCCCGCCTGGACGCGGAGTTGCTCCTGGCGGAGGTGCTGGGCGCCAGCCGGATCGAGCTTTATACGAATTTTGATAAACCGCTTAACTCTGGCGAGATTGATCATTTCCGGGAGCTTGTCAGGCGCCGGGCGGCGCTGGAGCCTGTGGCCTACATCCTGGGCCGCTCCTATTTTCGCAACCTGACGCTGAAGGTAAGCAGGTCCGTGCTTGTTCCCCGTCCGGAGACCGAGATCGTGGTCGATGCGGCGCTGCGCTTCCTGATGGAGAGGGACTGGCAGCGACAGCCGCGCGTGCTGGACCTGGGCACGGGCAGCGGCGCCATAGCCATTTCCGTACTGGCCGGATTTCCGCAAGCGCAGGTCACCGCTGCCGACTTAAGCGCAGAAGCCTTGGGAATCGCAAAAGAGAACGCCAGGACCGCCGGTTTTGACGGCAACATTGAGTTTCTCCTGTCTGACTTTTTCGAGATGATTGACCCGATGGAAACTTTTGACCTCATCGTCTCCAATCCCCCCTATATTTCTGAGGAGGAATGGCCACAGCTCCCGCCTGACGTGCGCGACTTCGAGCCGCGCCAGGCCCTATACGGGGGACCGGACGGACTTGACTCTTACCGGCGCCTGGCGGCCGAGGCACCCCAGTATTTGCGGCCGGGCGGCTGCCTGATTATTGAGATCGGCTACCGTCAGGGCGACCAGGTGCGCGAGCTTTTTGCCGGCGCCGGCATGTTCGGGCAGTTTGACATCGATCAGGATTACGCAGGCAATGACCGGGTGGCCGTTGCCTGCCGCGATGCGATGACGGCCTAGACCTATTCCCCTTCCTCCGCCTCTTCCTCGGCGAATAACTCGAGCATCTTCTCTTTCATCTCTTTCTTCCGCTTCCACATTTCTTTTTTCAGTTTCATCTTTTCTTCTGCCATGTCAACCATTTCCTGGGCGATGGCGTCAAGTTTGCCGCCCCAGCGCTCATCTATCTTGGCCTTCATCTTCTCGATCAGGAGTTTCTTGGCCGCTTTTTTGACAAGATGGTGGCGGCCGTACCCGGCTTCCATTCCTCCAACCCTGGTTTTACCGCCATGCGGCATGCCACAAATCGGGCAGGCGTGCGGGGATTTTCTCACGCCCCCATATCCGCCATACTCGCGGCAGCCATGTCCATGGCCGTATCCGTGTTCATGTTCCGATCCACAAGTCATGATGACCTCCCTGGTCCGATGACATTTACAAAGACGCTTTCCCGGTGACCCTTCCTCCGAAACATCCGCTCAAATGCGGAATGCGAATCTTGGATTCCAGGATGAAAAGCCCAAGAAATTTTTTTAGTTTTTAAGGAATTGGTTTTTAATTCCGCATTCAGCATTCCGAATTCCGCATTTGAATTTTCAGACGGTTTATCCAATATCTAAAATCCAGCGTCCGCTTACATTAACGTTGGTATCCCCAGCCGCTGCCGTTCCGTCTCGCCCTTAAACAGCTCTTTCCTGCGCTTGGGGGCGTCGCCGCGCTCGCCCAGGTGCTGGCCGAACTTGTGGGCGTAGAAGCTGGAGCCCAAAAAGAGCGTGTGTTTGCCATACTTTACGCGCACGCCGTCCACTGCTTCGTAGACCTTGACCAGCCGCTCGTAGCGGGCGGTGACGCCAAAGAGGTCAGGCTGGACGATGTGGTCCTCGGTGAGCTTGAACAGCACCACGCCGGTGGAGCGGTACAGCTCTTTCGGGTTGAACAGCCGCTTGAAGGCCGGCCCCATGGCTGCGATGATCTCGTGCGGGAAGGGCGTGGCGCGCGAGAACCTGATCTCGGCGCCTGTACCGTGGAAATCCTGGGTCTTTAAAAACAGGATGGCGCGCCCGGCTGCCAGCCTGTAGCGCCGCGCCTTCATGGTGGCGTTCTCCACGTTCTTGGACAGCTGGGCGAAGACGAACTCGGGGTCGCTGGACGGGGGTGTGAAGGTCTTTACTTTCTGGATCGACGCGTAGGTGTCCTTTTCTTTTGTTTCCAGCTCGTAGACCATGCGGCCGTTTAGCTCCTGCCAGGTTTCGTAAAACGGCTTGCTGAAGCGCGCCTTCACCCAGTCCTCGTCTTTTTGGGCGAACTCAAGCGCCGTGCGGACGTCCAGCTTGTCAAGATACGCTGCCGTCTGCGGGCCGATGCCCCACACCATCTCCACCGGCATGCCGCGGATGAAGTCCTGGATGTCGCGGCCGCGGATGACCGTCAGCCCCGACGGCTTCTTCCACTTCGACGCGATCTTGGCAATCGTCTTGTTGGGCGCCAGCCCGCAGGAAAAAGTGAGGCCGAAGGAACGGTCCAGCTCCTCCTTGACCGCCGCGGCGATGCGTGGGAAGCTCATCTTAAGCGGCCGGCGCATACCGGTGATGTCGGCAAAGCACTCGTCGATGCCGTACTCCTCCACGTCCGGCGTAAAGCGCCTGACGATGGCGAAGAACCTTTTTGACAAGAGACTATATGTCTCGTAGTCGGACGGCAGGAAGACCGCGTCCGGGCAGAGCTTCCTCACCTCCGACAGCCGCATGGCGCGCACCACGCCGCGGGCCTTGGCCTCGTAGCTCATCGAGGCGACGATGTTGCGCTCCTTGCCGGTGATCACCGGCCGCCCCCTGAGGCTCGGGTCGCGCGCCTGCTCGCAGGCGGCAAAGAAGGCGTCGGCGTCGATGTGGATGACCGCCCGGGGAAATGAAGAGATGGTGAGATTATCGTGCCGGCCGCGGCTCAAGGTGGAGCGCCTCCTTAAGGGCTAATACTTCCGGATGACCGCCCGCACCACGGCGGCGATGCGGAGCTCCTGCCGCGGATATATGGGTTTGTACTTGCTGTTGGCCGCCTCCAGCCAGACCTTGCCGTTCTTCCTGCGGTAGTACTTCATGGTCCACTCGCGGTCGACTTCGGCGATGATGATGTCGCCGTCCTTCTCGCGCACGCCCCGCTCCACCAGGACCATGTCGCCGGGCATGATCCCCGCCCCGATCATCGAGTCGCCCTGCACCTTGAGGATGAAGGTGTTATCCGGCCGCTCGATGAGAAACTCCTCCAGGCTCATCGTGTCCAGCAGCTCCTCCTCGGCGGGAGAGGGCCAGCCGGCCTCGACCGTGCCCAGTTGCGGCAGGTTCATGAACCGGCTTCCGGGCAGCAGTTTTCCCTTCTCGTCGCGCTGAACCAGGCCCAGGTCCACCAGCCGGTTCACCAGCTTGTACGTGCTTCCCTTGGAGCGCAGCCCGGCGATCCCGGCAACCTCGGCGTGGCTGGGCATGCGCCGGTGGGCCCGGTAAAAGGCGACGATCTTGTCGAAATGTTTTGGCGTCCTGGTTCTGTTCATTATGAGAGTGGATCGGGGAAATACATTATAGGCGTACGAACGTACGCCTGTCAAGGAAAACTTTTATTATGGCTGGCAAGCGGCTGCCAGCTCCGCGTCAGACCGGTCTTGTCCGGACGCCCTGCGGTTCCGGCCGTCAGGCCGCCTTGTTGCGCTCCGCCTGCGCCTGCACGCGGCCCTGCTGTTCCCTGAGCTCGGGAGTAAGCTCGGCGCCGAAGTCTTCGGCTTCGAAGATGGGACGGATCTCGATCTCCACGCCGCCGCTGAAGGGCGCCTTCTTGAGCCACCCCACGGCGTCGTCCATGGATCCCACCTGCCAGATCCAGAATCCGGCGAGCAGCTGGCTGGTTTCGGGGAAGGGACCGTCGATCACCGTGGTCCCCGTGACGTCGAACCTGACACGCTTGCCCCGGGAGCTGGGATGGAGGCCTTCAGCAACCAGCAGCACGCCCGCGTTCGCCAACTCCTCGTTGTAACTTCCCATTGCGGCAAGGCCTTCGCGCTCCGGCATGCCCCCCGTTTCGGACAACCGCGGTGAATGGGCCAGCCGCTCCTGATCCTTATATAAACTGAAAGGCAGCTCTTCAAACCCGAACCAATCCGGGGCAGCGTCTTGACTGCAACGGCGCCTGAATGTAGTTTCAGACCATGGACATCAAATCCCAGCGCAACCACAGACTGTGCATCCGGGCGCTCCGCCGGATGGGACCCGGGCCGCGGCTGCCGGTGGCATTTGAGCGCGCCGGTTTTCCCCGGGGGCGCTTCCGTTCATGAAGCTTCTTTCCCTCAACACCATGACCCGCTCCGACTGGGCGGACGTGGCCGCCGCGCTGGAGCGCGGGCGGCTGATCGGCGTGCCTGCCGATACGGTTTACGGCATCGCCTGCAAGCCGGAGCCCGCAGCGCTGGCGAGGCTTTTCGCCATCAAGGGGCGGGAGCCGGACAAGCCGGTGGCGCTGGTGTTCGATGACGTCATCCGGCTGGTGCACGCCTACACGTGCCTGCCGGCGGCGGTGCTAAACGCGGTGGAGGAGCTGCTGCCAGGGCCGGTGACGCTGATACTGCCCGCGCCGGCGGGTGTGGAGAGGAAGCCGGGGGCGGCTGTTGCTTTCGAAGGCGGCATCGGCGTGCGGGTGCTGCCGGAGCCACAGGCGGCGCTGTTTAAACGGCTGCCGCCGCCGCTGGCGCTGACCAGCGCCAACGCCTCCGGAGGGCCCGATCCCTGTAAAGTTGATGAGATTCCCGCGGCGATCCAGGAGGGCTGTGAGTTTGTCCTGGACGCGGGAAGGATCGAAGCTTGCTCTCCCTCGACCGTTATCGACCTGCGGCCACTGACTATGGGTGAGCCGGCGCGCATCTTGCGGGAAGGGGCGATGCCGCGCAAGGAAGTTGCGACCCTGATCGGAAAGATCATCTAGGCGATTCCACATGCATGGTTTTGCTTTTAATCCAGCATCCATCATCCAGCATCCAGAATCTGTTTTATGTATACTTGGCGTTGCTGTTTCCGGCCGGCTGGATGGCCAGCCGGCCGCCGGGATCGACATTACCGGTCCCGTCGGGGAGAGCGTGGGATATTTATCTGGAAGTGCTTGCTGAGTATGTTAAATCCAACCATACCGCGCGTTTTAGGGGTGCTTCTGGGCGCCGCCGACGCCGGGATCAAGGCAAGAACCGGGGAGGAAACGGGTGAAGGTTGCCCTGGCGGCGGATCACGCAGGTTTTGAGCTAAAACAGATGACGGTCAGGCGTCTCGAGGCGGCAGGCCACGAAGTGATTGACATGGGCACAAATTCCGGCAAAAGCGTGGATTACCCCGCCTACGCCATCGGTGTCGCAAAAGCGGTCTCCGCCGGCAAGGCCGACCGGGGCGTTCTTGTATGCGGCACCGGCCTGGGCATGTGCATCACTGCCAACAAGGTCGCCGGCATCCGGGCGGTGGGTCCCTGCAGCGTGGATCATGCCGTTATGAGCCGCCGGCACAACGACGCCAACGTGCTCTGCCTGGGTCAGCGCTCGCTGGAGGACAGGACCGCATTTGCCATCCTGGATGCCTGGATGGAGACAGGTTTCGATGGCGGCCGCCATGCCCGCCGGCTGAGCCAGATTGCTGAACTGGAGAAGAATTGGCGCGTTCCCAAGTAGAAGCAAAAACGCAGCCCGAGTTTAGGGAGCGGCTCAGGGAGGCAGACCCCGAACTGGCCGGCCTGCTTAAAAAAGAGCTGGCGCGCCAGCGCGGCACTATCGAGCTGATTGCCTCCGAGAATTTCACCAGCCGGGCCGTCCTGGAGGCGGCGGCTTCTGTGCTTACCAACAAGTACGCGGAAGGATACCCTGGGGCCCGCTATTACGGCGGCTGCGAAGTTGTTGATGAGGTGGAGACGCTTGCTGTTGACCGCTGCAAGACCCTTTTCGGCGCCGAGCATGTCAACGTCCAGCCGCATAGCGGCTCAACAGCCAACCAGGCAGTTTATTTCGCGGAGCTGGCCATGGGGGACGCCCTCCTGGCGATGAAGCTGGACCATGGCGGCCATCTCACCCACGGGCTTAAGGTCAACTTCTCGGGGCGCTTTTACCACGTTCACAGCTATGGACTCGACAGGGAGACCGGCCGGCTCGATTATGACAGGATCGAGGAGATTGCCCGTGAGCGCCAGCCGCACCTGATCGTAGCCGGAGCCAGCGCCTATCCGCGGCGCATCGACTTCGCCCGTTTCGCCGGGATTGCCCGCTCCGTGGGCGCCAGGCTGATGGTGGACATGGCTCATATCGCCGGCCTGGTGGCGGCAGGGCTGCACCCGGACCCGGTGGCGGTCAGCGATTACGTTACAACCACCACGCATAAAACGCTTGCCGGCCCTCGTTCGGGCGTCATCATCTGCAAGCAGGAACTTGCCCGGAATATTGACAAGGCGGTTTTTCCCGGTTTGCAGGGAGGCCCGCTGATGCATATTGTCGCCGCCAAGGCGGCGTGCTTCAAGCTTGCGGCCACGGAAGAGTTTCGCCAGAGGCAACAGCAGACGGTTGCCAATGCAGCCGTGCTGGCTGCCAGCCTCCAGCAAGGCGGCATCCAGCTTGTCTCCGGCGGCACCGACAATCATCTCATGCTCGCGGACCTGACCGACATCGGCATCACCGGCATTGAGGCGGAAAACCGCCTGGAAGAAGTCGGCATCACGGTAAACAAAAATCCAGTCCCCTTTGACCCGTTGCCGCCAACGGTGACCAGCGGCATTCGCATCGGGACGCCGGCGGTCACCACGCGCGGCTTTCGGGAGGCGGAGATGGAAGAAGTGGCGGCAATCATTCTGGCCGCCCTGGGCCGGAGCGTCACCGGCGCCGACAAAAAGAGGCTACGGCGGCGCGTGGGCGAGCTGCTGGCGTCTTTTCCTCTTTATCCTCATCTGTAGCGGGCGGGCTTCCCCCCAAGGGAGCATGATTTATGACGGTCTTGTGTTATTTCCCGCGTCCGTGTATGCTTATTTGCACAAAATAGGCACAGTCTCAGCAAACACGGTCCATAGTCACAGGGGGCTAGGGGTATAAGGGGGGAAGTTCGTGTTGCAGTGGCTTGGTGCGCGGTAGGCGCGCGGGCTTTGCACCGGCAAGCGAGCAACTGAAATCTGCGGTTTTGAACTCTCGAACTTTCCCGGAGGCGTTAACAGGCAGGTTGCGCATTGGCGCGGCCAATTGCCTATAAGAATTGTTGCGCGCAAAAAAACGGAGGTTTCGGTCTTGAGAAAAATAATTACAGCTCGGGCGCTTGCTTGGAAACTGTTGCCGGTTGTGGCTCTTTCATGCCTGCTGGCAGCGCTTGCCATTGCCGGCAGCGCCGGCGCGGTCCAGATTATGCCGGGTCCCAAGACTTATTATTTCACCTGGTATGACTCCACGGCCGTTGACGGGATGCAGGGCGACTGGATCGTCATCGGCAACCTGGAGAACAGCGCCGCCAGCGTGCAGGTGTTTTTTGGCAGCTCGGCCTCGCCGCGGGAATCGTTTACCCTGGGGCCCCTGGGGCGCCAGGTTGTCAGCTGGCCCAACACGATGGGGGGGCCGGTTAAAGTAGTTTCCACCGGCGGACAGGCGCTGGTTGTCACCCAGCGGGTCATTCACAATGGCTATTTCAACGAAGTTGCCGCTATTATGAACAACAATCTCGATTCCTCTTATTATTTTGACTGGTACGACTTTACTCCCCGGGACAGCATGAACGGCAACTGGATCCTTATCGCCAACGAGGACAACCAGGCGGCCGCGGTCAACGTTTATATTGGCAACGGCACGGCGCCCGTCCGGTCTTTCAATCTGGCGCCGGGGCAGTTTGTGACCCCTGAGTTTCCCGGCCTGATGGGCGGACCCGTTCATGTCGCCAGCGCGGGCGGCCAGAAACTGCTTGTTTCCCAGCGCGTTCTTTACAAGAGCAGCTTTAATGAGGTGATGGGCTTTCCCGAAAGCCGCCTGGACAGCGTCTACTATTTCGACTGGTATGACATGACCTCGGATTTCAGTGCCGGCAACTGGATCCTGGTTGCCAATCCCAATAATGCGCCGGTGCAAGCCAAGGTCTTTATCGGCGGCAATTCCAATCCACGGGGAACGTACACTCTGGGGCCGCACCAGATTGTCACGCCCACGTACGCCGGCCTGATGAACGGGCCTGTGCGGGTTGTCTGCACGTCAGGCTGCGCGGCCGGCGGCAAGCTCATTGTCAGCCAGCGCATGCTTTACAAAAACTCGTTTGAAGAAGTCCAGGGTACGCCGCCGGCCGGCCTGGACACGGAGATGGACTTCGGCTGGTACGATGAGCAGACTCCCGGCATGCAGGACTGGCAGCTTATCTCCAATCCCGATCCGGCCTCGCCCGGGGCGGCGGTGAACGTTTACATGAACGCATCGCCAAGCCCCGTTTATTCGACGGCGATTCCCGGTGGCGGCCGGGTTACGCCCCAATTCCCCGGCGTGATGAACGGTCCCGTGGATGTGATGGGCGGGGGGTTGCTGCTGGCCAGCCAGCGGGTGCTTTACAACAGCACCAGCTTTAACGAGCTGGTGGGACTGCCGCGGTACGCCACCGGCCAGCAGGCGGGTGCGCCGGGGCCGAATATGCAGTTGCTGTCGGCCATCAACATCTATTGGGCCAGCACGGCCGATTATGCCAGCGGCACGCTGTCGGTTGACTTCCGTATCATGAATTATGGAACAGAAGAGGCGCTGGCGGCGTCGGTGGACCGGGTGGACGCCAACAACAGCGTCACATCTGTCTCCCCGCTGCCCATTTCGCTGGGCAATATCGACACTCTTCCATTTCAAGGCAAAACCTTCACGATCAAGTACCATGTGCTGCAGGGCGTGCAGTCTTTCCACACGACAGTTTACGCCCATTGCCAGGACAGCAGCGGCAACACTTACTACTACCCCGGCAAGCCCTGAGCAGGTTTTCGGGAACATTCGCAGCAGCGGCAAAAGGCTTGTAATTTCAGGTAAATATGGGGGATGATTTCGCGGCCCTTGCCGCGAAATCATCCCCCAAGCCTTGGCTGACAATCGGGCAATATCCGCGAGGAACCTGCCGGATAGGCACTAAACATTTGCCAACATTATTTAACCATGCCCTAACTTGACTTGGCGGCTGCAGGCCGTTAATTTAAATAAACCGCTGCTCTTCGTAAATCCCCAGAAACAATCTTTGTTTTTTGCTAATCTTTGAGGTGTAAAGGCAGAGGCGGGAGCGCCGATGAAAGACTGGGCCGCAAGGCCGTAAAGATGACGCCTCCCGGTTCTCATATTGTCCGGCCCCGGGGAAACCCGGGCAATCAACCCGATCATTTAGGAGAGATGATGAAGGAAGTTTTTTCGCTGCGGGTCCTGTTATCGCTGCCGGCGCTGGCGGCGGCTTTTTTGGTTCTGACAATTTTTCCCTCAATATCAATGGCGGCGGTCTGGAGTTCCCAGCCGGGCGTCACAACCAATAGGCTGTTTAGCATCAAGTTCGTGGACCAGAACCACGGCTGGGCAGTAGGCGACAGCGGCACTATACTTGCCACCACCAACGGCGGCGCCAGCTGGAGCGTCCAGCCAAGCGGGACGACCAGTTTGCTTTATGGCGTCAGCTTTGTGGACAAAAGCCACGGCTGGGCTGCCGGAGCAGGCGGCACCATCCTTGCCACTACAAACGGCGGCGCCAGCTGGAGCGTCCAGCCAAGCGGCACGACCACCGATCTTTACCGCGTCTTCTTCCTGGATTTAAACCATGGCTGGGCCGTGGGGTATAACGGCACCATCCTTGCCACTACAAACGGCGGCGCCAGCTGGGGCGTCCAGCCAAGCGGCACGACCAACTGGCTTGCTGATGTCATTTTCACAGACCGGAACCACGGCTGGGCTGTCGGCACCGGCGGCACCATCCTTGCCACCACCAACGGCGGCGCCAGCTGGAGCGTCCAGCCAAGCGGCACAACCAATACGCTTGTGGGCGCCAGCTTCGTGGACCAGAACCACGGCTGGGCAGTTGGCGGCGGAGTGGCGCTGGGCGGCGGCTCCGGCGGCGGCACAATTCTTGCCACAAGCAATGGAGGAGCCACCTGGATTCCGCAGGCAAACGGCTGGGTTTATCGGTTTGACGGCGTCTGCTTTACGGACCAGAACCACGGCTGGGCAGTAGGCGACAGCGGCACTATACTTGCCACCACCAACGGCGGCGCCAGCTGGAGCGTCCAGCCAAGCGGGACGACCAATAGCTTGTTTAGCGTCAAGTTCGTGGATCAAAGCCACGGCTGGGCTGCCGGCGCCGGCGGCGCCATCGTTGCCTACAGTCCAAACACTTCCTACTGGACCTGGTACGACAACGTCGGCGGCAGTAACTGGGTGCTAATGGCCAATCCGGCCGGGGCTGCAAACAACCTCACCTACAAGCTTTCCATTGGCGGAAAGGCCATGAGCCTTCCGGGCGGCGGCGTTGTTACTCCGGGGCACTCCATTACGCCCGTCTACCCCGGTGTCATGGGCGGCCCGGTAGTGGCCACAAGGACATCGGCCGGCAGCGGCATCCTTTCCCAGCGCAGCCTCTGGCCCAAAGGGGGAAGCTCCATGGAAGAGGTCCCCGCAACCAACCAGGGCCGGCTGTCGAACCATTTCTACTGGACCTGGTATGACCAGAACAGCCCCGGCATGACCAATTGGGTGCTTGTGGCAAACCCGGGTGTGGATCATAATGGTAATTCCCAGGGCGCGGTATCGGCCATGGTCAAGGTTGCCGGGGTTCCGGTCTGGTCAGGATCGATCGCCCCCGGCGCGAACATTACACCAACTTTCCCCGGGAGGATGGGCGGCCCGGTGGAGGTTATCTCCAGCGGCGGGGACGTCCTCGCCTCCCAGCGCGTTCTCTCAGGCGGCGGCTCCGCCTTTAACGAAGTGCCGGGCATCCCGGCCGCCGAGCTATCGGACCACTACCTCTGGACCTGGTACGATAACGCCTCTGCCGGCGCCACTGACTGGGTGCTTATCGCGAATCCAAACGCAACTGCGGTTACCGCGCATATCAAGATAGCCGGCGCCCTCCACTGGAGCGGAAACATTGCCCCAGGAGGAAAAGTCACCCCCACTTTCCCGGGAGTGATGGGCGGACCGGTGGAAGTCTGGACCGACTCGGGCAGTCCCGTGATCGCCACCCAGCGCTCCCTCTTTGGCCCCTCCTTTGAAGAGGTGCCCGGCCTGGCCGCCTCAAAGGTCCCGGGAGGCTACTCGGCCCTTCTTTCCGACTACAACTGGACCTGGTACGACCAGAACAGCCCCGGCATGACCAACTGGGTGCTTGTGGCAAACCCCGGCTACAACCATGCCGGCCAGGCCCAGGGGGCGGTAACTGCCCACATAAAGGTCGCAGGCGCCGACCGCTGGGACGTGACTATCGGCCCGGGGCAGAGCGCCACCCATACCTTCCCGGGGCTTATGGGCGGCCCGGTGGAGGTGACCACCAACAACTCCGGCGACCTGATGGCTTCCCAGCGGGTGCTTTACAACGGCTACTTCAATGAGGTGCTGGGGACGCCGCTACAGTAACAGATCAGCGCAGGGGCGCGGCATGCCGCGCCCCTGCGCTGATGGCAATGTCAGTAAAACGAACGGGCGCGCCGCAGGCGCGCCCCTCATCACCTCTCCAGAACAATCTCGGAAACTTTGAACTTGGAAATTTAAACTTTCCAGAGGATTAACGTGCCTGCGCCCGAAGAAGAAAAAGCGGGCAAAATGCGGAAAAAGCGGGGTCCGGGCCGATGCGGCAGCTTGCAAACGGTGGCCGGGGTGGATAACCTAGGGCATTGGTTTAAATGAGAAGTCCATAAGAGGCGCAGGCAGATGGACGCAAGGAAACCCAAGAAAAGTCTTCTTTCACCAGTTCCGCTCACCCGCCGCCAAGCCCGTCCTTCCTGGGACGAGTATTTTTTCCAGATAGCAGGGCAGGTCGCCATGCGCTCAACCTGCATGCGGCGCCAGGTGGGGGCAGTGCTGGTCAAGGACAAGCGCATACTGTCCACGGGCTACAACGGCGCTCCCCGCGGCATCAGCCACTGCACCGAGGCCGGCTGCCTGAGGGAGCAGCTGGGGGTTCCCTCGGGCGAGCGGCACGAGCTTTGCCGGGCGCTGCACGCGGAGCAGAACGCTATCGTCCAGGCAGCCATGCACGGCGTAAAGATCGAGGGCGCGTCGCTTTACTGCACGCACCAGCCCTGCTCGCTGTGCGCGAAGATGATTATCAATGCCGGCATCGTGGAAGTCTATTTCAATGAGGGCTATCCAGATGAGCTTGCGGCGTCATTTTTCGCCGAAGCCGGCGTCAAGCTGCACCGGGTGGGCGATTAAATGGACTTTATTCAGAATCCCCTGGGAGGAACCAAGATTGCCCTGATGGCGTTCGTGGTCGCAGCCGCCATCGTCTTCATCGTCACGCCCACCGTCGGCTCCATCGCCCGCTTTGTCGGCGCCATGGACGAGCCTGATCACCGCAAGATCCACGAGGACCCGGTGCCGCGCCTGGGCGGGCTGGCGATATTCTTCGGTTTTATCATCCCTGCGCTCTGGTTTCTGGAGTTAACGCCGCAGATGAAGGGCGTGCTGCTGGGCGCGTCCGTCATCACCCTTTTTGGCGCCGTCGATGACTTCAGGCCCACCGGGCCAGTGGTGAAATTTGCGGGCCAGTTCCTGGCGGCGGCTTTCCTGGTCGGCTACGGCATCCGCATCGACTACGTTACGCTGCCGCTGGTTGGCGTCGTCAACCTGGGCTCGCCGCCGGCAATCTTGCTAACGCTGATCTGGGTGGTCACCCTGATCAACATTGTCAACTTTATCGACGGCATGGACGGCCTGGCGGCCGGCGTCTGCAGCATTGCCGCCGCCACTTTCGCCGTCATCGCCATCTCCATGGGAAGGCCGGGAGCTGGCATCCTGGCTGCGATTCTGGCCGGGACGACGCTGGGCTTCCTGCGGCACAACTTTTTCCCGGCCTCCATCTTTATGGGCGATTCCGGCTCCATGCTGCTGGGCTTCCTGCTGGCGGCTGTCACCGTGCACGGCGTGCTGAAAAGCATTGCTGCCGTCACCCTGATCATTCCACTGCTGATCCTGGGCGTGCCCATCTTGGATCTTTCCTTTGCCATTCTCAGGCGCGTCAAGAACAAGCGCTCGATTTTCAAGCCCGACCGGGGCCATTTGCATCACCGGCTTTTCAACATCGGTTTTACGCAGCGCAAGGCGGTGCTAATCCTTTACGCCTGGTGCACGCTGATGAGCTCGCTGGCGCTCTCAATGCGGTTTGCGCCGGGCTTTGTGACGGTGATATTAGCAAGCGTGGCCATAGGCGTCAGTTTGTATCTGGTTTACTTATTGCAAATATTAAAAATCAGGACTAGACGCAGCCCCCGCTTAAGGTGATATTATTTCCAGATTGTTACTCTTGTAGCGATTTACCTGCCATGGTATACTGACGCGGTTTTTATTTGCCTCCTAGGAAGGCAAAACCAAGTGGGCGCCGGGCCGGCTCCGCCAGCTGGGAATGGATTGCGTTCTACCTGCTGGGCGGGGTCCTGTTAGGCACCGTCTGCGGATTGGGGCTGGATTATCTTTTGAAAACCACTCCGCTTTTTTTAATACTGGGCGTCTTTGGCGGTTTTGCCGCCGGTCTTTACGGGATTTACAAGACCGTTTTCTGACTCGCGCCGGCCGGTGTTTTCCAGGCAGACGGCAGCGGGGGGCAGGCCTAGGCTGCTGTTGCCGTGGGGGCCGGCTTGAAGCAGTTGCCTGCGGCTCGCGCAAATCAACCCCGCGCTGTGATTTCGATGGCGTTTTATTTCTAAAATGTGAAGAAGGATTTTTGATATATGATTGGAAAGTTGGCAGCATTGATGACGGCGGTGATCACGATTGGCCTGCTGCTGGGGCTCTTGGTCAGACCGCTGTTTGTGCCCTGGGCGCTGGCGTCGGCAATCTTCGTTCTGAATTACGGTATGTCACTGCCGTTCATGCCCTTGATCGGGCGGCTCAACGCCGCCGCCGCGGCGGGAATTGCGGTGATCAGCTTTCTGATTCGCTTCGGGCTGATAGGCTTGGGCCTGCTGCTGGTGGCGCTGGCGCTGCCTCAGTACTTTGTCTCTACCGCCATCTGTTTCCTCGCCGTTTACACCGTTTTTCTGGGGCTGGAGATCTTCGTAGGCCTGAAAGGGCGGGCCGGTTTCGGGCAGGAGGTGAAGCGTGAGCGAGCAGCTTAATCCCGCCGATGAATTTACCGACGCGCTCAAGCCGGTCGATATCGGCGGCCATCACCTCGAATTTCACCTTGGCCCAATTGACATGTCCATCAACAAGGTGGTGCTTTACCTGTTCCTGGGCGCGGCCCTGACCGCGCTGATCTGCATCGGCATCTCAAAAGTGGCGCGGGTGCTCCCCGGCCGAAAGCAGACGGCGTTCGAGGGGCTTTACGAATACGTGCGCGACGTGCTGGTGGGCGCGGTGATGCCCGGCGGGGCCGCGGCGGCCTGGTTTCCTTACATTGCCAGCCTCTTTCTCTTTATTCTCATCAGCAATATCATCGGGCTGGTGCCGCTGCCGTTCAACCTGGCGCCCGGTTTTCACAATATCCCCGAGTTCAAGACCTACGCCGCAACCGCGAACATCAACGTGACCGTTGCCCTGGCCGCAATCACGTTTGTGTCGACGCACGCTTCCGGAATGAGGGCCAACGGCGTGGTCGGCTATTTCAGGGGCTGGATGCCATCGACTGCCCCGCCAGTGCTGAAACAGGTGCTGTTCGGACTGCACGCCATCAGCGAGGTTTTCCGCCTCGTTTCACTCTCAGTGCGGCTTTTCGCCAACCTCGTCGCGGGGCACCTGGTGCTGCTGGTTTTCTACGCGATGATCCTGATGATCCAAAGCTGGGCGCTGGCTGTGCTGATTGCTCCCCTGGAGCTGAGCGTCGTCGTTGTGAGCCTGTTTGAGATTTTTGTCGCCGGCATCCAAGCGTACATTTTTGCCATCCTGTCGGCGGTTTATATAGGTGGAGCAATCCACCAGGAGCACTAATAAAGCGGATATTGGATTTAGCGATCATCCAATTAGCTCAGGAAACTGTCATCCTGAGCCAAGGGCGAAGGATATCTGGTTTAAAAACCCAGATTCTTCGTCGCCGTTGGCTCCTCAGAATGACAAATCACTGTCCGTCCTGAGCTAATAGGATGAGCAGTTTGGACTTTGGACTATTGATATTTGGCAACCCCAAAATCCAAAAGTTGGCAGCGTGATAGACTTGCCAAGTTGTTATGTTTTTAATTTTATCCAATATCCAATGTCCAATATCTAAACATCTGTTTGAGAGGAGGATGATATGGATGAGAAAGCAGCAGCAGTTTTAGGTGCGGGCCTTGCCATCGGCGCAGGCGCCATTGGCCCTGGCCTTGGCATCGGCTTCCTGGTCGGCAAGAGCGTGGAAGGCATCGCCCGCCAGCCGGAGGCATCGGGTGACATTCGCACCACCATGTTTATCGGCATCGGCGTTACCGAGGCCGTCGCCCTCTACGCGCTGGTCGTCAGTTTTCTGCTTGTCTTCGTCAAGGGCTAGGAAGTTCGGGCCTGGCGCTGAAGATTGACGACCGCGTCACTCTGGCCTTGACGTTTTAGGAGGTGCTTCAAGTACATGCTGAACATTCAACCCGGACTGATGATATACACCTTGATAACTTTCGGGGTCCTGCTCTATGTTTTAAAGAGATATGCTTTCGGTCCGCTTCAAAAAATCATAGACCAGCGCCGCGACGCGATTGAGGCCAGCATCAAGACGGCGGAGGAAACTCGCAGCGAGGCCTACCGCCTGCTGGCTGAATACCGGCAGAGCATCGCCGACGCCAAGAATGAGGCCGAGGACATCATTGAGCGGGCCCGCAAGGTGGGCGAGGACCAGAAGGCCGAGATCGTGGGCGAGGCAAAAGCTCACGCGCACAAGGAAGTGGAAAGCGCCCGCGAACAGATCCAGCGCGAGACCAGGAAGGCGGTTCAGGAGATCAAGGACCAGGTCGCAGACCTGACGGTGCTGGCGGCCGGCAAGGTCGCCGGCAAGGCGATCACGAAAGAGGACCACCTCCGTCTCGTTGACGAAGCTCTGGCCGAGGTCGATTTTGACCAGCTGGCGGCGGGAGGGCCATAGGGTTTGGCTGATACCAGGATAGCAAACGTTTACGCCCGGGCCCTCTTCGAAGCTGCGCAGGATGCGGGCACGCTTGAGGCCACCGGCGCCGACCTGAGCGCCTTTGTCGCGGCCATGCGCGGCTCGCGCGAGCTGACGGCGGCGCTTTACAACCCCATGATTAGCTCGCAGAAGAAAAAACAGATCGTGGCCGCCCTGACAGAGGCAGGGGACCGGATATTTATCAACGGTCTTAACCTGCTGATCGACAAGCGGCATGCTGATTTGATTGCGGACGTACAAGAGGGCTTTGCCCGCCTCCTTCGGGAGGCGAACCGGATTGTGGAAGTTGAGATTGTCTCGGCCGTTGAGCTGCCTGAAGAGACCAGGGCAAGGATAAGAAGCCGGATTGAGGCGGCGACCCGCAAAAAGATTGAGATGAAAGCGACCGTGAGCAAGGACATCGTCGGCGGGCTGATTCTCAAGGTGGGCGACGTTATCGTGGACGGGAGCCTGAAGGCAAGGCTTTCGCAGCTGCGCGCCAGGCTGGTCCAGGCGTGATACGGGTGAAGCGCGCTTCATGCCCCGAACGGATTTGGGTGGAATATGATAGCCGTGCCAGCATGGGTCGTGGGCCGGGTCAAACTATTTACCGGGATTGACAGCAGCCAAGCGCGCTTCCATCCCCGAAAAACAGGAAGGTGAGGATAGCTTTGAAACTGCGTCCTGAAGAAATTACCGCGGTTCTCAAAAGCCAGATTGAGAACTACGAGGCCGAGGTTGAGGTGGAGGAGGTCGGCCGGGTCCTCGAGGTAGGCGACGGCATCGCCCGCGTGCACGGACTGGAGAAGGCGATGTCCTCGGAGATGCTCGAGTTTCCCCATGATGTCGTGGGCCTGGCGCTAAACCTGGAGGAAGACAATGTTGGGGTCGTGCTGATGGGGGAGGACACCCTCATCGAGGAGGGGGACATCGTCAAGCGCACGAGCCGGGTAATGAGCGTGCCGGTGGGCGAAGCACTCATCGGGCGTGTCGTCAACCCTCTTGGACGTCCCATTGATGATAAGGGTCCGATTGAGGCGACTGAATACCGCCCGGTCGAGTTTAAGGCCCCCGGCGTGGTCGCCCGGCAGCGGGTGCGCACGCCGCTGCAGACGGGCCTCAAGTCAATCGACTCGATGATCCCCATTGGCCGTGGCCAGCGTGAGCTCATCATTGGCGACCGCCGCACCGGCAAGACGGCAATCGCCATTGACACCATTATCAACCAAAAGGGCCAGGACGTCATCTGCATCTACGTGGCCATCGGCCAGAAAGCGTCCAATGTCGCCAGCGTGGTGGCGAAGCTGGAAGAGAAGGGCGCGATGGACTACACCATTGTTGTCGTGGCTTCGGCCTCGGAGAGGGCGCCGCTTAAGTTCCTGGCTCCCTATGCCGGCTGCTCCATGGGCGAGTACTTCTGCTACAAGGGCCAGGAGGCGCTCTGCATCTATGACGACCTCACCAAGCACGCCGACGCCTACCGGCAGATGTCACTGCTGCTCAGGCGGCCGCCCGGGCGCGAAGCCTACCCCGGCGATGTTTTTTACCTGCATTCCCGGCTGCTGGAGCGGGCAGTCAAGATGCATGACGATTTCGGCGGCGGCTCGCTGACAGCGCTGCCGGTGGTGGAGACCCAGGCCGGCGACGTCTCGGCCTATATTCCCACCAACATCATCTCGATTACCGACGGCCAGATCTTCCTGGAGCCGGACCTGTTTTACTCAGGCGTGCGGCCGGCCATCAACGTCGGCATCTCGGTCAGCCGAGTCGGCGGCGACGCCCAGATCAAGGCGATGAAGAAAGTTGCCGGCATGCTGAGGCTAGACCTGGCCCAGTACAACGAGCTGAAGGCGTTCGCCCAGTTCGGCTCAGAGCTGGACGCGGCCACGCAGGCGCAGCTGGCCCGCGGCGAGCGGATGGTGGTGGCCCTCAACCAGGGGCAGTACCAGCCGATGCCGGTCGAGGAGCAGGTGGCCGTCATCTTCGCGGCCACGCAGGGATTCCTTGACAAGATCGAGGTCGAGCGGGTGCCCGATTTTAACGAGCTTCTGATCGCCAGGCTGCGCAGCCAGCATGCGGAGATTCTGTCCGCCATCCGCGATGAGAAGGACATTTCCGATGACACCGACGCCAAGCTGCGCGCCGCCATGGAGGAAGCGCTGAAGGATTTCCAGCCGGACCACGAGCAGCTGAGCGGGCCGCCGGTGGCAGAAGAAGCTGAAGCGGCAACGGCTTGAGAAAGAGAACAACCTTGATAGAATGATTGCCGTTGCAAATTACATCCAACATCCAACATCCAAAGTCCAATAGCCGCTTTTAGGGACATAGCACGCCGCATAAGCTCGGTTAAAAATACGCGCAAGACCACCAAGGCCATGGAGATGGTGGCGGCGGCCAGGCTCAGGCGCGCCCAGGCGCGGATCGAGGCGCTCAGGCCCTACGCCGAGCGCATGATGGAGCTGATGCAGGAAGTCGCCAAGCATACCGAGGGCGGTGGGCAATACCCGCTGCTTGACGTGCACGACGAGGAGAAGACCATCGCCATCATCATGCTCACGGGCGACCGCGGCCTGGCCGGCGCCTTTAACGCCAATATCATCAGGCATGCGCTCGGCCTGCATGACCAGGCGCGGGCCGAGGGCAAGAGCGTGGTCTGGGCCGCGATCGGCCGCAAGGGCGTGGGCACGATGCGCTTCCGCGGCTTTGAGGTGAGAGAGGCGATCACCGGCATCACCGACCGCCCCAAGTTCACCGACGCCGAAGACATCGCCCACCGCGTCGTCAGGCTGTATGTCTCTGGTGATGTGGACCGGGTCTACCTGGTTTACAACCATTTCAAATCGCCAATGGAGCAACTGGTCACCGAGGAGGTGATCCTGCCGCTGGGCGAGGAGGTCGTCACCAGCGAGCCGGAGGTTTCTGAGCAGGAGCGGCTGCTCCAGGGAGATTTCATCTACGAGCCCAGTGCCAGCGCCATTCTCCAGGGGCTGCTTCCCAGCTACGTTGACAACGTTATCTACCGCGCCCTGCTGGAGTCCACCGCTTCGGAGCATGGCGCCCGCATGACCGCCATGCGCAACGCCTCTGAAAATGCGGAGGAGATGATTGGAAAGCTGACCCTGGCAATGAACAAGGCCCGCCAGGCCGCGATCACTCAGGACATCCTGGAAGTTGTGGCGGGGGCGGAAGCATTGGCATAAAACGTTTCACGTTTAATGTTTCACGTTTTATGTAAAAGCAAAAGTTTTCATGCGTGAGACGCTAAGTGAAACGAAGGCTTGTTAAATAATCAAAATTTGACATTTGAGGTGAGCCATGAACACAGGAACGATTGTCGAGATCATCGGCCCGGTGCTTGACGTCAAGTTCGAGAAGGACCTGCCGGCCATTTACAATGCCCTTGAGATCGATGCACCGCAAGAGGATGGCACCACCCGCAGACTGGTCGCCGAGGTGCAGCAGCACCTGGGCGACAACAAGGTGCGGGCGGTGGCCCTCGATTCAACCGACGGTATCCCCCGCGGCCTGGAGGTGGTTGATACCGGCGCCGCCATCAGCGTGCCGGTAGGCGACGTCACCCTGGGAAGGCTGTTTAACGTCATCGGCGACCCTATTGACAACAAGGGCGAGGTCAAGCCCGAGGAGAGGTGGCCGATCCACCGCGAGGCGCCCGCCTTTGAGGATCTGACGCCGACCGACGAGGTCTTTGAGACCGGCATCAAGGTCATCGACCTGCTGGCACCCTACGTCAAGGGCGGCAAGACGGGGCTGTTCGGGGGCGCCGGCGTGGGCAAGACGGTGCTGATCATGGAGCTGATCCATAACATCGCCAAGGAGCACGGCGGCGTCTCAGTCGTCTCCGGCGTGGGCGAGCGCACCCGCGAGGGCAATGACCTCTATGGCGAGATGACCGAGTCAGGCGTCCTGGACAAGACTTGCCTGGTTTACGGCCAGATGAACGAGCCGCCCGGGGCGCGCCTGCGCGTGGGCCTGACCGCGCTGACGATGGCCGAGTATTTCCGCGACAAGATGGGCCAGGACGTGCTCTACTTCCTGGACAACATCTTCCGCTTCTCGCAGGCGGGCTCGGAAGTGTCCGCCCTCCTTGGCCGCATGCCTTCGGCCGTGGGCTACCAGCCGACGCTGGCCTCGGAGATGGGTGAGCTGCAGGAGCGGATCACGTCGACCAAGAACGGCTCCATCACATCTGTGCAGGCTGTCTACGTCCCTGCGGACGACCTCACCGACCCGGCGCCGGCCAACACGTTTGCGCACCTGGACGCCACCACCGTGCTTTCGCGGGCTATCTCGGAAATGGGCATCTACCCGGCGGTCGATCCGCTGGATTCGACCTCGCGCATCCTTTCGCCCGCGGCCGTGGGCGAGGAGCACTACAAGGTTGCCACCCAGGTCCAGGAGACGCTGCAGCGCTACAAGGAGCTGCAGGACATCATCGCCATCCTGGGCATGGACGAGCTCTCCGATGAGGACAAGCTCACCGTGCAGCGCGCCCGCAAGCTGCAGCGCTTCCTGTCGCAGCCCTTCCACGTCGCTGAAACATTTACCGGCACGCCCGGCGCCTACGTGCCCCTGAAGGAGACGGTGCGCGGCTTTAAGGAGATCATTGAGGGCAAGCACGACGACCTGCCGGAGCAGGCTTTCTACATGATGGGCGGGATCGATGATGTGGTTAAGAATGCGAGGGGTGCGGGCAAGGGCGAGGCGGCCGAGACGAGCCATGAGGAAGAGGAAGAGGCGGTAGTCGCCTGACGAGCCGGCTTGCAGCAGGCTCGTAGGAGGGAAGGAAAGTGGCAGGTGGGCATGGAAGAAAATAGCACCAGGCTTAAATGCGAAATAGTGACACCGGAAGGGTTGCTGGTGAGCCAGGATGTCGCCATGGTGGTTGTGCCAGGCGAGATGGGAGAGCTGGGCGTTCTGCCCCGGCATGCGCCCATTGTATCGGCGACGGCGATCGGCGAGGTCCGCATCAAGCACCTTGAGGATGACAAGTGGGAGCACCTGGCGGTAGGCAACGGCTATGTGAAGATGCAGTTTGACCGCCTGCTGCTTCTTGTGGATACAGCCGAGAAAGCCACGGACATCGACGCCGAGCGGGCACGGCAGGCGCTTGACCGGGCGGAGAAATGGCTGAGCCGCGCTGGCGAGCCGGAAGCGGACGCTCACCGGGCGGAGCAGTCCCGGCGCAGGGCGCTCAACCGGCTCAAGGTAGCCGGACGATAAAGCGGATGGTGGACGCCGGATTCTAGACTCCGGCTAAGGATCTGTCCCGGCAGGTCCTTAAACCCGGACGGTAGAATTGGTGGAGCAGCGGTTATATTATTTCCAGTATCCAGATCCAGTATCCAGAGTCCAGAATCCGTTTTATGAATTCGTTTCTCATAAACGGCGGCATTCCCCTGACGGGCAGCGTCAGGATTTCAGGGGCCAAGAACTCCGCCCTGAAACTGATGGCCGCTTCCCTTCTCACCACGGAAAAAACGGTGCTTCACAACGTGCCGTTGATTCAGGATGTCCTGACGATGGCGGAGGTGCTGCGGGAGCTGGGGGCCGCGGTTTCGTTTGAAGGCGGCCGCGTCGAGATTGACCCAGGCGCGGAGCTTTCACATACCGCCCCTTACGAGCTGGTGCGCAAAATGCGCGCCTCCATAATTGTGATGGGCCCGCTCCTGGCCCGGCTGGGGCAGGCCCGGGTGGCCATGCCCGGCGGCTGCAACATTGGCCCCCGCAAGATCGATTTTCACTTAAGCGGGCTTGAGAAACTGGGGGCAAGCATTAACGTCGAGCACGGTTTCATTAATGTGGAGTCCCGTGGCCTGACCGGGGATATCATCTGCCTTAATTATCCCAGCGTCGGCGCCACCGAGAACCTGATGATGGCAGCCGTGATGGCCAAAGGCCGCACCGTGATTGAAGCTGCCGCACGCGAGCCGGAAATCATTGACCTGGCGAAATTCCTGACCTCGATGGGGGCGCGCATCAGCGGCGCCGGCTCGGACACCATCATTATTGACGGCGTTGGCGGGCTTGGCGGGGCCGCGCATACAGTCATCCCCGACCGCATCGAGGCGGGCACCTTTATGGCCGCGGCCGCCGTCACCGGCGGCGACATCGTCATCGAGGATTTCAACCCTCTGCACCTGGAAATCTTTATCAGCAAGCTGCGCGCCATCGGTGTTGACATCAACGAGTTTGATCACAAAGTGCGCTGCCGGGGAGCGGAAAAATATCACAGCACTGACATTGCCACCCTGCCGTATCCGGGTTTTCCCACCGACCTGCAGGCGCCGGTTATGGTGCTGCTGTCGCTGGCTCAGGGCCACAGCATAGTCACTGAAAACGTTTTTGAGAACCGTTTTGTATTTGTTGACGAGATGAACAGGCTCGGGGCCGATATCCGCACCAGCGGACATCATGCCGTCGTGCATGGCGGCTGCCGGCTTGAGGGAGCCATCGTTGAGGCCACGGACCTGCGCGCCGGCGCCGCCCTGGTGCTGGCCGGGCTGGTGGCGGCAGGCACCACCGAGGTAAGGCGCATCGGCCATATCGACCGCGGTTACGAGAACCTCGAGCAGAAACTGAAGGCTCTCGGAGGCGACATCGAACGGGTCGGCACCAAAGACCGCCAACCGCAGGCGGCCCCCTTCAATTGAGCAGCAGCGGAAACGGAAGTCCCCGAAGCTCAACAGTCGTCGTTGTCAAATTCGGCAGCAATACCCTCACCGACGGGCAGGGCCGCCTGCGTGCAGAGGAAATGTCGCGCGGCGCCGGCGAGATCGCGGCCATGGCCAAAGGTGGGGCCAGGGTGCTCGTGGTTACCTCCGGGGCGATATCCTGTGGGCTGGGCCTTTTGCCAGGCGGCGGCAGGCCCACAGAAACAGTGGAGCTGCAGGCGGTATCTGCAGTGGGCCAGGGGCTGCTCTATGAGCGCTACCGGCGGCTGTTTGACGCCGCCGGCATCACAACGGCCCAGGTCCTGCTCACCTCTTTTGATATCGAGGCGCGCAGCCAGTACTTAAGCGCGCGCGGGACGCTAAAAAAACTGCTTGAGTGGCGGATCGTTCCCATCATTAACGAGAATGACACCACTTCCCCAGAGGAGATACGCTTCGGGGACAACGATTTCCTGGCGGCCCAGGTTGCCATCCTGGTCAAAGCGGATCTGTTGCTATTGCTCACCGATACGGAGGGGTTGTATACTAGTGACCCCGCCGTGGACCCCAACGCCAGGCTTGTCGAAGAAGTGAGTGACTGGTCCCTGCTTGACCGCATTGAGGCGGGCGGGGCTTTAAGCAGCGTTGGCTCCGGCGGTATGAAAAGCAAGGTCGTGGCCGCCGAGATGGCGACGTCGGCGGGCATAGAAGTTATCATCGCCAGCGGCCTGCGGCCCGGCGTGATCACGGTTGCGGCTGCTGGCGAGAAAGTTGGCACCAGGTTTCATCCCCTCAAGTCATCCATCAGCAGCTTCAAGCTGTGGTTAAAGTACGGCCGGCCCAGCGCCGGGGCCATCGTGGTGGATGCGGGCGCAGCTGCGGCTCTCACGGAGCGGGGAGGAAGCCTGCTGGCGGCGGGTATCACCGCTGTGGAGGGGGATTTTTCCGCCGGCGAGGCGGTGGACGTTTTTCGCGCCGCCGACCGCGCCCATATCGGCAAGGGCATTAGCGCTTACTCCGCGGCTGAGCTCGGTCAGATCAAGGGCATGCACAGCAGCCAGGTCGCCCGCCTGATGCCGCATGGGAGCGAAGAAGTGATCCACCGCGATTATTTTGTTTTGGAGCTGGTCCCGAAAGGCGATTCGCAGGGGGCCGGTCCGGCATAAGATGCTTTTTTAAGATCATTGCTTGATGGAAGGATAGAAATTGCCACAAGTTAAACGGAGAGACAAGACCCCGGTCAAGGACCTGTGCACCAGGGCCAGGGCGGCCTCGCTCCGGCTGGCAGCCATGTCCGGCAAACAGAAGAACAGGGCTCTGCTGGAGATAGCAGCGGCGCTGGAGCGGCGCAGGGGCGAAATCCTGAGGGAGAACCGCGACGACGTCAAAGAGGGAAAGGCCGCCCGCCTTTCGGGTGCGCTCCTGGACCGGCTGATGCTTGATGAGGACCGGATCAGAGAGATGGCGGCGGGAGTGCGCAAGCTGGCCCAGCTGCCGGATCCGGTGGGAGAGGTCGTGGAGGGAAAGCGCCTTCCCAACGGGCTTGAGCTGAAGAAGGTGCGGGTGCCGTTCGGCGTTGTCGCCGTCATCTATGAGGCCAGGCCCAACGTGACTACTGACGCCGCCGGGCTTTGCATCAAGACGGGCAATGCCGTCATCCTCAGGGGCGGAAGCGCCTCGCTTCACTCCATTCGCATGCTGACGGAGGTGATCAGCGGCGCCCTCATCGATGCCGGCTTTCCGCCCGACGCGGTTCTGCTGATTGAATCACGCGACCGCGCCCCTTTAAGGGAATTGCTCAGGATGAGGGAGTTTGTCGATATCGTCATTCCCCGCGGCGGCGAGGCGCTGAAAGAGTTCCTGGTCAAGAATTCCAACATCCCCGTGATCTACGCTGCCGGCGGCAACTGCCACGTATATGTTGATGCCGGCGCCGATCTGGAAAAGGCGGCGGCCATAACTGTGAATGCGAAAGTGCAGCGCCCCGGAGTGTGCAACGCTGCCGAGACGCTGCTTGTCCATAAGGATATTGCACCCGCATTTGCGCCTCTTGTTGCCGGGGAGCTGGCTGCCCGCGGCGTAAAGCTGTTTGTGACGCCGGAATTCAGGGAGATGGCGGGTGACAAGGCCAAAGGGATGGAGAAGGCAACAGAAGAGCATTTCGTCACCGAGTTCCTCGATTTAAAGATGGCCGTGAAGGTCGTTGACAGCCTGGATGAAGCAGTTGAACACATCGCCCGGTACGGCACGGGCCACTCCGAGGCCATCGTGACAGAGGACCTGGTGGCTGCGCGCGCCTTTGCCGACCGCGTCGATGCCGCCTGCGTCTACATCAACGCTTCCACCAGGTTTACAGACGGGGGCCAGTTCGGCATGGGCGCCGAGATCGGCATCAGCACGCAAAAACTGCATGCCCGTGGCCCCCTGGGCCTGCGTGAGCTGACGTCCACGAAGTATGTGATTACGGGTGAGGGACAGGTGAGGACATAACCATTAGCGTTTCACGTTTAACGTTTCACGTTCCACGTATTTTTGTGATTCGTTAAACGTGAAATGTGAAACGAGGGTTTATGAAGTTAGCCATCATGGGCGGCACCTTCAACCCGGTTCACATTGGCCATCTGGTTTGCGCTGAGGAGGCCGTTTCCCATTTCGGGCTGGACCAGGTCTTGTTCATGCCCGCCGGCCGGCCGGCCCACAAGGAGATTCTCAGCGGAGCCGGTCCCGAGGACCGCTACCGGATGTGCGCCATCGCCATTTCCGGAAACCCGGGCTTTGATGTCTCGCGCTACGAGCTTGACAGGAAGCAGGTAAGTTACACGGTGGAAACCGTGCGCCACTTCCGCCGGCAACTGCCGCAGGCGGAGCTTTGCTTTGTCACCGGCGCCGACGCCGTGCTCGAGATACTGGAGTGGAAGGACCCGGGGGAACTGCTGAGGATGGCGACCCTGATCGCCGCCACCCGCCCCGGTTATCCCCTGGACCGGATTTCTGCGACCCTGGACCGGTTTCTGACAGAGAACAGGGTGAAGATCATGGAGATACCAGGAATAGGCGTATCATCAACAATGATCAGGCAGCGGGTTTCCCAGAGAAAGTCGATCAGGTACCTTGTTCCCGAGGGCGTTCGCAGCTACATTGAAAAGGAAGGGCTATACCGTCAAGAATAAATCCCGGGCACAGCGATCTCTTCGCCGGCCCCTCCGCGGGGACGGGTTTACGTAAATCCGGCTACCGCAGCCAGAGGCTGGCAAGACGGCGCCAGGCAAGACAGAAGCGGCTGGCTCTCTACATTTTGATTGCGGGAATAGCCGCTGCCACAGCCGCATTTGCCGCAATCTTTCTGCTGGCAAGATCCCGGGGGGGCGGCCAGGCGGCGCCTCCGGCCGCCGCGCCCGGCACGGGCGGCGTAATTGTGACCGGATCCAGCCCCGGGGGGAAGCTGAGCCAGATCCTGCTCGTATCTCCGGACGGCCGGGGCGGCTACAGCGTTTACACGCTTCCGGCCCGCACCGTGGCCGATACGCCTGGGCACGGCTTTCAGCAGTTGGGGGCGGCCCTGGGCCTGGGCGGCCAGCCGCTCCTGGACCAGACTGTCGCCAACCTGCTCCAGGCGCCGGTCCGTTATCACTTGAGCTTCGACTGGGGCGTGCTGGAATATCTCGCCGGGCAGGCGGGCACCATTGACTTTAAATCTGACCGTCCGCTAAGCAGCACGGACGGCGCCGTCAGCCTGGCGGCGGGAGACAACCAGGAAAGCCCCGACGAGGCAATCTCGTATCTGAATGACTCAGCGGATGATGGCGGCGCCGGCCCCCAGATCCAGGCCCTGTTTTATCGCGGCCTCCTGGGCGGCATCGCGGGAAAGCCGGGGCTGGACCGGCGCAGCCTGGCCCGGGACTTGTACGGGCGCGTAAAGACTGACATGAGTGAAGACAGTTTCGTATCCCTGTTTACCGCCATGACCGGCCCGGGACGGCCGTCTGGAGTCTGGCCCCTGCCGGTTAAGCAGGCCGGCAGCGGCCAGTCGTGGTACCTGGAGCCTGAGCCCGATGAGCTTGCCGCGCTCTTGTCGGGCTCGCCGGTAAACTCGGCTTTTTCCCTAGAGATTCGCAGGGGCACCGCCGGCCAGGCCCTGGCTGGCGCCGCCGCCGCCCGGCTGGCGCCGCTTCGCTTCACAATGGTGCCCGCGGCCAGCCAGCCGGGAGTAGGTTTCGACAACACCCAGATCAGGTGCGGCAGCGACGCCATCGGGCCCAGCAACCAGATCCATGACCTGCTGGGCAAGGGAACCGTCATCAAGGACGATACCCTCCAAAAGCGGCAAATCATTGTTATCATTGGAAGTGACCTTACTTTGCAGGATCTGCAGAAACAATAGCCGGGACAAAGCAACAGCCGGGGACACATACTGAAAAGCGATAAACTAGCCACAGAGATTGCCGCAGTGGCCGCCGGGAAGAAGGCGGAGGAGATAATCATCCTGACAATGAAGGACGTTTGCTCCTTTACCGATTTCTTTGTAATTATGACTGCCCGTAATCCCCGCCAGGCAAGGGCGGTCGCGGACGATATCCGCCGGCAAATGAAAAAGGCGGGCTGCTCTCCCCTTCACGTGGAAGGCGAGGCCCGCGGCGACTGGATCTTGATGGATTATTTAAACGTGGTTGTCCATGTCTTCTCGCCAGCGGCGCGCGATTTCTTCCGCCTTGAAGTTTTATGGAAAGACGCGCCCCGGCTGGAAGCAGCCCGGGCACGGTGAAGGTGGCAGCGGCATGAATTCCCGTGAGCGGTTCCTGGCAGTTCTCGCCGGCGAGGCGCCCGACATGGTCCCGGTGGTTCCCGTTCTCGACGGTTATTTTGCTCCCAAGGTAATAGGCCGTCCCTCCGACCTGTGCTGGCTGGACGGCAACTGCCTGGTTGAGACCCTTGCTGCTGCCCAGCGGACATTTGGTTACGACGGGGCCGTGGCGGAGATGGGCCTGGGGCCGCATCCCAACGTGCTCGGCTGCCGGGTCGAGGTTGAAGGCAACCAGGTGCCGCTGGTGGTTGAGACACTGGTCGAAGAGGCGCGCGACCTCGCCAAAATTGCTGTCCCGGATCCATGGCGGGACGGCAAGATGGAGCCGGTCAGGGGCCTGGCCCGCGAGCTGGGCAGGGACGTTGCCATCCTGGGATGGGTTCGCTCTCCCTTTGAGTATGCCGCCACCGTCCGCGGCCTGGCTGACTTTTTTGCTGACTTTTACCGCAACCCCGGCTTTGCTCACGATCTCATCAGGGCCTGCCTGCCGGCGACGCTGGCGGTGGGCAGAGCCCTTGTCGAAGCGGGAGCCGACGCTATTGTCATGAAGGACTCTTTTGCCTCCACCAGCATGATTTCTCCGGATCATTACCGCGAGTTCGCCTTTCCGGCAGAGGCTCAGGCAATTTCAGAGCTTGGGCGTCAGGCGCCGGTTATCCTTCATGTCTGCCGCAACAGCATGCCTATCCTGCCGCAAATGGCTGCGACGGGCGCCGCCGCGCTTGAGATTGATTCGCCGGTAGACCTGGCGCTGGCCCGGGAAGCCGTTGGTGAAGGGGTGGCGCTAAAGGGAAACATTGACGCCGTCTCGGTCATGGAGAAGGGGTCCCCCGCCGATGTGGAAATGGCCGTGAAGGCCGCGATGGAGGCAGCCAAGGCAGGCAGGCGCTTTATACTTAGCACAGGGGACTCGATCCCCGTCAGTGCGCCGTCAGATAACGTGGCCGCGCTGGTCAATTCCGGCAGGAAGTACGGAAAGTATTAGACTATGGAGCTTCTGGACAGGTTCCGGCAGGCGCTGGTTGACGGCGACGCCGATGAGGCCGGCCGCCTGGGAGGCGAAATTGCGGCCGGGACGGCGTATTCTGCCGACCGTATCCTTGCCGTCCTGTCTGCGGCGATGGGGGAGGTTGGCGCCAGGTACGAGACGGGGGAATATTTCATCCCCGAGATGCTGCGCTCGGCGGCTGCCGTGGAGGCGGCGCTTCAGGTGCTGGACCCCTACCTGTTCAGGCAGCGGCAGGAGAAGGCCGGCGTGGTGGTGATGGGCACCGTCAGGGGCGATGTCCACAACATCGGCAAGAATATCATTGTCTCCGCGCTTAGAGCCGCCGGCTACAAGGTTTATGACTTGGGCGTCAATGTCCCGGCGGCGAAATTTGCCGCCAGGATTGAGGAAGTTGGAGCCGACCTGCTGCTGCTCTCCGCTTTCACCACATCGACCAAGCAGGCGCTCATTGATGTCGTTTCCACGCTTGAAGAAGCAGGCCTGCGCGGCCGGGTCAAGATAGTGTCCGGCGGCGCCGCCCACTCGCCCGAACTGGCCCGCGAAGTGGGAGTGGACGCGTTCGCCGGCGATGTCAAAAGCACGCTGGCCGTCTGCCGGGAGCTGATGGGCGGCAGTTGAATTAAGTTTTGATCAGAGGTTCCCAAGGTTGATGTTTTGAAGAATACTTCATAGGGAGTTTTGAATCCAAGCTTCTTCCTGGGTCGGTGGTTTAACCTGAGCATGGCTTCCGATATGTCGACATCATTGATGCTGGTAAAGTCGTGCTTCTTGGGAAAGTACCGGCGGATCAGTCCGTTGGTGTTTTCGTTGAGGCCTCGCTCCCAGGAGGAGTAGGGATGGGCGAAGTAAACATCAGCATCCAGACTCTTGGCGATCTGCTGATGAAAGGCAAACTC
>JACWAD010000080.1 GCA_014874175.1 Thermoleophilia bacterium
CACCATAAGCGCCTCTTACTCTGACTCCGGATCGGGCATAAACGCCGCCAGCGCCTCTTTAAGCCTTGACGGCAGCCCCTTAAGCGGCTGCAAGGCCACCGCCACCGGCATCAGCTGCCCGGCCGCAGGCATAAGCGACGGCGCCCACACCATCACAGGCTCAGTCTCAGACAACGCCGGCAACAAGAGCCAAATCAGCGGCAGCTTCAGTGTAGAAAGCTTGGTAACCGCAGTGCAGCCGAGTGGTGTAATTACCAATAATAACCCAGTTATCAAAATATTTTTTTCCAGTTTAGATCCGGAGATTGTTCCATCCCTAACGAAAGTTAATCTTGATGGCACAGTGCTAACAGATTGTATTGCTGCTTCAACGGGTGTCTCCTGCCCCGTCTCAGGCCTTGCTTCCGGGGTTCACACCATCAGCGGGTCGGTCTCGGATACTGCCGGCAACGGCTCGAGGGTAAGCGGCAGCTTTACGGTTGAGACAGTCGCGCAACCGGCCAGCAATAGGGAGTATTACTTTACCTGGTACGACAACCTGGAGGCCGATAACTGGCTGCTTCTGGCCAACTCCGGCTCCGCCGCAGGAGATGTCTACTACAACCTCTCCATTGGCGGCCGTTCCATGGACCTCTCCGAGTACGCAGGCGGCAAGGTGGTCCCCGGAAAGAGCATCACCCCCAGCTTCGCGGGCCTGATGGCAGGCCCGGTCAAGGCATCGGCAAATGGCGCGGGTATCGTCTCGGAGCGCACCCTCTGGCCCAAGGGCGGCTCTTCCCTGGAGGAAGTGCCAGGAACAGAAGGCTCAAAGCTCTCAGATCGCTTCTTCTGGCCATGGTACGACCAGCTAAGCCCCGGCTATAAAAACTGGGTTCTTATCTCCAACCCCACAGGCGGCACTGTCTACTTTAGGGTAACCGTTGCCGGCAAGGACCCCGGCCCCGGCTCAACCGGATCGATTGCTCCGGGAAAGGACGCCACGCCCACCTTCCCCGGCCTGATGGGAGGCCCGGTCGAGGTAAGGGCATGGCATGACAAGATTGACGGAAACGTCCCGGCCAGCGTAATGGCCTCCCAAAGGGTGCTCTCCGGCTCAGGCCAAGCCTTTAACGAGGTGCCCGGCATCCCTGAAGCAGAGCTTACAGATCATTACTACTGGACCTGGTACGACATGAACTCCCCCGGGGCGGTAAACTGGGTGCTTGTCGCCAACCCGGGCACCGACCAAAGTGGCAACCCCCAGGGCCCGGTAATGGCAACCATAAAGATTGCCGGCGCGACTCTCTGGTCAGAAGAGATAGCCCCTGGAAAAAGCGTCATCCCTATCTTCCCGGGAAAGATGGGCGGCCCGGTAGAGGTAGCAGCTACAGGAGACGTTATCGCCACCCAGAGAAGCACCTTTGGCCCCTCCTTTGAGGAGGTGCCCGGCTACGGCGCCGGTTCCCTTTACTCCTCCTGGGACTGGACCTGGACCTGGTATGATCAGAAAACCCCGGGGGCAGAGAACTGGGTTCTTATCTCCAACCCGCCCACCGACGACAACGGCAGCCCCAGCGCTCCAATCTATTACCAGATCGGCATTGCCGGAAGCCCCGTAAAGACAGGCGGCCCCATCGCCGCCGGGGCAAGCGCAGCCCGAACCTTCCCCGGCACCATGGGTGGCCCGGTGGAGGTAAGGACCTGGAGCGGCAGCCCCAACTTCTCCCAGGGCGCCCCCGCCGCCTCCGTCTGCTCCCAGCGGGTGCTCTGGAACGGCTACTTTAATGAGGTGTGGGGACAGTAAGCGAGCGGCGGATTGTGAAAAAACCCGTTTCAACTGAAGCTGCATAAATAGGGCAAGGGCGTGCTGCGCCCTTGCCCTGGCAGATATAATTCAAGGCGAAGACGGAGGCCCCGAGCGGCCTTTTGTTTTTTTGACGGCAACTTTTTTACAATTGCCTGCCATAATTCCCCTTGATGCGAGCATACGCCATTAAAAAAGCCAGAATTGTAATAATTATTGTGCCGGCGGTGCTGGCGTGCCTAGCGCTACTGGAGGGGTGTGGCGGGGGAGCCAGCCAGATTCAGTCCGCCGCCTTCCGGCAATATGAGCAAAGCCATTTCGGATTCTTTAGTGCTTACAAATCCTATTCCTTTATGGACGAGTTGGGCGTTCATTGGGAAAGGCCGCATCCGGGACCTTTTATTTGGGGAGCGATACAAAAAGCCAAAGGCGCCGCTTATGACTGGAGTCAAGTTGACAATTATGTCAGGAATGCGCAGGCTCACGGCGTCCAGATAGTGGCGACTATCTGGCCCTACGCCGACTGGGACCAGCAGCAATGCCACGTGAAGCTGCCCTCTTCTCCCAGGCTGCTCTTTTCACAGCAGCTGGGCGATTACCGGGGCAAGCCCTGCGATTCGGATGCCTACCAGGATTTTGTTGAGGCTTTGGTTACCCGGTATGACGGCGGCAAGGACAGCATGCCTGGACTTAAGTACCCCATCAAATACTGGGAAGTTGACAATGAGCCTGATGTTGCCGGCGGCTCACTTTTCTTTAAGGGCAATCCCCAGACCACTGACTACCTGGAGCTGCTTCAGGAGACCCACGACGCCGTCAAGCAGATCGATCCCGAGGCGAAAGTGATTAACGGGGGCATTGCCTATCTTAACCAGCAGGACACGCCCTTCTGGCAGACTATCCTCAGCGGTCCCGGCGCCAAGGACATTGATATACTGACGATTCATGCCATCGAAATGGGCACCGACTTACAGCTGCCTGCCCTGGATTCATTGATGCGCCAGCTGGATTTGCACCGGCCGGTCTGGGTGACGGAAATCCAGTATTTGCAGTCGTTTGAGCCGTTCCTGCGCGAGTGGCTCGGTCCACAAACGCGGAAAAATGCAGCCCGCACAAATACAGCCGGCAGTCCCGAACCCAACATGGCAGAAGGCATGTTTGCACCGCCCGATAATGCCGGTCCGGCGCCATTGCCTCCACAAAGTCCGTATACAAAAGGTTTGAAGGGGATGACGCAGGAACAGTGGTCGGTGCTTCTGGTCAAATCATTTGTGGGGGCATTTGGCCGCGGCGCCACAAAGCTGTTTTACATCGGTCTGGATAACAGCACGCCCACCGAGCTGAACTCGTTGCTGGTTAATTGCCGGGTAGATCCGGGCGCCGGCCGTAATGACCCTTTCAACCCGGCTGACTGCCAGAGGCAAAAACCCTTCTATGCCTACAAGACCATGGTTGAAAAACTTGATTATTTTGATTCAGTCAGGCAGCTGGCTCCGGGCCAATACCGGTTTTCATTTGGCAGTCGCGAGGTTTATGTTCTTTGGGGCAGCCAGCCTTTGCCTGTGGAGATCACTGGTAAAGTCAGGATTACTGACATTTATGGCCAGGAACGCGAGGGCACGGCGGCAAAAATCAGGTTGCCGGGCACGCCGGTTTATGTGGAAATGGAGAAATGAGCCGGATTTCGTACAACAAGAAGGGGGCGGCGCCTGCGGCGCCGCCCCCCGGCTTTTCGAACTTTTTGCTTTTACGTCGCCGGTGGTACGGCGACGCTGCAGGACCACGCGGCGCACTCGAAAGTGAGGTCTCTCAGATTCGCTTGCTTGTTTAGCTCAGGTTTGGCGTATGGTTTATGGTTGTGTTCTCTTTTTGCCATCTTTATCTCCTTGGTGCTTCTATTCTCGGCAGACCGCTCTTCATCCTTTAACCAGCCGCGCGTTTTCATCTTTTTCTGCCGCGCCAGGCTGCGGGCAGCTTGAATAATTGGCAAAGCGGAATATTTCAAGTTTCCAGGTGAGCCGGCGGTTTGCCGCCGGCTTTGCCGTTGGAGCTTTCGCCAGCCGGCGAAGGACGCGTTTGCCTCAGCGCTGTAAAGCTGATTCCTTCCCGGGTCAGAAAGACGAGGCCGTAGGCGACCCCAACCGAAGCTTCGATTGCCTGCAACCCGATCCCGAAAGCGAAGCCGCGCGAGTAACTGATTCCGTAGCCGATGAGCGGCAGTGCAATTGCGGCCTGCAGCAGACCGACATTTCCAGTCCAGAGCGGCAGGATCAGGGTAATGTTCATCAGCACCAGCACCAGGCCGGCGGCTGAAAAGGGCACGTCGATATTAAAAGCGCGCATGCCGGTCCAGACCGCCAGCAGCTGGCAGAGCCAGCCCAGCGTCTGGTAGGCGGCCGCCCTGGCGCCGCTTGACGGCGAGCGCAGAGCGGCCAGGCCGTGCCGGGCAAAGGCGACGGCCCGCCGCAGGGGGCCCAGCCTGGCATCAAGACGAGGGTCATACCGGCTGGCAATTGCAATTCCGACCAGAAAAAGCAGGGTGCCGAGAGCGATAACGCTTATCAGGCTGGAGAAGGCCCAGCCCGGAAGCGGCGCCGCCAGGACAACCCAGACCGCGATAGCGACCGCCGGGATCAGGTCCAGCAGGCGGTAGGCAATCACGGATCCGATCAGAGTTGACCACAGGCCCTGGCGCTTTTCCAGTCTGCGGTGCAGGACGACGACACGCGCCAGTTCACCGCCCCTGCCAGGAAGGACTGCGTTGGCGATCAGCCCGGCGGCAAACGAGGAGAGTACGCCCCGGTAGGGGAGCCGGGGGTCCTCCAGAGCCCGGCGCAGGATGGCCCACCAGCAGCGAACGCGCAGCAGCACGGACACGACGTTTAGCGCCAGGGCGGCGGCAACCCACTGCCAGCTGACATTGGTAAACGCCTGGCCAACCCTCGGCCAGTCCGGCCCGCGCAGCCATAAAAGCAGCACGACGGCGGCAGCTGTCAGCAGGATGGCGATCAGGCGCGTGCTGCGCTTATACAGCAGACGCAGCCGCATCATGCTCAGGCGTTTCCTGATTCTTTTCCTGTCCCTGCTTCTGCGGGGGGTCAAGCAGCCGCATGTAGATTGCTGCGAGGCGGAGTGCGACCTGCTCCCAGGAATAACGGCGCTCGGCAAGCTCGCGGGCTCCCGCTCCCAGGGCGGCGCGGAGCTGCTCATCAGAGAGCATGTCGATCACGGCGCCAGCCAGAATGCCGGAGTCACCGGACGGGACCAGTCTCCCGGCTGCCGGTGTCACGATGGCCCGGTAGCCAGGTATATCGGAGGCGATAACCGGTGTGGCGCAGCCAAATGCCCGCGTCAGGACCATGCCGAAGCTCTCATTGCCCAGCGATGGGGCCACCAGGACCTTGGCCAGGAGCAGCTCGCGGGTCAGCACCCGGTCACTAACCGGCCCCAGCAGATCGATGCCGTCCCGTCGCAGCCCCAACTGGCCCAGAAACCTGGAAACAGCGGGAGAGTCTGCGCCGATAACCCGCAGCCGGGCGCCTGTTTGCGCGCGTATACGGGGCCAGGCGCTCAGAAGCACCTGCAGCCCTTTCCGCCTGTCATGGCGGCCCGCAAAAACAACCTGGTTCGAGCGATGCCCGGGGCCGGCCTCCGGCGGCAGCATCGTTCCGTTGGGTATAATCTCGTAGTCCCCGGGGAAAAACCGCGCGGCGCTCTCCCGCGCCACCTGCGAAACGGCGATGCGCGCATCGAGCCGTTCCAGCAGGTTACCGTACAGGGTTCTGGCAAGGCCCAGCAGCGGCAGGGCGCCGGAGGCGTGGAAGGTGCCCACAAGCGGCACGTCCGACGCTGCCAGTGCCGCCACGCAGGGAAGCGGCAACGCCGGTTCGTGCAGATGGAGCAAATCAAACTCTTCTTTTGCCAGGATGCGGCGAAGACGGAAAAGGGCTGCCGGGCTTACGATCACATTCGCCAGCGAGCCATTGCTGGGGATAACCACGGTGTGGCCGATGGGGATGATATCGGCGGGCAGGCCGCCGTTCCTGCCCAGACGTACGTGCAGCATCCTGGTCAGCATTCCGGGCGGATCAAGCCCGATGATAGTGCGGGTCTCTATCCCCAGATGCTTTAGCGCCCGGGCCTGCTGCTCGGCATGCTCGATTACGCCGCCGTGATACGACCACGAGTAAGGAACGATGATGCCGATCTTCACAAAAAAGCTCCCCGGTTGCTGCGCCTCTAATAAAAGCAAAGTCAGGTTGTTCTGACAACAAACCTGCAGGTGGCGGCGGCCGGTAACCGTTTTTTCTCTCGGCGGTCCGCTGGCTTAAAGTATACTTACCCGCTTCGGCCATTTTGCACCGGACAAGCTGCCGACCCCGGTGCAGGAAATCAAGTCGCTCTGTTCTTGCATGCAGCAGCGCTGCCCTCTTTCTTCCGGTTAAAGCTTCGGATAACTTGACTGCCTCCAGGAAGCCGCCGGTGATGAGTGCGATTCCTGCAAGCAGGATATTCGGCTAAGGCATGGAACAGATTGGCCGAAAAAGTAGTGACTTCAAGTCTTTGTAATTTCCCGGGAATGTGGCTGGCCGGACATTGGTGGAGGCATGATGAAAAAAAGAATATATCAATGTTGGCTTAAAAAAAGCGGCGGCGTCAGCGCTTTTATTGTTTGCTCTTTTTACGATTGCGATGGGCCTGCCTGCAGGGACGGCAGCGGCCGGCGGCGCAGCCATTTCCTCGAACACGACTTTTAATATCAGCAACACTGCCGGTGGCGGGGACTGCGCCGCCCGCGGAATCGGCGCCTGGAATGCTTCTACCCTGACCTGCACGCTTACCACTGACATAACCATGACCGCGCCTGTAGACGGAATATCCATAAACAGCGACGGCGTCAGCCTCAACGGAAACGGTCATACCATGACAGGCAACGGCTCTGGAGAGCCCGGAGTTCTTGGTGTTTATCTGTCGGGCCGGACCGGAGTGAAAGTCTGGAATTTAAACGTTACTAACTTTGGCGTTGGAATCGCACTCAATTCATCTAGCAGCAATGCAGTATTGGGCAACACGCCAACGCGAATGGCGCCGGAATCGTTCTTGACGGCGTCTCCAGCAACAATATCATCTCAGGCAACACCGCAGATTATAATACCGGAGGCTGGTTAAGCTCCGGAATCCTGGTTAACTCCTCCAGTAACAGCGTTTCGGGAAACATCACCAATTCGAATGGGGTCGTGGGGATTTTGGTTTTCTCATCTACCAGCAACAACACTGTCACGGGCAACACTGTAAACTCAAATCTGTTTGGCATAGCACTTGAATCGTCCAGCAGCAATAACGTTTTAAATAATTCTGCCAGTCTGAACGGGGACGAGATCACCCTTTCTGCCGCCAGTAACAATAATGTAACGGGAAACACCGTCAGCGGCAGCAGCAATACTGGTATTGTTCTCAACACGGGCGCGACCGGCGCTAACAACAACATCATCTACCGCAACAACTTTATCGGCAACACGACCCAGGCATATGTCCCTGCCGGCAGCGGCAACCTCTTTAACCTCCCCCTGCCCACGGGCGGCAACTACTGGAGCAACTGGACAACTCCCGACAGCGACAATGACGGCATCGTTGACAGCCCTTACGTTTTTAGCGGCGGTCAGGACAACTACCCCTGGACATTAAAAAACGGCTGGCTGGGCGATTACTTTTGGACCTGGTACGACAATTTAAGCCCTGGAGCAAAGGACTGGTGCTACTGTCAAACCCGGCCAGCTCCGGCAACCTCTCCTTTTCCCTAAAATTAGCTGGCTCCGCCAAGACACTTCCGGGCTCAGGCGTGGTGGGCGCCGGGAAGACCCTCTACGCCCAGTATCCTGGCCTTATGGGCGGGACCGGTACAGGTTACCAAGTCGCTTCCCTCAGGCGCGGTGGTAACCTCGCAGCGCACCCTCTGGGCAGGCGGTTCCCTGGAGGAAGTCCTGGGTCAGCACACAGACAACCTGTCAAATGACTATCTCTGGACCTGGTACGACAACACCTCCCCCGGGGCCACAAACTGGGTGCTTGTGGCCAACCCGCCCGGGGCGGCTGCGCCCATCTACTACAACATCTATATTGGCGGCGCCCTGGTAAAAAGCGGCGGGCCTATTGACCCCGGACACGACGTAACTACCACCTTCCCCGGCAAGATGGGAGGTCCGGTAAAAGTTTCAACATTTACCGACCCTGCTCATCCAGGGGTAAGCGCCGCGACTTCCATCTGCTCCCAGCGCTCAGTCTTTGCCCCCTCCTTCGAAGAGGTTCCAGGTTCTCCTGGGCTGCGCTTACAGGCAGTTACAACTGGACCTGGTACGATCAGCGGAGCCCGGGCATGCAAAACTGGGTTCTTGTCTCCAACCCGGGTCTTGACCATGCTGGCGTTTCCCAGGGGGCGGTTACGGCAACAATCAAGGTTGCCGGCAACACCATCTGGTCTGGAAGCATCGCTCCGGGAGCCGACGTAACCCGCACTTTCCCTGGGAAAATGGGCGGCCCCGTTCAGGTGACGGCAAGCGGCGACACCATCGCTTCCCAGCGAGTTCTATACAACGGCTACTTTAACGAGGTGCTGGGGCAGTAGGAGCACGGCATGCGCGCCTCCTTGCTCCGCTTAGGCTTCCCTAACAGCCAGATCTCGGCAAGCCATCGCATTATTATTTTTCCCGACCATCATGATGAATAGTGTGATCGGTTTATATTATGAAAAGAGGGTGTCTGGTGAGACACCCTCTTTTTAACCCCTGAGGTTTGTTTTTCAGTTTTGCTGGGCTATTTATGGTCCCGGCGGCACGGTGACAGAGCACGACCAGTTGGCGCACTCGAAGGTGAGGACTTTCAGATTCTCATGCTTTGTCAGCACTGGCTTGGCGTAGGGCTTCTTGTCTTTGCTCATTGCATTTCTCCTTCCGGGCGCAGGGGCGCGGCGTGCCGCGCCCCTGCCGGTGCAGTTCTATGGATATGTATACGTTGTCCCCACGCCGTCCTGGGCGCTGCCCTTAAGGGTCGAGACCCAGGAGCCAACGCTGACAGGAACGTTGTATTTCAGGGTGGCCGAGCCGGAGGAGCCGGGCAGAATACTTCCTGGGTTAACCCCTGCCGGAAGTGTTGAGGCCAGCGTAACCCCGTTGGTGTTATTACTGGAGGTAAACTGGACAGACCAGGCCTCATTTGAACCGGTATTGTTTAATGTCCACGTGACAGAGAGGACGCCGGCATCAAAATTGGACAGCGACGCCCAGAAGGAATTGGGAGAACTTAGGGTCAAATCAGGCTTTACGCTGCTGCATGGACTACAGGGGAAAGTGTCGCTAAAGACGCCTCCAGCGGTGGCGGCAAAGGCAACCTTGGAAGAAGAAGCAAAGGCGGATGAGATGGCCAGTGAGTTAACCGTCATGTTTGTCAGCCCGCCATTTACAGCGATCCAGTTTGAGCCGCCGTCGGTTGACTCAAAGACGCCGCCGCCCTGAGTGCCAGCAAAGACAGTCCTGTCGCTAGCAAAGTTGGGTGAAACGGCCAGGGCGTACACAGATGAAGAAGGAAACCCGCACGAACTCCAGCTTGAGCCGCCGTCGGATGACTTGAAGACGCCGCTATCGGTTCCCGCAAAGACTGTGTGGTCGCCGGTATAGGCAGGCGAAACGGCCAGGGAGTCGACCGTTGTGTCGGAAAGACCATTGTTATACTCGCTCCAGCTGGCGCCGCCGTTTGAGGACTTAAAGACGCCGCCGGTATTAAACACATTGGGGTAAACGCCAGCGAAGATTATATGGTCACTGCCGTAGGCAGGCGAAACAGCCAGGGAGTCGACCCATGTATTATCGGCAAGACCGTTGTCGTACATGTTCCAGCTGGCGCCGCCGTCGGTTGACTTAAAGACGCCGCCGCCGTACCAAGCGCCGGTAAAGACAGTATTGTCAGTAGCATAGCTGGGCGAGGCGGCCATGGAATAAACATCGGTCCCTAAAGCATCTGCAGGAAGACCGCTATCTACTTTGTTCCAGCTGGCGCCGCCGTCCGTTGACTTGGAGACGCCGCCGGAGGCCAAGCCTGCAAAGACAGTCTTGTCGGAAGAAAAGCCCGGCGAGACGGTGAGAGAGTCAACGGAAAGGCCATTGCCATACTCGATCCAGCTGGCGCCGCCGTCGGTTGACTTAAAGACGCCGCCGCCGTACCAAGCGCCGGTAAAGACAGTATTGTCAGTAGCAAAGCCGGGAGAGACAACGACGGAGTTGTCGTTAGGATTAGACGGCCCGGTTGTTGTCCAATTATTTACGCCTGCCCGGGCGCCCGCGGCCAAAGTCAAGGCCGCCAGGAAGCCGAAGGCTAGGTATGCCGTTACCAGCTTCTTTCTTGTAAAAACTCCCACATATACCCTTTCTTTTATTTAACATAAATACAAGAAACGTCAAGCATTATACTTTTTTTCAGAAAGATTGTCCATCAGGGAATTCCCCTAGATTTATTTGGTTTGATTTGAGAAGATTTCTGGCGGAAAGCGGCCCTAACGGATAAGGAAGGTTGCGGCCCTGGGGCGCCAAAAGTGGAGTGATTGTCAACGTTTAGAATAGTGCGTCTTGCAGGCAATAATTATTACTGGTGCCGAAGGTGGGAATCGAACCCACACGGGGGGTGAGCCCCACCGGATTTTGAGTCCGGCGCGTCTGCCAGTTCCGCCACTTCGGCACAGGAATCGGCGCAGGTTATGTACAGGATATAACAAAATAATCCCTGCGGGCGAGATTCCCGGTGGGGTATAGTAAAGAATTCCGCCTTCTGGTATACTTTATATAACCTGTTGGGAGGCAGAAAGGGCTTCCTTCGGGCTTTTTTATTTCGCGATCGGGGTTGCCATGGAAGGTTTAGTCTGCCCACATTGCCACAAGGTCAGTTATAGCTCTTCCCCCAGGGCTTTCTCGCCCTGCCCGCATTGCAAGTTCCGCTTTGCAATTTCCGAGGAGAACGGTCACAAGTATCTGGTGATTGACCGGGAGCTTGCCAATCTCAGGGAGAATTACGCCGAATCGGTGGCTGACTATAACAACGAGTTTGAGGTTATTGTTGACCGCCGTGTAAGCCAGCGGCCGTTCGTGGGCAACGACCGGCGCAAGGTCGCCACGCCTGGATAGATTTCCTGCCGGTTGCCGGCGCCCAGGAAACTTAGCCTGCTGTTTGCCGGCTTTCTGTTTCCCGGGTCTTGCTTGCCTATCGCCGCATCTACCCGCGTTTGCCTGAAATTTATTCATTCCATGTTCCGGGTTTCATCCTCAGTTCTGGCCATCGCCCCGGGGAAATCTTCGCCGTTACGTCCCGGTCTGGCTGAATGCAAAGCGGATCGCATGCTGCGCCTCTGCAGCTGATGTGATGGCAAAACATTACGGGGCGCGCCCTGTAACCATGGCACGAAGTTAATCGCCGGCTCCTGCCGGGAATAATCCGGTTGCTGAAGGTTTGTCCGGACGTTACGATCCATCACTTCTGAGAACAAGGCGCCGCCCGGCCATGGCGAGAAAACCGAGTACAAAAAAGTCTTCATTATCCCCAGATTCACCGAAGTTCTTTGTCGACCTCCGGGTTCCTGTGCCGGCGGCGGCTGCCGGCGAGACTGTTGTGGGCGGAAAGGCGGCCAACCTGGCGCGGCTGGCGCGCCTGGGCCTGCCCACGCCTGCCGCCGCTGTCCTGACCACCGGCGCCTGGCGCTATTTTCTGAGCAGCTCCGGCATCGGAAAGGATCTTAAAAAAACGCTGGCCTTGTTGAAGCAAGGGACGGAGGATGTGGAGGAGCCGGGCCGGCGCGCACGCGCGTTGATCCAGGGCGCATTAATGCCAGAACTGCTCGCGTCCCAAATTGGGCGTTTTTTCCAGGAGCTGTCTGAATCTGGCAAGAAACGGCTGGCGGTCCGCAGCTCGGGCGTCAGCGAGGACAGTCCCGAAACTTCATTTTCCGGCATGCTGTCAACCGTGCTTGGCGTCGCCAACCTGGATGAGACGCTCGCAGCCGTGAAGAAATGCTGGAGCTCCGGTTTTAACTCCCGCAGCCTTAAATATCTTGCCCGGATGAAGCTGGATGCGGGCGCCATGGCCGTAGCGGTCATTCTGCAGCAGATGGTGGAGGCGCGCAGCTCGGGCGTGCTGTTTACTGTTGATCCGGCAACCGGCGACAAAGGCGTGGCGGTGCTGGAGGCCGCTTTCGGTTACGGCCCAGGGGTTGTTTCCGGGGAAATTACCCCTGATCTCTACCGTCTTGACAAAAAAACAAAGAAGATCATGCATTGGGATTCGCGGCCGCAGCAGTTTTACTATTCTGCCGACGGCAGCCGCCGTGAAATTGAGCCCGCCCGCCGTAAAGAGGAGAAGCTGAGCGAGGCTGAAGTGCGCGCCATCGTGCGTTATGGAATCAAGGTGGAGAAAAGCCTGGCAGCGCCCCAGGACATTGAGTGGTGCAAGAGCCGCGAGGAAGGCCTGGTGCTTCTGCAGACGAGGCCGGTGACGGGAACCCAGAAGCTGTCGCTGAGGCAGCAAAAATATACGCGCCCGGAGGTGGTCATCGTCCGCGGCGTTGGCGCCAGCCCCGGCGTCGGCTGGGGCGAGGCGGTCATGATTGACCCGGAAAAAGGAATTGTCTCAAAAAATTTGAGCAACCGCGTGGCGGTGGTGCGGCGCCTGACGCAGGACCTGGCCCCTCATCTAAAAGGAGTGGCGGCGGTGATTGCCGATGAGGGAGGGGCCACCAGCCATGGCGCCAACATTCTGCGCGAGTTTCAGGTTCCCTGTATCGTCGGAACCAGGTATGCCAGCTCGGTTCTTCACGGTGGCGATATGGTGACTGTGGATGGCTGGCGGGGCCTGGTGCTGGACGGCGTCGGACCCCGGGTTAAAGAAGCCGAGGTAGGGCCGGAGCAGCTTCTGGGAACGAGAACGAAACTAATGACAACCATCAACGTGCCGGAGACGGCCGAAAAGGCGGCCATGATCGCCGACGGCGTCATTTCCTTCCGGAATGACTATCTTCTGTTAATGGGTGGCGTTCACCCATCGCGGCTGCTCAAAAGCGGTAGGTCGAGCGTCTTGTCCCGCTCGGTATTTGAGGCGCTCAGGATTGTATCGCGCGCTTTTGATGGCAAACAGGTCTGGTACAAGACTCTTGACGCGCCTACCGATGAATTCCGGCGGCTGAGGGGAGGAGAGGATGAGCCGCTGGAGCGCAACCCGCTGCTGGGCTGGCGCGGCATTCGCCGCGAGCTGGATGATCCGGCTTTGCTGAAAGCGGAATATGAGGCGGTGCGGCTGGCCATAGAAGAGGGATGCAGCAACCTGGGCGTCAAGGTTCCGTTTGTCCGCCGGGTCCAGGAATATGAATGGGCGCGCCAGGCGGCCCAAGAGGCCGGTTTAAAGCCGCATGAGGACGTTGCCTTTGGCGCTTCCATTGAGACGCCGGCGGCAGTGCTGATGCTGGATGAGATCCTTGCCGCCGGCGTTGATTTTATCAGCGTGGGCGTTAACGACCTGACCATGTGCTGCCTGGGCGTGGATCGTGACAGCGAGCGGGTTGCCGACTATTTTGATCCGGCTGCTCCCGCGGTGATCCGGCTGCTGGAGGAGGTTGCACGCACCGCCCGAGGCAGGGCCTTCACGGCGGCTGCCGGCGACATCGCCCAGGCGCCCGATCTGATGCGGGAACTGGTGCGGATGAGATTTGACGCAATTGGCATTGCCCTGCCATATCTGGGAACGGCAAGAGCGCAGGTGGCAAGGATGGAGGAAGGTGGGAAAAAGGATCTAATTAACCGCCATTCATAGCGGGTATTTGATCAGAGCTCTCGTTCCTGGTAGGCGAGCAGCTCGTCGGCCGCATCCTCGATGCAATCGGCGATGCGGCTGGTGGTCATGATCAGGCGCCAGAAGATGATGGCGCTCCATATGTCCAGCCTCAGGCCTGACGCTTCCTGCTGCACCTTGAACTCAATATCATCGACGGCCTCTTCCAGGTCGCTGATCTGGCCGGCAAGTTCGATGCGGCGCTCTGAAGGCTCGCTCAGGCTCTGGATGGCCTCCGCCAGGTTTGCCATGGCCTCCTGCGACAGGGATATCATTTTTATCACATCGCTTTTAAACTGCGGCGGCAATAGCAGGTCTTTGATGATGAGCAGGTACTGGCCGGCGTGATTGGCCGTGTCGGCAACATCGTCGGTTTGATGCACCAGCCGCCGGAAAAGTTCAGTGAAGGAATGGGCCAGATGGGAGCGGGACAGCTCCTGTGTGACGCTTCTCCTGATCGAGTCCGCTTCTTTCTCCAGGTTGGCCGCCTCGCCGGCAAAGCGCTCCACCGCCTCGCGGTCCCCCTGCTGCCAGGCCTCGGCTGCGCTTTTCAAGGCATGCACGGCCAGGAGCACCTTCTGGCTGTGGGCGATCAGCAGGCTGTGGGTCTTGTCTGTTGTTTTCAATTTCAGGAGGGCCGCCCTGTGTTTTTTATAAGCGCCGCCTGCAGGCGGACCGGCCTGTTTTACCACCGTGCGGCAGGGTATAATGATAATGTAAATGGAGAGATGATCACAGGCTACAGGCCAAGATAACACCTCTCAAAGGCTCGGCTAAGTCCGGGCCTTGTTAATGACGAATGTCGATGTGTTTCTGGCAGTTTGCCAGATTCCGTACTACGTAATGCCCGGCAAAGCGGATAATGAAACCGAAAGCCGCTCGGAGGACATCCTGATGGGGTTGGTTCGGGATTCGGGATGCACAATTCAACATTGTGTTTAGGCGGCTATTGTGTTTAGGCGGCTGCGCCCCCCGTTATTTCACTGCCTGCGCGCGCCTGTCAAATGACCGCCATTTTTCCGCTTTCCGCAACGGCGCCGCCGCCTATTATTAACATCGGGCACGGCGGCCTGTTAATTAACAGGTTATATTGTGTTTTGGTTGCAGCGGAACAGCGCAGGGGTTCTTTACACTTGGAAGTCGCGCTTGTAGACTCCGCTAGAAAAAAGCAATGAACAAACAGGGCTCGACGACCGAACTTTCAAACCTACGGTTTAGCCCGGGCAGCCAAACATCAAATGAAGCTTAAGCGGCTTAGTCTCACAATTGAAAATGCGCGGGATACTGTGGCTCTGCTGCGGCAGGAATCCGGCCAGGATGAAACGCTGCGCAGCCGGGTTGGGGAGATTGTGGCAAATGTGTGCAGCCGGGGCGATGAGGCGCTGGTTGAGTACACGCGAAAATTTGATTGCAAAGATTTCGCGCAGGCGCAGCTTAAGGTGCCTGAGGCTGAAATCGAAGCAGCGGTTACGGCGGCGGCGCAGCCGCTGATTGAGTCGCTGCGGCTGGCGGCAGAAAACGTGCGACTTTTTCACCAGCATGAGATGAGGGGCAGCTGGACGGCATCCATGCGCCAAAATCAGATGCTTGGCCAGCGTATGATCCCGGTGGACCGCGCCGGGCTCTATATTCCCGGGGGAGCGGCAAGCTATCCTTCGACTGTGATCATGGCCGTGGTGCCCGCACAGGTTGCCGGGGTTAAGGAAATATTTATCTGCAATCCTCCCGGGCAGGAAGGGAAGGTGGCAAGAGCGGTGCTGGCCGCCGCCGGAATGCTGGGGATCAGTGAGATTTATGCCGTGGGAGGAGCCCAGGCTGTTGCGGCGATGGCCTATGGAACCGCCACGATCAGGAATGCCGACGTCATCTGCGGCCCGGGGAACGCTTACGTCGCCGAGGCCAAGCGGCAGGTTTTCGGCCGGTCCGGAATCGACAGCCTGGCCGGCCCCAGCGAGGTGCTGATAATCGCCGACAAAGCCGCTAAGCCGGATCTAATCGCAGCCGATCTGGCGGCGCAGGTGGAACATGGCAGTGGCGCCATGGCGGTACTTGTCTGCTGGTCCGGGGAGCTGGCCGACCGCGTCGAATCCGGCATCATGGCGCTGGCGTCCGAGTTTTCCATCGGGGAGTCATTGCTCAACCGGATTACCTTTGCTATGGTTGACCCGGAGCCGCTGCCACCCGCTCTTGCTCACGAGCACCAGCCGGGCGGGCCTCTGGAGGTGGCTGTTAATTTCAGCAATTTATTTGCCCCTGAGCACTTGCAGATTCACACCGGCCAGCCGGAGCAGGTGCTAAGCGAGATAACATGCGCCGGAGCAGTTTTCCTGGGCGAGGATGTATGCACCGCTTTTGGTGATTACGTGATCGGGTCAAATCACGTCCTGCCGACGGCAGGCGCCGCCCGCTTTGCCTCGGCGCTGGGCGTGGAAAATTTTCTGCGCAAGGTGGCTGTGGTATCCTTGACAGCAGAGACCATTTCCCAACTGACGCCGGCGCTGGTTGAGATTGCCCGGGCCGAAGGCCTGCCGGCGCACATGCGGGCGGCCGAGCTGAGAGAGAAAGAATTTGGCGTTCAAGAGGACAGGGAAGGATAGCCGGGAGGGTAGAGGCGTTATGTCAAGAAACGCAGCCATTAGCCGTATCACCTCAGAGACAGAGATCAGCATCAAACTGGCCATTGATGGCGCCGGCAATGCTGACGTCAGCACCGGCGTAGGTTTTTTTGACCATATGTTAACCCTGTTTGCCAAACATGGCCTTTTCGATCTTGAGGTGCAGGCCAGGGGGGACCTGGAAGTTGATGGTCATCATACCGTGGAAGACGTGGGCATCTGCCTGGGGCAGGCTTTTGATCAGGCCCTGGGAGAAAGGCAGGGGATCGGCCGCTACGGTTTTGTGGCTCTGCCCATGGACGAGGCCCTGGCGGCTGTCAGCATAGATATCAGCGGCCGCCCCCTGCTGGCCTACAACCTTGATCTGTCGGCGTCGCATATCGGCGGTTTTGACTCCGACCTGGCGCATGAGTTTTTCCAGGCGTTCGTAAACAACGCCGGTGTAACCATGCACGTACGCTTGCAGGCGGGCACAAATCCGCACCATATCATCGAGGCCGTGTTCAAAGGATTCGGCAAAGCGATGGATCAGGCAACTGCGCTGGATCCCCGCATTAGCGGGATTCACTCCACGAAGGGCGTCATCTGAATAGTCCCGGATTTTGAATTCGATAGTCATCATTGATTACGGCATGGGCAATCTCCGCAGTGTGGAGAAGGCGCTGGAAAAAGCGGGCGGAAAAGTCAAGGTCAGCCATGACCTCGATGATGTCCGCAGTGCGGAAGCAATCGTGCTGCCCGGTGTGGGGGCTTTTGGCGACGCCATGGAGCGCCTTACGCGGCGCGGCCTGGACGCTGCCATCAAGGAAGCGGTGGCAGCCGGCAAGCCGTTTCTGGGCATCTGCCTGGGCCTAGCCCTCCTGTTCGATGAGAGCGACGAGCATGGCGTCCATGCAGGCCTCGGACTTTTGCCGGGGCGGGTTGAGCTTTTGCCAACCCGTCTCAAAGTACCTCATATTGGCTGGAATCGCATCTCTGCCCAAAAGGATTCGCGGCTTTTTAAAGGGGTGCCAAACGGCTCATACTTTTATTTTGTTCATTCGTATGCGGTTGTTCCCAGGCTTGACACGGACGTGCTTTGCCGCACCGAGTATGGTTGTGAGTTCGTGTCCGGGATTGAGCGCGGCAACATGGCAGCCGTGCAGTTTCACCCCGAGAAAAGCAGCGCCCTGGGGTTGAGAATGCTTAAGAACTTTGTTTCATTTTCATGATTCTATATCCTGCAATTGACATCCAGGGCGGCAGCTGCGTGCGCCTCAGGCGCGGCGATTTCACCGAGTCGACCGTGTTTAGCGATGACCCTGTCGCCAGGGCGAGGATGTGGGAAGCGGAGGGGGCGCAGGCTCTTCATGTGGTGGATCTCGATGGCGCCCGCGTTGGCAGGCCCGTTAACCTTGGCCTGGTCGGGAAAATTGCGGCGGCGGTATCGATGCCGGTTCAGTACGGCGGCGGCATCCGCTCAATAGCGGATCTGAAGCTGGTTGCGGAGACTGCCGCGGCGCGTGTGGTCATCGGCACGGCCGCAGTCACCGACCAGGCTTTCTTAATGGATGCGGTGGGGCTGATGGATGCCCGCCTGGTAGTCAGCATTGACGCCGAGGAGGGGATGGTGGCCACCCACGGCTGGCAAGAGCGCAGCATGGTCAGCGCCGTCCGCTTCGCCGGTTATCTTCAGTCCGAAGGGATTGCCCACATTCTTTATACCGATATTGACAGGGACGGTATGATGGCGGGAATGAACCTGGAAGCGGTCAGGGAGTTGGCCGAAAGGGTCAACATTGACATAATTGCTTCGGGCGGCATCTCCAGCCTTGATGACGTCAGGCGCCTGAAGGCGCTCGGGCTTGCCAACATCTCCGGTGTTATCGTCGGGCGCGCGCTTTACGAGGGGACATTCACCGTCGCCGAGGCAAGGGAGATACTGGATTGAACGCTTCACGTTGCACGTTTAACGTTTCACGGCTCCTGAAGCAGCGAGAAATCAGATACCACACCCGAAGCGTGAAACGTTAAACATTAGACGAAGGTTATAATATAAACTAATTATCCTGTTTGCTCAGGTATTAGGATATAGATGTCATTCTGAGGAGCTGAAGGCGACGAAGAACCTGGATTTTAAAACTGGGATCCTTCGGCTTTGGACACGCCTCCTGAACTAGCAGGATGAGCAATTAATATAATGTTGAGCAAACGCATCATCCCCTGCCTTGACGTCCGCAACGGGCGTGTTGTCAAAGGTATCCGTTTTGTGGACATCCGTGACGCCGGCGACCCGGTTGAGATGGCGTCCGCTTATGACCATGAAGGCGCTGATGAGCTGGTCTTTCTTGATATAACCGCTTCCCATGAGCGGCGCGAGACGGTGGTGGAGCTGGCCCGCCGCTGCGCTGAGGAGCTGTTTATCCCCTTCACCATCGGTGGCGGCATGCGCGACGAGTCTGACATCCGCAAGGTGCTCAAGGCGGGCGCCGACAAGATCGCGATCAACTCCGCCGCCCTGGAGAACCCGGCCGTCATCAACCGCTGCTCGAAGCGTTTTGGCGCCCAGTGCATCGTGGTGGCTATTGACGCCAAACTGAATCAGAAAGATCCTGAAAAGAGGTGGGAGGCATTCGTTCACGGCGGCCGCACGGCCACAGGACGCGACGCCGTTGAGTGGGCAATGGAGGCGGTAAAGCGAGGCGCCGGTGAGATCCTGCTTACAAGCATGGACACCGACGGCACCAAAAGGGGCTATGACATTGACTTGACCCGGGCCGTAACGGAGGCCGTGAATGTTCCGGTAATTGCTTCGGGCGGGGCGGGCAATCTTGAACACCTGGTTGAGGTTGTGAGGAAAGCAAATGCCGACGCCGTGCTGGCGGCGAGCATTTTTCATTACGGCGCCTATTCCATCCGCCAGGCAAAAGAGCACATGGCCGCCGCCGGCATTCCCGTGCGCTTGACATGAAGAACGTTTCACGTTTTATGTTTAACGTGAATTGGTTACTCTGATAATTGTCGATCGTTGAATTTGAATTCCTGGTTTTACAAGCTGTTTTATGTTTATCCAGAGCCCGGCATCCTGAATCCGGAATCTGTTTTTTTGTGCTAGACTTAAACCGACTTTATTTCGCAAACAGCCATCTTCCAGCCCTGTAGCTTGCTGAGGGCTAAAACCGTATGGAGGAGCAATGCCGAAAGATTATCTTTTCACTTCCGAATCAGTCACTGAAGGACATCCCGACAAAGTTGCCGATCAGATCTCCGACGGCGTCCTTGATGCAGTGCTCAAGGATGACCCTTTCGGCCGCGTCGCCTGCGAGACGCTGGTTACAACCGGCCTGGTCGTGGTAGGCGGGGAGATAACCACAGAAACCTACGTTGACATTCCCAGGCTGGTGCGGGAAACAATTCTTGACATTGGTTATACGCGCGCCAAGTACGGTTTCGACGGCGACACCTGCGGCGTCATCGTCGCCCTGGACGAGCAGTCGCCTGATATTGCCCAGGGCGTTAACCAGGCTTTCGAGGTCCGCACCGATGCCGATGATGAGGATCCGCTCGACCTGCAGGGCGCCGGCGACCAGGGCATGATGTTTGGCTTCGCTTGTGATGAGACTCCCGAGCTGATGCCGATGCCGATCCTGTTGGCCCATCAGCTGGGCAAGCGGCTAGCCGAGGTGCGCAAGAGCGGCGTGGTGCCCTATCTGCGTCCTGACGGCAAGACGCAGGTCACCATCCGCTATGAAGATGACAGGCCGGTGGAAATCCAGACTGTGGTTATATCCACGCAGCACAAGCCGAATATTGATATCGAAACGATGATAAAGCCAGACCTGATCGAGCACGTTGTTACCCCGGTGCTGCCCGAGTCCATGTATGATCCCAAGCGGGTGCAGATTCTGGTCAACCCCACAGGCAAGTTCGTGATTGGGGGGCCGATGGGTGACTGCGGCCTTACTGGGCGCAAGATTATCGTTGACACTTACGGCGGCGCCGCCCGCCACGGCGGCGGGGCCTTTTCGGGCAAGGATCCCACCAAGGTGGACCGCTCCGCTGCCTACGCTTGCCGTTACGTGGCCAAGAATGTTGTGGCGGCAGGGCTGGCGGAAAGGTGCGAAGTCCAGGTGGCGTACGCCATTGGCGTGGCGCATCCGGTTTCCATCATGGTGGAATGCTTTGGCACGGAGAAGATTTCTCTGGAAAAGATCACGGATCTGATCAAGAAGCATTTTGATCTGCGGCCGGCTGCGATTTTGCGCGACCTGGATTTGCGGCGCCCCATCTATCAAAAGACGGCAGCCTATGGCCACTTTGGCCGCCACGACCACGATTTTACCTGGGAGCGCACCGACAAGGCCGATGCCCTGCGCAGTGACGCGGGCCTCGCCAACAGCGCCCCAAAACCAAAGGAGAAGGACGCCTCCTTACGGGCAGTTGAGTGACCCGGATGGCAGCTGGATGGTGAACGGCAGATTGTGGATAGAACCTAAATAGGGTTTTCAAAGGCGCCTGCAACGGGCGCCTTTTTCGTTGCGCTCTTTTACATCTGGCTCACCGCTTATAATGATCACATGAGAAGCTGTCCCCGAACCGCAGCCGTCTTCATCCAGATAAAGACGCGTTCCCTGAACCGGCCGTTTAGCTATAGTGTCCCGCCGCACCTGAGAGAAAATTTGAGGAAAGGCTCGGTCGTGCTGGTTCCATTTGGCCAGCGGCAGGCTCTGGGGATTGTATCCTCGCTGGACCCTGCGCCTGGTCAGTCCCTCTCCGGGCTGGTTGACATCAAGGATATTGTTGATTATCCGGCTGTCCAACCGCCCTTGATTGATCTGGCGCTCTGGATTTCAGACTACTATTATTGTTCGCCCGCCGCGGCCATGGGGCTGGTTTTGCCGCCGGGAGGCCTGCCTCCGCTTGTGCCAGGCAAAGACAGCCGTTATACGCTTAAAGCCGCGCCGCTCAGGTCGAAAATGGCAAGGTTCGTGCGGCTGGCGGGGGCGAGGGAAGGGGATGGGAGCAGCGAGGCGCAGCGCCGGGTCCTGGAGGTTCTTTTCCAGGCGGAGGAGATGCCGCTGGCTGAGCTCTGCTGCCGGGCCAAGGCAAGCCCCTCGCCCGTTAAGACCCTGGCCAGCCGCGGCATGGTCGAGATCTTTGAAAAAAAGGTCAGTCGCAACTGGCTACGCTACTACGGCCTCGTTGCCGGAGACCGGAGCGGAGCCGGCAGAGGGACGAACGGCCCCGGCCCACTAAGGCTGAACAGGCCCCAGCAACTGGCGCTGGCGGCCGTTGCCAGGCGCCTGGATGAGCCGGATGCCGGCAGGAGAAGCCGCCCGTTGCTGCTCCAGGGAGTAGCCGGAGCCGGCAAGACCGAGGTTTATATTCGTGCCGCAGAGGCGGCCGTTAAACGTGGCGGGTCTACCATTATTCTTGTGCCCGAAATATCACTTACACACCAGGTAATCAAACGAGTGCAACGATGTTTTGGCACGAGGGTGGGAGTCTATCATAGCGGGCTTGCCTCCGGTGAGCGCCATGATGAATATGCCCGTATCCGCTCCGGGGAAGCCGATGTGGTCGTCGGACCCCGATCAGCGCTGTTTGCGCCTCTGCCAAATCTGAAGCTGATAATCATTGACGAGGAGAACGACAGCTCGTTCAAACAGGAAAACGACCCCCGTTATGACGCCCGCCGGGCGGCGCAGAAACGGGCGCGGCTGGAGGGCGCGGCGCTTGTTTACGGCAGTGCCACCCCCAGCCTGGAAGCCTATTTTCACATTCATGACCGGTTCAGCCTGCCTGAACGGGCCACGGGAGCGCCCATGCCCGAGGTGGAAATTGTTGATATGCGCAAAGAAAATGACATGGTTTTCAGCCGCAGGCTGACAGACGCCATGAACTCCGTGCTGGCGGCGGGCGAAAAGGCGATCCTGCTGCTTAACAGGCGAGGTTATGCCCGTTACATGCAGTGCGGCCATTGTGGCCATGTCTGGGAGTGCGGCAACTGTGACATATCCCTAACCGTCCATGCGCGCAGCCGGCGTCTTCTTTGTCACCATTGTGGAGCCAGCGAGCTACTGCCCGGCGCCTGCACCGCTTGCGGCTCAACCGCCCTGCGGCGCTGGGGAGTGGGCACAGAGCGCCTTGAGGCGGAGCTGGAAAGCCGCTTTCCCGGATTCCGGGTCTACCGCCTGGACGCCGACACTTCCCGGGAATATGGCGAAGGCCCGCGCATTCTGGAAAGGTTTGGCCAGCCGGGCGCTGCAGTCCTGTTGGGCACGCAGATGGTGGCGAAGGGACATCATTTTCCGGATGTCACCCTGGCTGCGGTCATAAATGCGGACCTTGCGCTTCAGTTCCCTGAATTCCGGGCCGAAGAGCAGACTTTTTCCATTCTACTGCAACTGGCAGGCCGCAGCGGCCGTTCACGCAAGCCGGGGAAAGTCCTGATCCAGACATGGAATGCGGATATTGATTGTATTAAAATGGCCGCAGGCCACGCAGTTGACGAGTTTTATCAGGCGGAGCTTGGGCGCCGCCGGCGGCTGGGATATCCGCCTTTTGTCAACTTGATCAACATTATTTGTCTGTCGCGCAATAGCAGCCGGCCGCGGCAGGCGGCCGAATTTCTCAAGCAAAAGCTGGAGGCAGCGGCTGACGGGGAGACTTTGCTGGGGCCGGCCGACCTGTTTCGCCTGCAGGGCTGGTCTCGCAGCCAGATTTTGGTAAAGACAAGCAATACGGGCAGCAGCCTTGCCGCGCTCAGGCCTGTTATTGAGAAATTCCGGCAGCCTTTTTCAGCGAAAGGAGTAAGGATCGTTGTCGATGTGGACCCGCAGTGGATCTCGTGAAATGCGGGCTGCGGAGTTTGGAATGCGGAACGAAACCCGCCAGTCTGCGAAGCGCGGATTGCAATTTATTGTCATCGAGATAGAATTTTGTTAATGGGAATCGATGAGAAAACAAAGGCTGCCGCTTGGCAGCAGATCAGGCAGTTTGGCGACCCGGTTCTGCGGGAAGAATCGCGGCAGGTTAAGCCAAACGCTGAGTTGCACAGGCTGGCCGAGCGGATGATCAGGATCATGTTTGCGGCCGACGGCGTCGGCCTGGCGGCTCCGCAGATCGGCATTCTGCAAAAGATCATTGTTTTCCGGTTCGGGAAAGACGAGCCGCAAGTGCTGCTAAATCCGGAGATTACCTGGCGGTCTGAAGAAAGCGCCACTCAGGCGGAAGGCTGCCTGAGCCTCGCCAACCTGGCCGTTGACGTGCCCCGCGCCGTCAGCGTCAGGGTGAAGGGGCAGGACCTGGATGGCAACGAGCAGGAGTACGAGCTGGAAGGCTTGCAAGCGCGCATCCTTCAGCATGAAATTGACCACTTGAATGGCATCATGATAAACAGCCGCACAAGCAGAGAGCAGCGTAAGGATCTGATGGCGCGGCTAAGGCAGGTTAAGCTGCCTGGTGAAGAATAGGCGCTGCAATTGGCAGCTTGTCAAAAAAGAAAGGGCGCTCAACGGGCATTCTGTTGACATATTAACGGCACGTAACATTATGAAAATAGCCTTTGCAGGTACACCCGGATTTGGAGCCCTGGTCCTCGGGGCTCTTATTAATTCTGGACACGAGATTGTGGCTGTCATCACCCAGCCGGATCGCCGCGCCGGGCGCGGCCGCCGTCCCCGCGTCTCCCCAGTGAAGGAGTTGGCGCTGTTGGAAGACCTCAGGATCGAGCAGCCCGAAAAGGCGAGCTCACCAGAGACGGTGGCGCTGCTCAAGTCGTTGGGCGCCCGGGTGCTGGCTATAGCCGCTTTTGGGCAAATTCTGAGGCGGCCGCTTCTGGGAGGGATCACCTGCATAAATGTGCACGCCTCCCTGCTGCCCCGCTACCGGGGCGCGGCCCCCATCGAACGGACCATCATGGCTGGAGAGGGAGTCACCGGCGTCACTATTATGGAGGTGAAGCCCCAGTTGGACACGGGCCCCATTTATTTACAGAAAGCTGTTGTCATCGGCAAGGAGGATGATGCCGGCAGCATGTACGAAAAGCTGGGCTGGACCGGAGGAGAGGCGCTGGCTGAAGTGCTGGATGCGCTTGAGGCAGGCGGCATCGAGCCCCAGCCTCAGAATGACGCTGCCGCCACCTATGCTGAAAAGATCACGCAGGCTGACATGGAGGTCGACTGGACTGAGCCTGCCTGGAAAATAGCGGCCCGCGTCAGGGGCCTCTCGCCACACATCGGCGCTTTCACTTACGCCGGTGATCGGCGTCTTAAAATATGGCGGGCATACGTGGCCGCCGGTGGCGGCAAACCCGGTCAGGTGCTCATAAATGATGAACGCCTGCTGGTGGCCTGTGGCTCCGGTGCTCTGGAGCTTGTCGAGGTGCAGACGGAAGGCAAGCGGCGCATGCCGGCTGCCGAGTTCCTGCATGGCTACCGGGTGCTGATTGGGGACCACCGGCTGGGGCGGTAGTCCCTTCGCTCGCCGGCAGTTTTAGAATAAATCCGGCGTGTGCCGGCTCCTGTTTTTTATGTTGGAAGCAGCATTTGGCGATCTATCACCGGTTTCTCAAACTCAATAAACACTTTTTATCGCCGGCGTTGCTCTTTATCCAGTTTGTTATAATCTCTCTGGGTTTGAGGCTGGTCGGGCTGGAGCCGGATGCTTACGTATGCGACGCTGCTTTTTCGGTTCGGCAGGTTGCGGGGCGTGGCGCAGCTTGGTAGCGCGCTTGCTTTGGGAGCAAGAGGCCGGCGGTTCAAATCCGCCCGCCCCGACCAGATTTGACTTATTCAAACCATCGCCTGAAAAAATGTCCTGGAAGAGATCGGTGTAGTGCAGTTCTTTCAGCCGCCCGTCTCCGACGAGGATTTTCTTGAAGAATGACTGGTTCAATTGCCGCCGGTTGTCATCCTGGGCCTTCATGTAAGCCTTGTGGCAATTACCGGCCAGCTTGATCGCCAGTTCCAGGAGTTCCTGGACGTTCTCGTGTTTTCCGTCTATGGTTTTGAGCTGATCCTCGGCCAGTCCGATTTCATTTACCAGTCTTTCCTGTTCGCCTTTCAGGATATCGATGGCGATAGCTCCGGCGTAGTATGCCTCGACCAGTTTGTATCGCTTATCGTTCAAGTCCTCGATCTTTTTGATGAGTCTTTTCCTCTGTAAGATAGAGGATGCCTGATGATTTACGATCTCTGTCTCCATGATCTTTTTGAGGTCCTTGACTGTTTCAGAAGGCAGCTGAATATCTCTGTAGAGGTCTTCGATTTTCTTTTCCAGCCAGCCCGCGTCAATGTATTTCTGAGAGCAGCCGTTGTGCTTCTTCTGACCGAGGCAGTAGAAGTAAGGATACTTGCTCTTGGCCAGGAGGAATGAAAGTCTGGAACCGCACTCGGCGCAGTGACGGTGCCTTTGAGATAATGAGGATGCTTTCGCTTTCGCTCCCCAGCCTGATCCCTGCTTCTTAGCATCTGCTGGACTCTTTGAAAAAGCGAAGAGTCAACGAGTGGTTCATGCAGTCCCGGATATTCAACATTTCGATATTTAACCACTCCGGTATAGAAGCGGTTTTGCAGGAGCATAGCAATTGAAGATTTACAGAACTCGGGATATGGCCGCTTCTTGGAGAAATTGTTCCGTAGTCCCTTCTTGGCCATGATCTTTTGAATCTCGGCAAGTGAATAGTTGCCGGTTCCATAGAGCTTGAAGCATTCCTGAACCAGCGGAGCCATTTCTTCATCAATAACAACCCTGGCGATGCTTTTGCCCTCGATTGTGTCTCTGACGTTTTTGTAACCGACAGGCGCTCTTGTGACCATCCCGCCCGACTTGGCTTTTTGAAGCAGGCCCTTCCTTACTTCGGCTGATAGATTGGCGGAGTAGAACTCTGCCATCAGAGCATGGATACCTTCTACGAAGTGTCCTGAGGCGTTGTCTTCAATGTTTTCAACCACTGAGACCAGCTGTGCCCCGGAGCGCGTTAAAACAGCTTTGATAGCCACGTGATCATTCATATTGCGGGCGAGCCGGTCGATCTTGTGGACGATAACCGCGTCCACATCCTTTTTCTTGACTCTTGAGAGCATTTCCTGAAGCTGGGGGCGGGCTGTCGATCTTGCTGATTCGCCCCTGTCGGCGTATTCGTCCACCAGCATCCAGTCATTCTCACGGATGAGCTTCATGCAAGCTTCACGCTGGGCAGGAATGGAA
>JACWAD010000081.1 GCA_014874175.1 Thermoleophilia bacterium
ATTTGATTGAGCGCATTCCTCTTTATTTTCCCGGGGTAGACATTAAAAAGCTGCCCCTGCGCAATTATCCAGGCGGCTCGGAGGCGGCGCAGCTTCTGGGGCATGTGGGGCAGATAGACCAGCAGGAACTGACTCAGCCACATTTCAAGGGGTACAAGGCTGGCGACGAGGTCGGCAAGGACGGTATTGAGTATGAGTATGATAAATGGTTAAAAGGCGTCAACGGCGGCACGGAAATTGAAGTTGACGCCAGCGGCCGCCCCAAGAGCGACGCTGCCGGCCAGCCGGTAGAGTTAAACAGCAAGGCGGCAATCCCCGGCAACGATGTCGTTCTTACCATCGACAGCCACCTCCAGCAGGTGACCGAGCAGGCTTTGGCGCAGGGCGTCGACCTTGCCCGCAGCCTGCACTATCCGGCTTCCGGCGGCGCCGCAGTTGTCATGAACCCGAACAACGGCGAGATACTGGCTATGGCCAGCTATCCCACTTACGATCCATCTGTTTGGGTGGGAGGCATGAGCGATTTACGATACAGCCAGCTCACGGACCCGGGTGCCCATGACCCTCTTTTAAACCGAGCCATCGCCGGACAATATCCGCCTGGCTCAACGTTTAAGTCGATTACCACCATCGCCGGTCTCCAGGATGGATTGATAAACCCCTCTGAAACTGTCAACAGCACCGGCGTCTGGCACGTGCCCGGCGATCCCGGCACAGTCTTTCATGACTGGTCTGCTCTCGGCGTCGTTGACCTGAACCGGGCAATCGTCATGTCCTGTGACACTTATTTTTATGATGTTGGCTACCGCTTTTACAAGGCGAACAGCCAGGGCATACAGCAGTGGGCACGGGAGTTGGGCCTGGGAAATCCCACTGGGATTGATATACCAGGGGAAGCTTCAGGCCGCGTACCGGATCCGGCCTGGAAGCAGAGAGTAGGCCAGACGGCCATCGACAAGATGTGGCTGCCGGGCAACAGCGTCAATATGGCAATCGGCCAGGGGGATGTCCTGGTGACGCCCCTGCAGATGGCGACCGTTTATTCCGCCATCGCCAACGGTGGCAAGCTGGTTACGCCCCATATTGGCCTCGAGGTGGAAGATGCGGTAACGCACGCCCGGATTCAGGATCTGCGGCCGCAGACCCCGCCGAAGGATCTGGGCATATCCCCCGACACCATTCAAAGGCTGCACAGTGCCCTTATCGGGGCAGCCCAGCCGGGTTCCGCCATTGGCGGCGTGTTTGCCGGCTTTCAGCCCCAGATAGCCGGAAAGAGCGGCACATCCCAGGTGGCTGGCAAAACAGACTACGCCTGGTATGTTGCCTATGCGCCCGCGGCCAATCCTCAGTACGTTGTCGCGGTTCTTGTCGAGCAGGGCGGCGGCGGCGCGGCCGTTGCGGCGCCGACTGTGAAAAAGATCCTGTCTGCCATTTTCCCGCAGTCGGCGCCGCCGGCCGCAGGCCGGCCGCGGAGGTGACAACGTGGAGCTGCGGACTTACCTGAGGCATTTTGACTATGCGCTGCTGGCGGCCGTCCTGGGACTTATAGTTTATGGAATGGTAATAATTTACAGCGCTACCCACTCTGACCCCAATTTATCAAGTCCCTACTATTACATCAAAATCCAGGCCGTTGCCGCCATCATAGGCGCCATTCTTCTGCTTGTGGTTGCCATGATTGATTTTCGCGGCCTCAGGGCTTACCGGCTGCACATGTACGGCGGCGTTGTCGGCCTCATGCTGCTGGTGTTTGTCGTGGGCGCGGCCGCGCGGGGCGGGCAGCGCTGGATCGGGCTGGGATTCTTCAATTTGCAGCCGTCCGAGGTCGCCAAGGTCGTGATGATCCTGGTGACTTCTTCCTTTCTTGCCAGCCGCCGCCGGGGCGACCTCGAGTCCCGCACCACCCTGATTACGCTGGGATACGTTATGCTGCCCGCCCTGCTCGTTTTTCTGCAGCCGGATTTCGGCACCGCCCTGGTGCTCGTCGCCGAGGCGGTGGCGCTCCTGTTTGTTTACGGAACGCGGCTGCTCCACTTTGTTCTCATGGCCGCCGCCCTGTCGGCAGGACTGCTGTTGATGATTGAGCTCCTGCCCGCCGTTGGCATCCAGCTGCTCAAGTCCTATCAGATTGACCGCCTGCTCGTTTTCTTACATCCCGGCAACGACCCCGGCGGCGCCGGGTTTCAGCTGCTACAGTCAAAGATAGCAATTGGCTCCGGCATGCTCACGGGGAAGGGGCTTTACCATGGCACTCAGACACAGCTTAATTTTCTGCCGGAGCATCACACCGATTTTATTTTTTCAGTCCTGGGAGAGGAGCTGGGTTTTCTGGGAGTGGCGGCGCTGCTGGCTCTTTACGTTGTTATTATCTGGAGGGGTCTGCGGATCGCGATAATCTCGGGAAGCATGTTTGGCAGCCTGGTCGCCGCCGGTGTTGTCTCAATGCTGGTCTTCCAGGTTTTTGTTAACATAGGCATGACGGTAGGCATCATGCCAATTACCGGCATTCCGCTTCCGTTTATGAGTTACGGGGGAAGTTCAATGGTCGCCAATCTGATCGCAGTCGGCCTGCTGGAGAGTGTTCACATACGCAGCCGGCTGATCGGGGACAGGAGGTATGCGCGTGCGAAAAATGCCGCTTAGCCCTTTTAAAATTGCCGCACTGGCAAGAGAGGCGCGCCGCCTGGCGGAAAGTCCGGGCCGGGTAGTCATGATGGGCTCGGATGATGAAGCGCTTGCCTCAGTCGGGAGGTCGCTTGCCGCCGGCGCTTCTCCTGAAGCGGCAGCCTATTTGATAGACACCCGCTCCGGTGAAGGCGCCACCATGCCGAAGAAGAATGGCTCGGCCGGGGTGGCGATTGTCGTCGCCGGCAGCGATGATCTTTCTTCCGGCGATCTGGGCGCACGGCTGGACAAGATTAACAGGGCGGGTGTTCCGGCCGTGGTTGTGCTGACTCAGGCTCCAGGGGTGGAAGTGTCGTTTCCGTCCGCCGGAATAGCTCCCCGTCGCGTCGTCGGCATGGCTCCCGGCGGAGTCGTGCCGGAAGATGTCCTGGCTGAAGCAGTGGTGAACGCGATGGGCGATGGGGCGGTGCCGCTGGCCTCCCGCTTGCCCGTACTCAGACAGGAGACTTGCAGGCAGTTGATACGAAAAACGGCGCGCCAGAACGCCGTTGTGGGGGCGCTGTTTTTCCTGCCTGGATCAGACATGCCGGTCATGACTTTAAACGAGGCAAAAATGGTGATGAAGATTGCAGCGGCCCATAGCGAACCCGTCGGCACCGAGAGGCTGCTGGAGCTCCTGGGCGTGGCAGGGACCGGTTTCGGCCTCAGGGCTGCCGCCCGCCAAGCGCTGGATTTTATGCCTGGCCCGGGCTGGATCGTCAAAAGCGGGATAGCCTATAGCGGCACGCGCGCCCTGGGCGAGGCCGCCCAAGCCTATTTTAACGGCCCGGTCCGTGTCACGCCCTCGCGGCTGGCGCCGGCAATCAACAGGGTTAAAGGACTAAGAGGATAACCGTTTCAGTTTCTGGTTCTGGTTTCCGGTTCCGCATGACGAAAGGTTAACTTGAACTGGAAACTGGAAACTTTTTTTTATCATGACAATTTCATTGAATGACAGGATCGAGCCGTTGCTCGAGCAGGTGGAGAAGCCGGCCCGTTATATCGGCGGCGAGATTGGCAGCGTTGTAAAGAAGGAATATTCATGCCGCATCGTCCTTAGCTATCCCGATGTCTACGAAATCGGCACCGCCAATCAGGCTGTGCAGGTAATTTATTCGCTTGTTAATGAGACTACCTCAGCTTGGGCCCAGCGCGCCTTTTGCCCCTGGACAGACGCAGCCGAGGCAATGCGGAAGATGAAATTGCCCCTGTTTTCGCTTGAGAGCTGGCAACCGGTCAGGGACGCTGACCTCTGGGGCATTACGATGCAGTTCGAGCTAACCTATACCAATATTCTTGAGCTGCTGGATCTGGCCGGCGTCCCCGCCCGCAGCCGTAAACGGACCGAAGCTGATCCCATCGTGTTTGGCGGCGGCCCGGCAGCCAGCAATCCCCACCCAATGGCGCCTTTCTTTGACTTTATCATCATTGGCGATGGTGAGCTTCTTGTGCCGGAGGTTATCCGCACTTATGAGGAAAACCGGGGGTTATCACGCCAGGAAATCATCAGCAGGATCGCCGGACTGGAAGGCATTTACGTCCCCGGGACCGGCCGGCCGGCCGTCAGGGCGGTTGTGCCAGGGCTTTCGCTCAGGGAGACTCCCTTAAAGCCGGTGGTGCCCGTCATGCATTCAGTACATGACCGCGCCACGCTGGAAATCATGCGGGGCTGCACCCGGGGCTGCCGCTTTTGCCTGGCGGGTTTCTGGTACAGGCCAGTGCGGGAGCGGCCCTGGGAAGAGGTGTGCCACGCCGCCGCATGCCTGCTGGAAGCGACAGGGTGCGAGGAAGCGTCTTTAAGCTCGCTGTCGACGACTGATTACAGCAATATTTCCACCGTGATCAGGAAGCTGGCCGAGCAGAGTCCGGGACTCACGATCTCTTTGCCATCGTTACGGGTTGATGCTGACGTTTTCCCGTTGCTTCAGCTCATCCCGGCAAGGAAAGGCTCAATCACGTTCGCTCCTGAAGCCGGCAGCCAGCGCCTGCGGGACGTGATCAACAAGCAGGTGACCAGCAGCGACATCGAGACTGCGCTGACCGAGGCCTTCAGGCTCGGCTACATCACGGTCAAGCTTTATTTCATGATTGGCCTGCCCGGGGAGACGGAAGCGGACCTTGAGGCGATTGTTGACGCCGCTGCCACCGCCCGCAGCATTGGCCGAAAGAATGCCCCCGCCCCGGGCCGGCTGCAGATAAACGTCAGCGTCTCGACCTTCGTACCCAAGCCGCATACCCCGTTTCAGTGGGAAGGAATGAACAGCCGGGCGGAGCTGCAAAGAAAACAGGGATTCCTCAGGCAGAACGTGCCCCGGAAGCAGATTCGCCTTAGCATGCATGACATCGGTCCCAGCCTGGTGGAAGGGGCGATTGCCCGCGGCGGCGACATGACTGCAGACGCGATTGAAGCTGCCTGGCGCGCAGGCGCCCGCTTTGACGCCTGGACGGAGATGTTTGACCTGGGGGCGTGGCAGCAGGGCTTCAGAGCTATTTCCAGCACGATAGAAACCGAAGCCATGCGGCAGTTCTCTGTTGAAGGTGCGCTGCCGTGGGATGATATTGACTCGCGCGTTGACAAACAATTCCTTTTGGAGGAAAAGAAGAAGGCGGAAAGGGCCGAGGTCACGCCCGACTGCCGCCAGACCGGCTGCTATCTATGCGGCGTCTGCGAAGGAGACATTGAGATGCGGGTTGCAGAGTGACCATTCCAATGCTTGAGTTGGTCTGGAATTCCTCGGCCTTCTTGAACCCGGAACCGGAACTTTGAACTTTAACTACCGAATGCAGTTCTCAAAAACGGGGCGAGCCAGGTTTATCGCCCATCTTGATACCCTCAGCCTGCTGGTGCGGGCGATCAGGCGGACGGGATACCAGCTGGCGTTCACGGAGGGCATGCGCCCCAAGCCCATTCTCAGCCTGGCGATGCCACTCGGGGTTGGCGTTGAAGGGGAGGACGAAATCTGCGATTTTGCCCTTAGGCAGCGGGTGCCGTTGGACGAGTTTTCACGCAGGCTGAGCCGGCAGCTGCCGGAGGGAATCATTTTCAAGTCCGTCGCTCCCTGTTACGAGCGCAGCAAGTCGGCCTCCCGGGTGGCGTCCGTGTCCTACCGGGTTGAGTTTCCGGGCGGTGAAGACTGGGAGGAAGCCGCAGCCAGATACAACCGCGAGAAAGAGCTGGTGACTCTAAGGAAACGTCCCAAGGGAGACAAGAACGTTGATGTTAAGAGGTATGTTGACAAAGTTGGCATAGGCAGGGAAGGCTGCCTGGAGTTTGACATGAGGGTGACATCCGGCGGCACGGCCCGCCCGGAAGAAGTGATCAGGCTGCTGGAAGAATTTGCGGGTCGCAAATCAGGCAGATACAGAATAGTTCGTACCGCCGTCATCCTGGACAGGGAAAAGCCGCCCCGGCCAAACGGGCGGCCCGGGCGCAGCCGGCGCCTTCACCGCTAGCAACAGGCAAAAAGCCGCTGTTTCATTCCGGATTCCGGGCGCGGTATAATTCCGGTTTGCCGGCGAAAGAAACTCCAGGGCCTGGCGGTCGTTTCCATCGGGCAGCTTTAGGGAATTCTCTGACCGCCGGGCGGGCAGAAGAAACAATCAGGTTTATAAATTTTTGAGCAGGTTGTTTATTTTTCAGCCTGCAGTTCAGGAAAGGTTGAAATATGGCCACTCGCGCCAAGCAAATCCTGGTGAGCACCGAGCCAGGCGAGACCAGGGTCGCAATCCTCGAAAACGGCCGGCTGTGCGAAATCTATGTCGAGCGCAAGGGGCGGCGGCAGCTGGCCGGCAACATTTACAAAGGCAAGGTTGAAAACGTCCTTCCCGGGATGGAGGCGGCGTTTGTCGACATCGGGCTGGAGAAGAACGGTTTTCTCTACGTGGAAGAGGTGATGGTCCACGAGAATCCTGACAAACGGCCCAAGAAAATCACGCAAATGCTTAAGTCAGGCCAGGAGATACTCGTCCAGATCGTCAAGGATCCGATGGGAACGAAAGGCGCGCGCCTGACTACCCAGCTGTCCATCCCCGGCCATTTTATTGTTTATATTCCTGACGGCGAGGGTGTAGGCGTATCCCGCCGGCTACCTGACGAAGAGCGGCTGCGGCTGCGGCAGATCTGCCGGGAGCTGGATGTTGGCAAAGCCGGCCTGATCGTGCGTACCGCCGCCGAGGGCGTCTCAAAACGCGATCTCGCCAATGACCTCAAGTTCCTGAAGAAGATGTGGCAGACAGTACGGGGCCGCGAGAAGGCAACCAAGGCCCCGGCTCTGCTTTACTCGGAAATGGAGGTCTCGCTCAAGGTCCTGCGCGACGTTTTCAATGAGAGCCACCGCCAGATCCTTGTTGATTCACAGAAAGAATATGACAAGATGCGCTCTTTTCTGAAAAAGACTTCTCCGGAACTGGTAAGCCGTGTGGAGCTGTACCAGGGCAGCGCCCCCCTGATGGAGACATACGGCGTCGATGAGGAGATGAAACTGGCGCTGGAAAAGCGCGTCGATCTGCCCAGCGGCGGCTACCTTGTCATCGAGGAGACTGAGGCCATGACCATCATCGATGTTAATACCGGCCGTTATGTGGGACGGACCAGGCTGGAAGACACGATTGTCAGGACCAATATGGAAGCCTGCAAGGAAGTCGTCCGCCAGTTGAGGCTGCGGGACATCGGCGGCATCATCATCATTGACTTTATTGACATGACGCGCGCGCGCAACCGCCAGCAGGTGCTGGAGACGCTTGACCGGGAGCTTGAGACAGACCGGACAAAAACCTATATCGTCGAGCTGTCGCCGCTGGGGCTGGTGGAAATGACCCGGCAGAACGTCACGGAGGGGCTGCGCGACATCCTTACAAAAACCTGCCCCACCTGCAACGGGGAAGGCGTGATTGTCTCCGAAGAGACGATGGCGATTGACATCGAGCGGCGGCTCAGGCGGCTGGCTGCTTCATCCGCCAGCGAGGCTTTCCTGGTGGAGGTGCATCCAAAAGTGGCGGCGATGCTTATTGGCCAGGGAGGCGTCAAGCTGAAAGAGCTTGAGCAGGAGACGGGCAAATATTTCAGCTTCGAGGGCCTGGACATCATTCCAATCGAAACATTTGAAATCACCGCCGAAGGCAGCCGCGAAGCGATCCAGCGGGCTTCGCTGCCAGTGGCCGAAGGCGATGAGGTCCGGCTCAGAATTGAAGAGCCGCATATGTACAACCCCTCAGACGCAATCGCAAAGATTGACGGTTACGTGGTAAGCATCGCCGGAGCCAGCGGCATGGTGGGCGAAGACAGGAAAATACGGATAGACAGCGTTACCAGGACTTGCGCGTATGGCACGGTTGTCACGGAAGAGAAGAAAGAAGAGAAACCTGCAGGCGAGGAGGAGCCCGAAGAAGCCGAGGTTCCCAAGCGGCAGGACTACGGGCTGAAGAAGTAAATGTTACACTTCAATCTGTACTTTGTTATAATCGCAAAGGCTTGAGTTAAGCGACACACCTGAGTTAACAGGATGGGCATAAATTTTCTGCTCATACAACTGCTCAGGTTCGCAGGAAAAATGTCATTCTGAGTAGCCCTATCGGCTCCGCTCAGGGCAGGCTCCGGCGACGAAGAAACTGGATCTTTAGCCCTATTAAGCCCAGGATGACACAGGACCTGAGTCATTGGGAACCTGGAGCTTGGTTTTTTTATGTACGCAGTCATTGACACAGGCGGCAAACAATACAGGGTCGAAAAAGGCGACGATATAATTGTTGACCGCCTTGGCCTTGCGGAGGGCAAGGCTGTGTCTTTTAAGCCAGTGCTGCTGGGTGGCGGCAAAGCCGCCACAACCGCTGCTGAGCTTAAAGGCGCGCGGGTCAAAGCCAGAGTGGAGGAACATCTGCTGGGAAAAAAGATCCGGGTTTTCAAGTACAAGCCCAAGAAGACTTACAAGCGAATGCGCGGTCATCGCAGCCGCCTGTCGCGGATTAGAGTCCAGTCCATCACCGCGGCTTCGTCCAGAAAAAAGCCGGAAGCGGCTGCAAAGACCGAGCCGGAGAAGAAAGCAGAAAAAAGGGCAAAAGCGGAATAAGGCTTGCCCGGCCTGGTGGTTTTCGGCCGCGGATAATTATTTAGAGTAAAGAGGAAAAAAAATGGCGCACAAGAAAGGATCGGGCACAAGCAGGAATGGGCGCGACTCGCGGGCGCAGCGGCTTGGCTGCAAGCGTTTTGGCGGCCAACTGGTGCCGGCGGGAGCGATCATTGTCCGTCAGCGCGGCACCAGGTTTCTGCCCGGGCCGGGCGCCGGCATGGGTGGCGACAACACCATCTTCGCCACCGTTTCGGGCCGCGTTGTCTTTTCCAACGGAAGCGCGCGGACGATCAGCGTGATCGCGGGGGAAGGCTCCTAGACCATAATCTTGGGCGCCTCTGTCAGGCGCACTGCGGAACGCATCTCGATTGGAATCAGGCCGTTTGAGACCGCCGAAAGCTAGACGCCGAAGAGAACTTTTTCGGCAAAAAAGGTAACGTCGTGAGCCCCCCATCCTTGACGAAAGTTTTTCCCTGCTCCGGTCAAATCTTTGACACTCAGCTCTTTTCTTAATTGCTGGCCTAAGCTAGTTTTTTTGCAATCCCAAAACGAAAGCTGCCGGTTTTTAACCCGGGATCCTTCGGCTTTGCCTCAGCGCTTGCCCTGAGACAGGCGAAGGGATGACAAGAAACCTGAGTGAAGGATGGGCGCTTAATGTTTTACGATCAGGCAACTGTGGAGATACAGGCCGGGAAGGGCGGCAATGGCTGCATCAGTTTCCGCCGTGAAAAATTCGTTCCCAGGGGCGGCCCCGACGGCGGCGACGGCGGCAGCGGCGGCGATGTCATCTTTGCCGCTGGCGCTAGCCTGCGCGATCTGGCTTTTTTACGCAGGCGCCGCAAACTTAACGCCGGCAACGGCAGGGCGGGGGAGGGAAACAAAAAACACGGCAGTCGCGGCCGGGACCTGTTGATCGAGGTGCCGTGCGGCACACAGGTTTTCGAGCAAGGCTGGGCGGAAAAACAGGGTTCCGGTGCCGCGGCGGGAGCGCAGCATGCTGCCCTCCCGCTGGCCGATCTGGTCGCGGCTGGCCAGCGCTATACTATCGCCCACGGGGGTGAAGGAGGGCGTGGCAACGCCCGCTTTGCAACCTCTACGCGGCGCGCGCCACGTTTTGCCGAGCTGGGCCTGCCAGGCGAAAGAAAAAGGATTATGCTGAAGCTGAAATTGCTCGCTGACGCCGGCCTCCTCGGTTTTCCCAACGCCGGCAAGTCTTCCCTCATTAGAATAATTTCCAACGCAAAGCCAAAAGTGGCGGATTATCCGTTTACCACTGTAGCTCCCATGCTTGGCACTGTAGAAGATCCGCGGTCGCGGAATCAGTTCACCATTGCGGATATTCCCGGCTTGCTGGAAGGGGCAAGCAGGGGTTCCGGGCTGGGTGACGAGTTCCTGGCGCATCTGGAGCGCAGCAGCCTCCTTATCCATCTTGTTGATGTCAACGGTTATTACGGCAAAAGACCTCTGCAAAACTTCAAGATTATCAACAGGGAGCTGGCCGGCTTTAGCCGGGATTTGGCGGCAAAGCCGCAGTTTGTGGTTGTAAATAAAACCGATTTGGTCAGTGAGGAGCGGGCAGGCGCGGTGGCCAGGTCCCTGGCTGCGGAGGTTGCCAGGCGCTTCCGGGTGGGCGATCCCGCTTTTGCATGGCTTGGGGATGGGGAAGGCCACATTTCGCGGAAAGGCGGCCCGGCGGTGTTAATGGTTTCTGCAGCAACGGGGCAGGGGGCGCAAGCCCTTATCAGCCGCGTTTTTGACCTTCTTGCCCGTTTACGCCTGAAGCTGCCCGCTAAGCAAGCTGAACAGCTGAGTCATGTCATCTACCGTCCCGGCGAACGGGAAGGCTTCAGCGCAACTGCCGAAAACGGGCGTTTTTTTGTCAGGGGCCGCGCAGTGGAAAAGCTGGTGGCCCGCATTGATTTTGGCAATGATGAAGCCGTGTCATACCTTAAGCAGCAGCTTGAGCGTTTGGGTGTCAGTGAAGCTTTACGCCAGGCAGGCGCCAGGAGAGGACAGGCCGTGCAGATCGGGGGAACGGAACTCGAGTTTTGGTAACGGGGCGGTTTCTAGTGATTCCAGCCCGGGTTTCGTAGTAGAATCCCCAGCAGTGGAAGTATTTGCCGACAGGCTTGCAGCCAGAATTCTAGAAAAGAAATCCCAGGTTTGCGTCGGACTCGACCCCAGGATTGATTTGATCCCGCCTTTTTTTCTCGCCGGCAATGGGCGGAATGAAAAAGACGGCGGTCAGCTGTCCCGCGTGGCTGAGGCATTCAAGCAGTTTTCGCTTGCCATTATTGACGCCGTTGCGCCGCACGCGGTAGCCGTCAAACTGCAGCTTGCCTGTTTTGAGCCCTATGGGCCGCCCGGATTTAGCGTGCTTTGGGAGCTTGCCCGGGCCTGTTCCCGGGCCGGCCTCCTGGTAATTGCCGACGGCAAACGTGGCGACGTTGGCGCTTCGGCCGCCTTGTACTCGGCGGCGTTCATCGGCCGGCCAGCAGTTTCCGGGGAAGCTTCCGGCTCCGGCCCCGGGTTCGACGCCATGACCGTCAACCCGCTGTTTGGCGAGGACGGCGTCAAGCCTTTTCTCGATGATTGCCGCCGGTACGGAAAGGGAATTTTTATCCTGGTCAGAACTTCCAATTCTGCCGGAGCCCAGCTTCAGGATCTGCCTCTCGCAGATGGAGGGTTGTGGCATGAGCGCCTTGCCGGCCTGGTAAATTATTGGGGCTCCGGCCTGACGGGGAGCTCTGGCTACAGCAGCGTGGGGGCGGTGGTGGGCGCCACCCGTCCTGACGCAGTCATGCGCCTGCGCCGGTTAATGCCGGCGGCCTTTTTTCTGCTGCCGGGATATGGCGCCCAGGGCGGGCGCGCAGGCGATGTTTGCACCACCTTCGATGCTGAAGGCCTCGGAGGGCTGGTCAGCGCTTCACGTAGTATAATCTACGCTGGCAGCGGCGCCCGTTTTGCGCCCGCGGCGGCGGCAGCAGCAGAGCAGATGAAGAAAGAACTGTGGAGCGCTGTCAGGCAAAGGCACGGCTAGGCCGGAAGCGGCCCGGACCGGCAGCGAGGATTCATGGACACCGAGGCTAAAATTATGCGTTTTCTTGCGGTTCTCGGGCTTGCTGGCGCCCTGCTTGCAGTGGGGGTCCTGGCCATTAACGCTGGCGTTTTGGGAGACGGGTCCGGCGCCGCTGTGACAGTGATGACGGCTGCAGCCGGAGACTCCGGAGGCGGAACAGCCGAGTCCGCGAGTTCCGGAAGCGTAATAGGCGCATCTCAAGGCCAGCAGGCCGGTGCGTCCACAACTGCCGGCAAGACATATGTTGTGCAGGATGGGGATACTTTTTACAGCATAGCAAGAAAATTTAATGCTACCATCTCGGATATTCAGAAGCTTAACCCCAACATTGACCCTCAGAACTTGACAACCGGCGTAAAGTTGATTGTGCCGTGAGGGAGATACGCTTGGCTCAAGGGAGAGAAATAAAATCAGGCCCGGCCAGATAAAAAGGGGTTTATTATTACCTCTGCTGGCGCTGCTTTGCTTGGGGGCGTCCCTGGTCCTTGCTCCGGTGGCTGCGGCGCAGGAGCAACCGCCCCCCGATATCGCCGCCAAGGCCGCCGTAATGATCAATGCCGGCGACGGCCGGGTAATTTACAGCAAGAACCCCGATATGCAGCTGCCCATGGCCAGCACGACAAAGATGATGACGGCGCTTCTCATCATCGAGGATGGCCATAACATGAACGATACGGTCACCTGCAGCAAGCGCTGCGCCGAGATAGGCGAGTCTTCCATTTATCTTAAGGAGGGAGAAACCCTGACCGTTGAGCAAATGCTTTATGGCCTGATGCTTCCCAGTGGTAATGATTGCGCCATAGCGCTGGCTGAATATGACGCTGGCAGCGTTGAGGCCTTCGTAAACAAGATGAATCAGCGCGCCGCTCAACTAGGCTTGACAAACACTCATTTTGTAACTCCTCACGGACTGGACGAGCCGGGGCATTACACCTCTGCCCGAGACTTCGCCAGACTGGGCGCCGTTTTAATGACGCACCAGAAAATTCGCGAGATTGTCAAGCATTCAGTGTACTCAATTCCCGGCTACGGGCAGCCGGACGGCCGCACACTTATTAACACAAATCATCTATTGGATAAGTATCCGTTCATTGACGGCGTCAAGACCGGTTATACGGACAACGCCCAGGAATGTATCATCATCTCCGCCGAGGATCACGGCAACGAGTTTATCCTGTCTTACCTGGGCGGACCGACGCTCGGCCAGTGTGACCAGGATGTAATCAACGTGCTTGAATACGGCTTTAGCAAATATGTGGACCGGACCGTAATTGCCACCGGCAGGCAATATGCACAGCTTGATATCCCGTATTCTCATGGCAAGCTGCCGCTGGCTGCGGCATCAAGCCTGGTCATGCATGTTTACAACCTGGACAATGTCCAGGAGCGGCTGGTGCTGCCGGACCCGCCGACGCTGCCGATACGGAAGGGAGACAAGGTGGGGCTGGTTGAAGCCTATGACGGCAACAACCTGCTGGGGAGTGTCTATCTGCTGGCAGGCGAGGACGTCCCCGCCCCGGGCTTCGTTGACAGGATCGGTTATTATCTGTCGTCAATTGTACACGTGTTTGGCCTGGTGTCTGTCTGGCTTCTCAATAGCGGCCTCAAGGAGACATTTGCTCCATGATTGTCACTGTGACGGTAAATGCCGCTCTTGACCGCACGCTGACGGTGCCCAACTTCCAGGCCGGTTTCCGGCACCGGGCCAGCGAGAGCCTCACGTTACCAGGCGGCAAGGGAGTCAACATCGCCCGGGCGCTGAAGACCCTGGGCCAGCCGGTGATTGCCACCGGCCTGGCCGGGGGAAAGACAGGCACACGGATTGTTGAGGATCTTACCGCTGAAGGAATCCTTAATGATTTTGTCCGCATCCGGGACGAGTCCAGGACATCAACGGCCATCATCGACCCCACCAGCAATATCCAGACCGAGGTCAACGAGTACGGGCCGGTCGTGACGCCCCGGGAAGTGCGGGCGTTTATGGAAAAATTTGCTTACATAGCCAAGGGGGCCGATGTGGTTATCCTGGCCGGGTCGCTGCCCCGCAAGGTCAGGGAAGGCTTTTACCGTGACATGACTACGGCACTGGCCGCGGCCAATGCCCTGGTGGTGCTCGACAGCGCCGGCGAGCCCTTAAGGCTGGCAGTCAAGGCGGGCCCCGGTCTTGTATCTCCTAACATTTTCGAGGCGGAAGCGCTTGTTGGGCATGAATTCAGCGAGGACGCGGATTTTCTCATGGCGGCCCGGCAGCTTTGCAAAATGGGCGCCAGGTCCAGCATCATTACCCATTCGGGCGGTTGCTATGCCTGCCTGGATGATGGTAACGGCAGGAAAGAATTATTCAAGGTTACGATCCCGCCGCTGGATCCGATCAGCACGGTTGGGTCCGGCGACTCGTTCCTGGCAGGATTTGTCTCCGCCCGTGTCTCGGGCAGAGAGGGCGGTGACTGCCTCCGCCACGGCGTCGCCTGCGGAGCGGCAAATACGCAGAAATACGGCGCCGGAGTCTTCGACCTGCATGAAATGAAGCAACTGCTTGCTAAAACCAGTGCCGAAAAACACGAGCTTTAGCGTCCTTGCCTGGCAGAGCATAAAAAAGGAAGCTGACTAGGCTTCCTTTCTTAGAGGATGAAGGGTGTTTTGTTGTTCAGAAAATTACGGTGTCCGCTTGCGGAGAGCGGGAAGCTCCGTCTGGTTTCGACCTGTTCGGCCGTCTTGGCGGGTCTGGTCTCTCTTACCCACTGCAACTTTCCACGATTGCTTTATCGTCAAAGTTCACTGAAAACTTTACACCTTGGATCTGATTCAGACGCGCCGCTATTTCAGATTGATCGCCGCCGCCAAACCAATGGCGACCATCAGGCCGCTGTAGCCGTGATATCCTGAAAACCAGAGGTAGACGGCGGTAATAAAACATCCAAGGGTTATAATGAAGTAGACTGGGCGCGGCACTTCCATGCTCCTTTGCGGTGACAATCAGGCAGACTGATCATATTATACTCAATGTTTAAACTGATGATCGTTCTTGCGGCAGCAACAAGGAATGCTGCGCTGCGACGCAGCCTTTTAAGAAAGATTACGACATGGTGATCGTGTGAAGCGGGGGCAAGGAGGCGGCGCTGCCGGCGGAGAAAATCGCTCCGGCGACATGGTTGTGCTGGCGCTGGACGCCATGGGCGGGGATTTTGCCCCGGAGGAGGTGGTTTTGGGCGCCGCTGTTGCCGCCGGGCCATCCTTAAAGGTGCAGCTTGTTGGCAGGAGGGCCGGGATAGAAGAGGCTCTGGCCGGCGCGAAAGGAAGCGGACGCGATTTCATTGAGGTTATCGATGCTCCGGACGTAATCGGTTTTGACGAGGAGCCGGTGAAGGCCGTGCGCCTGAAGGGCGGCTCTTCTTTGGTTACCGCCTGCCGCCTGGTTGCTGAGGGACGCGCATCCGGAGCGGTTTCTGCCGGCAATACCGGCGCCATGTTGGCGGCGGCCCTAATACACCTGGGCCGCATGAAGGGGCTTAAGCGCCCGGGTCTTTGCACAGTGCTTCCGACACCTGGCAAGCCGACCGTATTTATTGACGTGGGCGCAAATTCCGAGGTGAGGCCGCTGCATTTGCTTGAGTTTGCTAACATGGCCAGCATTTTCGCCGAGAACGTCCTTGAAAGAGCGAACCCTTCCATCGGCCTGGTCTCGATAGGAGAGGAATCAGTCAAAGGAAACGAGCTGGTGCTAGAGGCGCACAGGCTGATGGCCTCCCAGCCGCAGCTGAATTTCTATGGAAACGTCGAGGGGCGGGATATTATCCGCAACGTGGTCGATGTGGTTGTGACCGATGGATTTACCGGCAATGTCTGCCTGAAACTGATGGAAAGCACTTCATCATTAATAGTAGAAGAAGTCAAAAAAGCTGCGACCGGCAGCGTGCCGGCAAGAATTGGCGGGGCGCTGCTTAAGCGCCGGCTCAGCAATTTCAAGAAAAGCATCGATGCCAAGGAAATCGGCGGCGCCTACCTGCTGGGAGTGCGCGGGCTGGTGGTTGTCTGCCACGGGAACTCGGGCCGCCGGGCAATAGCCAGCGCCCTCGGCTATGCTGCCCGGGCTGTGCAGCAGGATCTGGTCGGGAGTCTGGGGGAAAGGGTTGCCTCGCTTTGAAAATTGTTTTCTTTCGTGTTAGATTCACCCGGATTAAAATGCCGGGCTATGGAGGTACGCATGACAAAAGAGGAGATTTTGGGGCAGATAAGGGAGATGCTCGTGGAGCAGCTTGGAGTCGATCAGGCTGACGTGACCATGGAGGCTTCATTCCAGGATGACCTGGATGCCGATTCCCTGGACCTGGTCGAAATGATAATGGAAATGGAAGACAAGTTTTCAGTCAAGATCTCTGATGAGGAGGCTGAGCAAATCCGCACGGTGGGGCAGGCCGTCGATTTCGTCGCCGAGCGGGCTTAATGCTTTTCTGAAACGGAGAATCATATTTAGTGTTATCTCTTGCTGAACTAGCGCAGCAGCTTAAGCCGGATCTTGCCCGGCAGGTTTTCACCCACTCCTCGTGGGCGTCGGAAAGAACTCTCTCCTATGAGCGCCTGGAATTTCTTGGCGACAGCGTTCTTGGCATTTGCATCAGCGCAGAAATTTACCGCCGTTACCCTGATTACAATGAAGGCGAGCTGGCCAAGGTGCGCGCCTACGTTGTCAGCCGGTATACCTGCGCCAAGGTTGGCGCCTTCCTGGGTCTGAACCGGCGGCTGGCCGAGTCTGCCGAGGAGGCAGAGGTGGCCAATCTGGCCTCTTTGGCTGAGAACGCCAACGTGCTGGCGGCGGTGCTGGAGGCGCTTATCGGCGCCCTTTACCTGCAGTTCGGACTTAAAGACATGATGGGCGCCGTGATCGGCGCTTTCGATGAGCATATTGCCTACGCCGCCAGCGAGCATGAGGATTACAAGACTGTTCTCCAGGAACATGTGGCCAAATCAGGTCAGGAAGTCTCTTACGAAGTCGTGGACGTGGAGGGGCCGCCGCACGCGCGCACCTTCACATCTCAGGTGAGCCTGGAGGGCAGGGTGCTGGGCCGGGGAACCGGCAGGACAAAGAAGGTGTCGCAGCAGGAAGCGGCGAAGGAAGCCCTAAGTGTGCTCAGGATACAGGGGGGATCAGACTGACTTTTTTGAGAGGAGGCTGATGTTCTTAAAATCAGTGAAGGCGCGGGGTTTTAAATCATTTGCCCGGCCGGTTGAGTTTGGCTTTGAACCGGGCATTACGGTGGTTGTTGGCCCCAACGGCAGCGGCAAGAGCAATATCGCTGATTCGGTCATGTGGGCAATGGGTGAGCAAAGCCCTTCTGCCGTCAGGGGCGCCAGCATGCAAGACGTCATCTTTTCCGGAAGCGACAAGCTGCCCCCGGCCGGGATGGCGGAGGTAGAGCTCGTTTTTGACAACGGCAAAGGCATTCTGCCAATCGAGTTTTCGGAGGTCGCCGTGTCGCGTCGCCTCTACCGCGACGGCGAAGGAGCCTATTTTATCAACAGGTCGCCCTGCCGCCTTTTGGACGTCGCGGAGCTGCTTTCTGACGCCGGCCTGTGGAAGGGGACCCACATCGTCAGCCAGGGCCGCGTCGAGGCCATTCTGGAAAGCAGGCCTGAAGAGAGGCGCGGCTATATTGAAGAGGCCGCCGGCCTCGGCAAATTCAAGAAGCGGCGTCACCGCGCCGGCCTCAAACTGGCGGCCGTACGACGAAACCTCGATCGTCTTTCAGACGTTGAAGAAGAATTGAAGTCAAAAGCCAGGCCCTTGAAGCGGCAGGCGACGGCCGCGGAGCGTTCCACCAGGCTGAGGCAGCAGTCTGCCGAAGCAGAAACGCGCCTTTTAAAAGGAAAACTGGCGCTGCTTGCCAGGCGGCTGGAAAAAGCCGATGCCGCAATCGCCGAGGCTGACGCAGAACGGCAGAACCTGGAAAGGCAAATAACCGAGGCGGCCGCAATGCGCCGGCAAACGGAGGAGCTTCTTTCGGCTTCTCTGAAACAGCACAAGCAGATGACGGCGAGCTTCTACCAGCTTAGGTCGGGACAGGATAATTTATCCGGCAGGCAAAGTGAACTTAAGCAGCGGTTAGGCGTCCTCAAAGAGGCAGGGAAAAAGGCAGCTTTAAGAAAAGACAACCTGCAGGGCCAGCTTTCGCGTCTACGCTCCGAGCTGGCGCAGGCCCGCTCCAAGCGTGAAACCGCCATGTCAAGCATAGAGAAGACCGATGCCGACCTGGCTGGAAAACTTGCTCAGCTTGAGCGTGTGGAGGAGGAGATTGCCCGCCGCCGGCAGGCAAGCGAAGTAAAAAACCGCCGCCGCAGCGAACTTGCCGCCCTAAAGGAAAAATATAACCTTCAGCTTGAATACCTGTCCGAGCGGCGGGAAAAATTGGCTGCGGCAGCCGAGCGCTCCGGCCTGGAAAGCCAGGACCGGCGCCGGCAGCTTGAGCTGATTGAGGAGCAGACTCGCGCCAGGCAGGCGCAGATGGATGAGCGCCGCCACAGGGCTGCCGAAGCCGAGGTCCGGCTTAACCGGATCAGTGCCGGTCTCAGGGAGGTCGACAAAAGCAGAGCGGAAGCCGAGACCTCTCTAAGACGGGTTAATGAGGATTTGAGGATTGCCAAGGCGCGGCTGACATTTATTGCTGGCAACGACCAGGAGCGGGCCGGGCTCTCGCCTGCCGCCAAGAAGCTGTCGCAAAAGAGCGGTATTCCCGCGGTGATGGATTTGATTGAGGTGGAGCCCGGTTACGAGCAGGCTGCCGCTGTTGTTCTAAACGAGGTTCTATTTGCGCTTGTGGTTCAGGACCTGAATCAGGCGCGTGAACTTTTGGAAGAAGCGATCAGCGCCAATCTGGGAGGTCTTGATATCGTCACGCCGCCCGCCGGCCCCGCGGCCCCGGGAAACGATGGCGATTGTCTGATCAACCATGTGACAATTCCGGCCCGGTGGACTGCCTGCCTGGCGCCGTTCCTGAAGGGCGTGCGTGTTGCCGGCAGCATCGAAGAAATTTCAGAGCGGGTACAAGCAACCAAAAAAGATGATGATCGTCAAGCATCTGTCTGGGTGACGAAGGATGGTGTTATTTACCGGCCCGGCCAGCGCTTGCTCAGTTACCGGTCCCAACTGCCGGCCTCGCTGGTGATGAAGCACCGCAACGAGCAGCGGCTGCTTGAACGGGAGCGCAACCGGGCCAAGCAGCTTTTCCGTGAACTGGAATCAAGGCTGGCTGAGATCGAGCGTGAGCGGGAGAGGCTCAGGGAAAAAACGACAAAATCGGAAGCAGATCTGGGCAGGAGCTGGCGTGAGCGGGATGACGCCGAGGCGGCAGCCGCTGCCGCCCAGCGGCAGAAAAAGGTGCTGCAGCATGAAGTTGAGCTAAAAGACGGCGCCAGGCGTCAGTTGCTGGCGGAGCAAGAGGCGCTTGAGGAAGAGATGGGCAGGGCGGCTGCTAGGTTGGGCGAAACTGAATCTTCACTGCGTGAGATCTCGGCTTGCGGCAGTGATGGTGGAGATAACAGCGATGAAGCGCTGGTTGCTGCCCGGCTCAATTTGTCACAAAAAACCACTGAGCATAAGATAGAAGCTGCTCAGATGCGAGAACGCGCCCAGGTGGCGGCTCAAGCAGAAGAGCGCCTGCAGTCTGTGCTCACCGGGCAGAAAAGCGAGCTTGAAGGCGCCCTGTTTCAGATGGACGCCTGCGGGCGGCTTGAGCCGGCTTGCTCTCTGCTGCTGGAAAAAATGGGGCGCCTGACGGATTTGTACCGGACCGCCACAGGCGGTCTTGAAGAAAGGCTGGCGCGGGGAGAACAGCTTGCAGAGCAGCATTCGGCTTCTCTTGGGAAGCTTTCCACCCTGGAGGCGGGGCTGCAGCAGAAGCTTGCCGGAGCTGGCAAAAAAGGGACAGACCGTGAGGTCGACGCTGCCCGGCTGCGCGAGCAGGCGGCTGAGTTGTCCTCAAGGCTGGACGGTCTCTATGAGCGGTTTCCGGAAGCAGGACCGGCGGAAACCGAAGCGGCTGCTGAAAGCGATCTGGAGGAAGCGGAAGCTCATCTTGACAGGCTTGCCCGCCGACTCGAGCTGATCGGCCCGGTTAATCCATTGGCGCAGCAGGAATATGAAGAGCTGCTGGAGCGGCAGCAGTTCCTGGCCGGGCAACGGGCCGACCTGGAGAGCAGCCTGAAAGAGCTTACCGGTCTGATCGCAGAGCTGACCAGCCGTATAGAAAAAAGTTTTAATGATACCTTTGCCGCCGTTCGCGACCACTTTGCTGATGTTGTGTCAACATTATTCCCGGGAGGAAAGGGGCAGTTGGAGTTGACCTCGCCGCTGCGGGATCCGGAGGCCGGAGATGAGGAGGCTCCCGAAGCGGGAGGGTCTTTCGAGGAAGAAGCCGATGATGATTACTCCGCAGGCGACCGCCGTGGCATCGAGATTTCAATCAAGCCGGCGCGTAAGGCGGCGCGAAGCCTGTCGCTGCTATCCGGAGGCGAGCGATCGCTGGTGGCTGTTGCCTTCCTGTTTGCCATCTTCCTTGCCCGTCCGGCGCCCTTCTACATTCTGGATGAAATCGAGGCAGCGCTTGATGATGTCAATATTACGCGCCTGCTTAACATGATCGGATGCTACCAGGACAAAACCCAGTTCATCGTCATCACTCACCAGAAGCGGACGATGGAATGCGCGGATGTGCTTTATGGAGTCAGCATGGGCGCCGACGGCACATCGAAGGTCCTCTCACGGCGGATGGACAAAACCGCCACAGCCGCCGGCGAGGCGGAAGCTGAAAGGGAGGCCGGCCGCAAGGAAGCCGAGGCGGCGCTGGCAGGGTGACCAAATCCTGGCATGAAGTCTTTAAAGGCGTTACGGTTTCAGGGCCGGCGCTGGCGGCCGATGAAGCCGAAGCTGAGGGAAAAAGCGGCTGGTTCAAGCGCCTGCGCAAGGGCCTTTCCAGGAGCCGCCAGGCCATGCAGCAGCAATTGTCGGCGATTATGCTTGACAAACTGGACGCCGGGGTCTGGGAGCAGCTCGAGGAGACGCTTATCCACGCCGATTGTGGCGTTGCCAGCACCGTAGCCATTGTCGAGAGGATGGAGGAGGCGGCCAATCAGGGCAAGATCAGGGACAAGGACCAGTTTTTCGCCTTTCTGAAGCAGTCTCTCGTTGACATGTTTGCCACCGCCGATTACCAGATAGACGTTTCTCATCAACCGTCGGTGATCATGGTCGTGGGTGTCAACGGCACCGGCAAGACCACAACAATCGGCAAAATTGCGTACCACCTGAAGCGGGAGGGCAAAAGCGTGCTCCTGGCGGCGGCGGACACGTTCCGGGCCGCAGCCATCGAACAGCTGGCCGAATGGGGAAAGCGCACCGGCTGCCCCGTAATCAGGCAGGAGCACGGCAGCGATCCGGGGGCGGTTGTCTATGACGCAATCGCGGCCGCCCGCTCCCGCGGAAGCGACGTGATCATTGCTGATACCGCTGGGAGGCTGCATACGCAGGCCCCGCTGATGGAAGAGCTGAAAAAGATCCGCCGCGTTATCGCCAAGCAGATTCCGGACGGTCCTCACGAGACGCTGCTTACGGTCGACGCCACCACGGGGCAGAACGGCCTTATCCAGGCGCGCCTCTTTGGCGAGGCGGTGGATGTCACCGGCATCGTGCTGACAAAGCTGGACGGCACGGCCAAGGGCGGCATTGCTGTCGCCATCTCGCACGAGCTGGGCCTGCCCATCAAGCTGGTCGGGGTCGGGGAGCAGATGGAAGACCTAAGACCTTTCGACGCGGCCGGCTTCGCCGGGGCGCTCGTTGAAGCTTGAGGACCTACAGGGATAGTCCAGGACCTATCCCTGTAGGCACATTCTGCTGCGGCCGACTGCGAAGGCCTCTCTACGAATAACCTGCCGGGGCAGGTCCTAAGTCCTTTTCTTTTAGCGCAATTATCCAGATTGTTCAGGAATAAGCCCGAGACTTGCCCGGGGCTGCCTGCGTGTTTGCCTTTGTCCGGCTTTTACAACCTTGACACTTGCAATTGTAATTTCTAATATTAATGTTGCCATGCAGCAACTGCATGGTTTTTTGGGCGCCGGAAAGCAGTTGCTCCTCAGCGTCCCGTAGAGGAAGCGGAAACGGGCAGTGCGCCAGGCGGATTGTTGAATAGCGGTGGAGGTTCTTTTCATGGGTTTAACGCGACCAGGCGCCGGCGATGCCCGCCGCGCCGGCTGGTTGCGCCTGTCAGGAATTGCCCCTTTTTTCCCGATCTTGAGCGGCTTAAGCCTCGATTAAGTCCACCTTTGAATTATGTTTGATACGTTGTCAGATAAATTACAGGGAGTGCTTGGCGGCCTCAAAGGCCAGGGCCGGCTGAGCGAGGAAGACGTGGCCGCAGCCATGCGTGAGATCCGCCTGGCTCTGCTGGAAGCAGATGTCAATTTCCGGGTAGTGAAGGAATTCGTGGCCGCCGTCAAGGAGCGCGCCCTTGGCGAAGAAGTTATGGAGAGCCTGACTCCGGGCCAGCAGGTTGTAAAGATCGTACATGAGGAGCTCGTCAGGCTGATGGGCTCGTCCTCGACCAAGCTCACCTTTTCAGCCCGGCCGCCCACAGTGGTGTTAATGGTAGGCCTGCAGGGATCTGGCAAGACGACCGCCTGCGCCAAGCTGGCGCGCCAACTGCTTGCGCAGGGAAAGCAGCCGGAGCTGATTGCCGCCGACATTTACCGTCCGGCTGCCATCAAGCAGCTGAAAGTGCTGGGCGAGCAGGCAAAGGCCCCGGTATTTGCAATTGAAGGCGGCCGGGACGCCGTCGAGATCGCCCGGAAGGGCGTCGCCGACGCTGAATCTGCCGGCCGTGACGTTGCCATCATTGATACCGCCGGGCGGCTTCATATCGACGAAGAGCTGATGCAGGAACTGGCACAGATCCGCAGTCAGGTCAAACCACATAATATCCTTCTGGTGCTGGATGCGATGACCGGCCAGGACGCCGTTAACGTCGCGGAGCAGTTTCAGCAACAGGTAAATTTCGATGGCGTCGTGCTGACAAAGCTGGACGGGGACGCCCGCGGCGGCGCCGCCCTGTCCGTGAAGGCAGTCACCGGTAAGCCGGTCAAATTTGCTTCCACCGGTGAGAAGTTAAAGGATTTTGATTATTTTCATCCCGACCGGATGGCAAGCCGCATTCTGGGAATGGGCGACGTGCTGACCCTGATCGAGCGCGCTCAGGAAACCATCACCGAAAAGAAAGCGCTGGAGATAGAGGAGAAGCTGCGCAGGGCGCAGTTTACTTTCGATGATTTTCTGGATCAGATGCGAAGCATGCGCAAGATGGGGCCGCTGGCGGGCATCGTGTCAATGATCCCGGGCATCCCAAAACAGTTAAGGCAGGCGCAGATCGACGAGAAGGAGCTTGACCGGGTGGAGGCGATCATCTGCTCCATGACCGTTGAGGAGAGGCGCCATCCGGAGATTATAAATGGCAGCCGCCGCCGGAGAATAGCCTTGGGGAGCGGCTCTGATGCGCATGCGGTCAACCAGCTTTTAAACAGGTTTAAACAGATGCAAAAGCTGATGAAGCAACTGGCAGGCGGCAAGAAAATGAAGGGGCTGCCGCCGGAGCTGCTGAGGGGTCTTTAGTTTAACTCGAAACTCGGAATTCATTAAGGAGGTGATTTGATGGCGGTAAAGATGAGGTTGAGCCGGGTCGGGCGCAAGAAAAAGCCGATATACCGGATCGTGGTCACCGATTCCCGTTCCCCCCGGGACGGGAAGGTGATTGAAAACATCGGCCGTTATGGCCCCCAGGAAGAGCCCTCCCTGATCGAGATTGATGAAGTCAGGGCGCGCGACTGGCTGGCGAAGGGGGCGCAGCCGACAGGCACTGTCAGCAGGCTGCTGGCAAACAAAGGGATCTCCAGATAAGTCACTGGGGGGCGACAGGTTGAACGGATGTGGAAATGGAGGAGAACGTGAGAGAGTTACTTGAATATCTGGCCAAGTCTTTGGTTGACAAACCTGATGAGGTAGTTGTTCAGGAGACAGAAACAGACACCACGGTTGTGCTGGAGCTGACAGTCGCCAAGGATGACATCGGTAAGGTGATCGGCAAGCAGGGCCGCATTGCCCGGGCGCTGAGGACAATCGTCAAGGCGAGCGCGGTCAAGAACGGCAAGCGGGCGATTGTGGAGATTGTTGACTGACTTCTGGAAGCGCCTCCGGAAAATCGCATCAGGAGCGCGGCAGGCGCGGGAAAGGACTTCCGCTTGCGCATTGACATCTTTACCCTATTCCCCCAATGGTTTAACTGGTTTTTTCAGCAGCGTCATCTGACAAACGCCATCCAGTCAGGAAGACTCACGGTGCGGCTGTTTGACTACCGTGATTATTCACCCCTTAAGCATGGGCAGGTCGACGATAACCCTTATGGCGGCGGAGCCGGCATGCTGCTGCGCGTTGACGTTGTTTGCGCCGCGCTCAGTGAGGTTTACGGCCGGAACTGCGAAGAGGTAAGGGAAAAGCTGCCCGTTTTCCTGCTCTCTCCTAGGGGCCGGCGTCTGGGAGGAGAGCTGCTGGACGAGATGGCCGGCTGCGGCGATTTCGCCCTTCTTTGCGGGCGCTACGAAGGTTTTGACCAGAGGATCTCCGATCACCTGGCCAGGGAGGAAATTTCAATCGGAGATTACGTTCTTAGCGGCGGCGAGCTGGCGGCCATGGTCGTCGTTGACGCGCTGGCGCGCCGGATTCCGGGAGCGCTGGGAGATGAGGGCAGCGCCTTGCTTGAATCCTTTTCCGCCGGGCTGGACGGCCGGCGCGAGTATCCCCAGTACACGAAGCCGGCAGAATTCCATGGCTGGCCGGTTCCCGATGTGCTTTCGTCCGGCAATCATGCTGAGATAGAGAAATGGCGGCAGGAGCACCTGGGCTAACCAAAGTTGCGCTTCATTGTTTTGTCAAACATTCCTGTTGCAATCCCTGGCAAAACCATCTAGAATTTCGAATTTGGCACTAGTTGACAGGGAGATCATGAACCAGACCATCGCCAGAATCGAAGAGCAGCAGCTAAAAAAAGGCATCCCCCAGTTCAAGGCAGGCGACACGGTGAGGGTGCATTTCCAGGTTGTTGAAGGCAGCCGCCGCCGCACGCAGGTTTTTCAGGGCATAGTTATCAAGCGTCAGGGAGAGGGCGTCCGTGAGACTTTCACGGTGCGCAAGCATTCATTTGGCGTTGGAGTGGAGCGGACCTTTCCCCTTTTTTCCCCCAAAGTCAGCAAGATCGAGGTGGTCAGCATCGGCGCTGTTCGCCGGGCCAAGCTTTATTACCTTCGCTCCAAGGTCGGCAAAAAGGCACGGGTGCGCGAGAAACAACGCTAGGCATTGCTTGAAAATTTATGGGCGATGAATCAAAGCACGCGCCCGCAAGCAAAGATCCGGACGGCTGCGAGCCTGAAGGATCCGGGAAAACGTTTTCTGACTCAGGCCTTTCCCGCCCTGGATCTCGCCGGGAGGGGGGGCGCAATTTCAAGCGCAGCGCCCTTGAGTTCATTGCCTTTGCCGCTATTGCCGTAGTTGTTGCCTACCTGCTGCAGCTGTTTCTGGTCAAGCCGTTTGTGATCCCCTCCGGATCGATGGAAAATACCCTCAGGATAGGCGACCGGGTGCTAGTGAACCGGCAGGCATACCGGTTTGGATCTCCCAAGCAAGGCGACATTATTGTCTTTACCTCACCCCAGGAGCCGGGGATTGATCTTATCAAACGGGTTATTGCCGTCGGCGGCGACAAGATCCGCGTGGAAAATGGCCAGGTCATTGTCAATGACAAACCGCTGGCTGAACCATACATCAGGAAAGACAGAAGCAATTTCCAGGAGCGGACCGTTCCGCCGGGAACCGTGTTTGTGATGGGAGACAACCGTCCCGACAGCCGCGACAGCCGTTACTGGAAAACCCCCTGGGTGTCAGATAATGACATTATTGGCCAGGCGTTCATGATCTACTGGCCGCTCAATCATATTTTCTGGCTGGGGTAACCTTGCCTGCCGAAGACGCCAGCGGCCTGTTTGAATTTGACCTTGGGTTAGGAAAGGCCGCCGGGCCGGTGGCAGGCGCTGACGAGGCCGGACGGGGCTGTTTTGCCGGCCCGCTGGTGAGCGCCGCTGTGATATTCGATTACTCCCGGTTTAGGCAGCAGGGCTGCGGGCCAATGCTTGCCGGCCTAAAGGATTCCAAGAAACTGACGCGCCAGGCCCGCGAGCGGCTTTACCCAAAAATCATCAGGTGCGCTGCCAGAATTGCCGTGGTGGTGTCAAGCACTGAAAGAATTGACGAAAACGGAATACACAGAACCAACCTTGCAGACCTTTCCCGCTGCCTTGAGATGCTGGCGCCTCTGCCTGAGCTGGTTTTGATTGACGGCTGGCGCCTTCCGGAAGCGGCGCCGCCTCACATGGCGGTCAAGGGTGGAGATTCCCTGAGCGCCTGCATTGCAGCGGCGTCTGTTGTTGCCAAGGTCACACGCGACAGCCTCATGCGCCGGTTCCATGGCCTTTATCCTGCCTACGGGTTTAACCGGCACGTTGGTTACGGAACCCTGGCTCACCGGCAGGCAATTGCCAGGCATGGATACTGCCCGCTGCACCGCCGGTCATTTAAGATCCGGACGCTGGAAGCTTTAAATGGATGATCAAATTGCTGAATGATGATTCCTGGACTTTGGATTCCCCTTAAAAGCAGATCCTTCGGCACTCTTCAAGCGCCTCAGCGCCTGCCCTGAGCATTACAAAGGGATAACAGTTTGCTGAGTTAACCGGATGAGAAGTTTAACTTTGGACTGTGAACCTTGAACCTTGAGAAGCCCGGAATCAAGCCGCCGGACGCGAGGCGGCAGCGTGGCCGCACCGGCGAGGAAATCGCCCGCCGCCATCTCAAGCGGCGGCTGTACAGGATAATTGAGACAAATTACCGCAGCCGCTATGGCGAGATTGACATCATCGCCAGGCGTGGCAACATTATCGTTTTTATTGAAGTCAAGGCCCGCAGCGGCAAGCTTCTGGGCGAGCCCTTCGAGGCGGTTGGTCCCCGTAAACAGCTTCAGATTCGCCGCATGGCAGCCATGTGGCTGGCGCAGCATCAGCATGATGAAAGAATCGGCAGTTGTGAATTCCGCTTCGACGTGATTTCTGTTTTGCTTGCTGAAAACGGTGGCGCTCGGGAGTTCAGGCACATCAAGGACGCGTTTAGATAATCAACGGCACCATTTTTGTATTAGCAGGTTTTTCTTGATATCATAGTTTCCCCCTCCATGACCGCACGGCAGCATCTCCCTGAGGAGTGGTGCAAAGATGCTTGCCAGGATGCAAAGCCACGCCGTCATGGGAATGGATGCGTGTCCCGTTTCAGTCGAGGCCGATCTGGGCCGGGGCCTGCCCGCCTTCAGCATTGTTGGCCTTCCCGACGCGTCTGTGCGCGAAGCCAAGGAGCGCGTCCGGGCTGCGGTCGCCAACTCCCAGTTTGAATTCCCGCTAAGAAGAATCACGGTAAACCTGGCCCCGGCCGATCTGCGCAAGGAAGGGCCGCAGTTTGATCTTCCAATTGCGCTGTCGCTGCTCGCCGCCTCAGGGCAAATAAAATCAACGCTTCTGAAGCACTACGCGGCGGCCGGCGAGCTTTCTCTTGACGGCGCCGTGCGCAGCATAAGCGGCGCGCTATCCATGGCGGAAGGAGCAAGGCGCGGCCGTCTGTGCGGACTGATCGTGCCTGAAGCAAACGCTAAAGAAGCCGCCTTGATCGGCGCCGTAGAGGTCATCGGCGTAAGCAGCCTCAGGCAGGCGGCCGCTTTTTTCTGCAAGGAGGAAAAGATAGAGCCGGCGCGTGTTGATAGCGCCGCGCTTCTTGGGGCTGGACTTGGCATAGAACCGGACCTGGCCGAGGTCAAAGGGCAGAACCTTGCCCGGCGGGCTCTGGAGGTATGCGCCGCCGGCGGCCACAACCTGCTCATGATCGGCCCGCCCGGATCAGGCAAAACAATGCTCGCCCGCCGCCTGCCTTCCATTCTCCCGCGGCTTGACATCAACGAGGCAATCGAAGTGACTCGCATCTATAGCGTTGCCGGCCAGCTTAACGGCAGTTGCCTGATCTCCAGGCGGCCATTCCGCTCTCCTCATCACACAATATCGCACGTTGGCCTTGCCGGCGGCGGCGCCAGCCCGCGTCCGGGCGAAGTCAGTCTGGCGCATCTGGGGGTCTTGTTTCTTGATGAGCTGCCCGAGTTCTCGCGGATGGCGCTGGAGACGCTCAGGCAGCCAATGGAAGACGGCCAGATTTCCGTGTCACGGGCTCTGATTTCGGTGACTTACCCGTCCAGATTCATGCTGGTGGCGGCCATGAATCCCTGCCCGTGTGGTTATCTGGGCGACTCCCGCCGCACCTGTTCCTGCCCGCCCCAGAAAGTAGCTTCCTACCGGAACCGTATAAGCGGCCCCCTGATGGACAGGATCGATGTCGCCGTCGAGGTTCCCTCGCTTGATAAAAAAGATTTGATGTCAACAGTGAAGCGGGAGGCGTCTGCGCCCGTGGCCGCCCGGGTAATGGCTGCCCGCCGGCGCCAGCTTGAGCGGCTTAACGGAAGCGGCGTTTATTGCAATGCCGGCATGCAGGCCCGGCAGACGGAGCGTTTCTGTCATCCTGTCGATGACGCCGTCCGACTGCTCGAATCAGCCATCGACCGCCTTGGTTTAAACGCCCGCTCTCACCAGCGCGTTCTCAAAGTGGCGAGAACGATCGCCGATCTCGAAGGGGCCGCCGCCATCGAGCCTGCGCACCTGGCGGAGGCAATCAGCTACCGAAGCATTGATCGCCGGGGCTGGCTTGGCGTTGAGTAGACGGAACTTGTGCAAACAGCCGGACAGGCGGGCTGCCCTGGCGCTTTCTTTTTTTCTGGGAGGCGTCATCCAGCGGCCGGTGGTTCTGCCAACCGCAGAAATGACCCCGGGTGAGATCTGGGAATGCCCTGCCGCGTCCCTCGTCGCCATGCTTAAGCTAACCGCAAATGAAGCCAGCCGCCTGGAATCTTTCCGGGCTTCTTTTTCTCCCGCATGTGCGGAGCGGCAGTTAAGAGCAACTGGAATGGAGTTCGTGGCGCTGGGCGGAGAATTTTATCCCGCCGGGCTGGCAACGATTTACGATCCTCCCCTCGGCTTATTTTTAAAATGCGGCCACGCGGACAACCTGAAAATACCCGCTTCAGAAGACGCTGGTGAGGTTGCCTGCCGCCGTTTGCAGGAACTCATGTCACGTCATCGAATTGCCATAGTAGGAGCACGGGCTGCGTCCCGTTATGGCCTTGACGCAGCCGGGCGGCTGGCGACGCAGCTTTCGCACCGGTCCGTGTGCGTCATCAGCGGGCTGGCATTGGGCGTGGACGCGGCTGCTCACTGCGGGGCCCTCGAGGGCGGCGGCGGCACTATTGCCGCGATGGGCTGCGCGGCTGATCACGTCTATCCCAGTGCCAACAGCGGTCTTTACCGGCGGCTGCTAAAGTCAGGCCTGGTAGTTTCCGAATATCCGCCAGGGACCATGCCGCTGCCATGGCGGTTTCCGGCACGCAACCGCATCATTGCCGGGCTGTCCGAGGCCGTAGTTGTGGTCGAGGCGCGCCAGAAAAGCGGAGCCTTGATAACCGCCGATTTTTGTCTTGAACAGGGCAAGGAGGTTTTTGCTGTGCCGGGAAGCATTTTCTCAGACCTTTCGGCAGGCCCGAATGAGCTGATCAAAGTGGGAGCCACGCCCCTCACCAGTGCGGCTGACGTTCTGGAAAGCTGGGGAATGGAAACCGGCAGCAAGGGCATTTCTGAACCGTCCGGTTTAACCGATGCTGAAAGGGTGGTTGTGAAGGTGCTCGATGCAACCTTTCGCCATCAGGACGAGTTGGCCGCAAGGGCCGGGATCGACAGCCGCAGGGTCGCAGCACTGCTGGTGTCCCTGGAGATCAAAGGTCTGGCTCGGCACGAGCCCGGCCGCGGCTATTCCTGCCAGCGTTAATGACAATTGCCGCCGAATTGATGTAAATTGGAGTTCAAGGCCGTTGACATATCGGAAGCAAAAGAAAATGATCCCATCGTTGAAGGGGCCAGGAAGCGCGACCTGGCAATCCTGGGGCGGTACCTCTCATCGCTGGCTCAATCCGGCAGTTCTGAGAAGACCGTGCGTGCCTACGGCCAGGACTGCCGCCAGTTCCTCAGGTATGCCGCCTCCGAGAAGGCCGGTTTCCCAGCCGGGGTTGATTACCGCCTGCTTAGGCGATATGCCGTATTCCTGGCCGGGTTTAATTATCAGAAGTCGACTGTGGGCCGCAAGCTCTCCGCTGTGCGGGGGCTGTTAAAGTTCTGCCGGGCGGAAGGTCTGATCCGGTCAAACCCGGCCGAGCTGCTGGCGTCGCCAAAACAGCCGCGCAAGCTGCCTCAAGTTCTAAGGCCGAAAGAAGTGGAATTATTTCTGGAAGCGATTGATGTTTCTAGTCCTCTTGGGATGAGGGACAGGGCCATCTTTGAGCTGCTTTACAGTTGCGGGCTTCGCAGCGAGGAGATCATTTTTCTTGATACAATCAGCATTGACTTTGAACAGGAAGAGGTCACCGTTCGCGGCAAGGGAAACAAGATGCGGGTAGCGCCCGTAGGCGAGATTGCGCTTGGTGCGGTATGGGCATATTTGCAGAAAGGCAGGCCGCAGCTTGCCCGCCGCCTGGAAGCGAAGGTTGAAAAAACAGCGGCCCTTTTCCTGTCTGCGCGGGGCAGGCGGATGGGAACATCGGATATCAGGCGCCGGACAATAAAATACGTGAGAAAGGCGGCCGTCGGTCAGCGAACTTCATCACATACATTCCGGCATTGTTTCGCCACCCACCTGCTTGAAGGAGGGGCCGATCTGCGGGCAGTTCAGGAGTTGCTTGGTCATGCTTCCATTGCGACGACACAGCGCTATACTCATGTAAGCGGGGCCCATTTGAGAAGGGTCTATGAGCATTCCCACCCCCGGGCTCATTCTTGATATAAATTAATAATTGTGAGGTTCACTTGCCCGAAGAAGACAAGGAAATAAACGAACTCTGGCGCCGGTACAAGAAAGAAGGAGACCCGCAGGCGCGGGACCGCCTCATATTAAACTACGCTCCCCTGGTGAAATATGTCGCCGGCCGGCTGGGCACTAATTTCCCATCCCATGTGGATGAATCGGACCTGATAAGTTATGGCCTCCTGGGGCTCATCGGCGCCGTCGAGCGTTTTGACCTGTCGCGCAATATCAAATTTGAAACTTACGCCATCACCCGCATCAAGGGATCAATCCTGGACGAGCTTCGGTCACTGGACTGGGTGCCGCGGTCGGTGCGCAGCATGGCCCGACAGATTGAGCGCAGCAGCGCCAAGCTGGAGAACAAGCTCCATCGCGCCCCCAGCGACGAGGAGTTGGCGAAGGATTTGGGAATAACGGTGAACGAGTTTCAGGAGGCTCTGACAAAAATCAGCTCCAGCTCAATGGTGGCCCTGGAAGAGCTATGGACCATTTCCAGCACCGGCACCGAATCGGTAGCCCTGATAGACACCATCGAGGACCGCCAAAGCAAGGATCCCGCTTCTGTTGTTGATGTCAACGAGATAAAGGAGAGGCTGGCGGCGGCCATCTCCAAACTGCCTGAACGGGAAAAGATTGTAGTAGCTCTTTACTATTACGAGGGCCTGACGCTGAGGGAGATCGGCGATGCCCTGGGAGTGACCGAATCACGGGTGTCGCAGCTTCACACCAAGGCGATCCTGCGGTTAAAGGGCCGCCTGCGGGATCAGGTAGAGCCGGCGCAGATACCGTAAAAGTTTTATGTCACGCGCTTAACGCTTCACGTATTCGAGGCTGACTTTATCGCCGACCTGGACGCCATTGCGGGAGAAAAATCCCCGGCTGGCTTCCACTGCGCAGCGGTAAGGCACAGGCGGACGGTGGTCGTCAAGTGAGAGGGGGGCCATTTCCTGGATGCCGACGATGGTGCCGTTCCCCGCGATAAAAGCCACCGACAGGGGAATAAGCGTATTCTTCATCCAGAAACCTTCGCGAACATCATGACCCCACACGAAAATCATGCCCTGGTCGGGCGCCAGCGAGGTTCTGTTCATGAGGCCTTTTTCCCTTTGCTCGGGCGTAGAGGCAACTTCAACCTTGAGGATAACATCGTGACGGGCGTGGAATATTACTTGAGGTCGCTGACTGGTGGAGGTGGTGAATGGGCCGGCGCCTGTATTTCCGTTACAGCTTGCCGCCAGCAACACAAGTGCAAGGCAGGCCGCTTTGAAGCCAACAGAACGGAAAGACCGCATTAAACGGACAGAAACCCTTAACTCTTTGTATCTTCATCTTCCTGTCCACAAGTCCCCCTGATGCCGCAGTAGGCAAGTACTGCAACTACTGGCGCCAGCACTAGGATAAAGAACAGGAAAATGATGGCTTCTACAGGCACTGCTGTCACCTCCCAGTGTGCAAATAAATCCTATTGTAATTATACCATTCAGGCCCAGTAGTAACACCTGGTAAAAACCGCCAGGCATTCGTGGCAATAATAGCCGCCCTGCAGCTGCAATTGCAAGCCAGATACCTACGCGGGTATTTCATCTTATTGATCGGGAAGGCCAAGCGCGTTCTTTAGGAGCAATTATCTTTCGAACGAAAAAGGAAAAGCAGCCAGGGATTTCAGGTTTAAACAGTATTTTTTGAATTTTTTCTCATCAAAAAAGTTGTGTAAAAGAAACGACCTCCGGCGGCGCGTCAGGTAATAATCATAATAATTCCTGCAAACACTGCCATTTTATAGTGCTTTGCCACTGGTTTGACACCGTATTGTGCCGAAGTGTAGAATTTCGTCCGGCGTTTGTGCCTTTTTTCACCGATGTAATATAATTAGCTCTGTCAAGGGAAGTGAATGAAGGGTAGAACAATTTTAGCCTCGCTGGTACTGGTTCTGTTCCTGGGACTGGTCGGCTTCACGGTCTGGGGAGTGCACAAGACCAACTCTCCGCAATTCTGCGAAAGCTGCCATATCATCAAGCCCTACGTGGATACCTGGCAGGCTTCCTACATGGGGAAGCGCGGCGTTACCTGCATCGACTGCCATTTTGACCCCGGCGTACTGGGTTATTTCCGGGGCAAGGTCTATTCTCTTATCAAGCTCACTGAGTACGCCTTCCGGACGTACGACCGGCCGCCGGCATCGGCCACCCTGCTCACCAGCACCGCCTGCCTGCAATGCCATGGCGACCAGAAGAACTCGAAATATCCAGATGCCCAAGACGTGGTCAATCCAAATGCGGCCAGCTATCCAAAAATTGCCGTTACCGATCAGTACGACCCAAATCCAGCGACACGGACCATCATGTTCCCTCACGACTTCCATGTCAATACGGCTCAGATCGCCTGCGCTGACTGTCATTCGGGCGTGGTGCATGGCAATAAGCTGCCGGGAACCAGCGATCAGCCGCAGGCGGCGGCAAAGACGGAGTTTTGCGCCAGCTGCCACACCGGCGACACGGCTCCCATCCTGTTTGGCAAGGTAAAGCTGACCGGCCAGCAGCACCCGGGGGTGCCCAAGATCGACATTGCCATCTGGCGCAACAATCACTGGCGGGTGGCGCACGGCCCCGGAGTCATTAACGGCGTCATGTATGACAAGATACAGCCGCAGACATGCCTTGCCTGCCACCAGGATCCGACGGTGGCAAAGGTATGCAAGAGCTGCCATCTGCCGACGGAGCCGACTTTCTCGGCAACGACCCAGACGCAAGAGGCCAGCGCCGCTCCGCTTAGCATGTTCGGCCTAGTGATCGGCATCTTTCTGGTGACGCTGGTGCCGTATCCGAAAGTACAAAAGTTTATTTTCGAGGGCTGGATTGCGCTCGTCCTTGCCGCTGCTGTCATGGTTACTGATCTTTATGCGATTTATGTTGTTATGTCGGAGGTTGTGAAAACTACATCGGGCAACCGCAACATCGGGCCTGTAACACTATGGATTGCTTATATGATTGCCAGCGCCAGCCTGCTGACTTTCCTGTTCCACCAGGGCGTGCTGAAGCCGAGACGCAGGAGGCTGGAGCGGAAAAAATGAATGAAACAGAAAAAACAGGCGTGACGGAAGAAGAAAAGCAGGGCGGGCTGGAGGTTACACGCCGGCGCTTTCTCAGCTTTCTCTTCGGGCTGGCGACCGCCATTGGCCTGGGCGCCTTTGTGGCGCCGCTGGTCAGGTACGCCTACCCCGTTATCAAGCCGGAGGAATACCCGAAGGTTAAAGTTGCTTCCGTGAGCGATGTCACCAGCGAGGGCGTCCGCTTCGACTACCAGGATGTGCCGTCCGAGCTGATCCAGCTGAAAGACAAAAGCTTTGCGGCCTACTCGCTTGTATGTACACATCTAGGATGTATTGTCAAATGGGAAGCAAACAACCATATTTTCCACTGCCCCTGCCACGGCGGCAAATTCGACGAGACGGGCAAGAATATCAGCGGGCCGCCGCCTAAACCTTTGACAAAATACAAGACTTCAGTTCAGGGTAACGATATTTACGTGGAGGGAATTGCTTCATGAAGCTGGGCGTAGTTGATTTCCTGGATGAGCGGCTGGATGTCAGGCGCATTGCCCGCGAGTTTGCCGAGCACAGGGTGCCGGACCACGTCAACTGGCTGTACTGTTTTGGCGGCATTACTTTCCTGTGTTTCATGGTCCAGGTGGCGACGGGCATCCTGCTGGCGTTTTATTACCAGCCCACGACCGCCAGCGCTTACACCAGCGTACTGCATATTTCCGATGACCTGCCCTTTGGCGTCATATTGAGGAGCCTGCACGCGTGGACTGCCAACATCATGATCATCATGGTTATTGTGCACATGCTGCGCGTCTTTTTCCATGGCGCCTACAGGCCGCCCCGGGAGCTAAACTGGGTCACGGGAGTGTTGTTGTTCTTCATGACGGTAACCTTTGGGTTCTCCGGTTACCTGTTGCCCATGAACCAGCTCTCCTACTGGGCAACCAAGGTCGGCAGCGAGATTGCGGGCGCGATGCCTTTTGTGGGCCAGTACATCCAGAATTTCATGCTGGGAGGCGCCAAGATCAGCGACCCGACGCTGACCAGGTTTTACGCCATCCACGTGGTTATTCTGCCCGTTGTGCTGTCGGCTTTTCTGGCGGCGCATTTTTACATGATTCGCAAGCAGGGAATTGCAGATCCGCTCTAGGCGAGGGAGAGTAATGAGTCCGGAAAATGAACAGCACTCTGATCACGGCGAAGGCGGAGTACCGTTTCTTCCCGATCATTTCGTCAAGGAACTGGCGGTAATTACCCTGATCATGGGAGTGCTGATTTTTTTGGCGACGCTGATGCCGGCGCCGGTGGGCCTGCCTGCTGATCCTCTAAAGACGCCGGCCGGCATCAAGCCTGAATGGTATTTCCTCAGCGTTTACCAGATACTAAAATATGTTCCAAAAAATGTCGGCATCGCCTGGTCTTTTCTGATCTTCCCGCCAATTTTGATAATTTTCCCGTTTTTTTACAGGCAGTACACTCGTTTCAAATACGGGCGGCTGATCCTGCACACATTGGGGGCGCTGGGAGTGCTGTTTGCGGTTTTCCTGGCCTTCCTTGCTTATCTGGGGTTTGAGTAAGGAGAAGCAGGGCCGCTTTGTGTTTCGGCAAGAGTTTTGTTAGAAAGGGGCGGCGTTTGGATCAGCAAAGGGGTGGTGGCTCAGGACAAAGGCTTGCGCCGGCCGAATGAGGTAAATGCTTTTCCCAGTTTCCCTATCCGGGAAGGATGAACCGCCGGGGCCGCATATGAGCGGACGGTTGAGGCGGGGAGGTGACTTAACGGATGGGAATATCGCAGCGGTTGCGCCTCAGCTCGCGCCGCCAGGTGACGATCAGCTCGCCGATGACAAAAGCAGTGATTCCCAGGCCGAAGCCGATCACCGTGAAAGCCTCAATGGTTGCCATTGTATCCAAGGGGCACCTTCCTTTTCTTCCTGACGTTTGCAGCGTTAGCATAGTATCATAGTTGGCTTTAGCCCTTTTAGCAAGCGGCTGATAGAGTGGCTCCGGTGCGGGGAGTACCGGAACCAGAGGGGAGCAGAATGGCTGCGGAGGCATCCGGGTCAAACGCTGTGGCTGGCAAGAAACAGGAAAGCCCGATCATTTTCTGGCTGCTGGGTGTCTTTTTGCTGGCGGCAGCACTGAGGACCATCGCCGTGTTAACACGGCAGATGGTCCAGTTTGATGAAGCATCATACGCGCGAATGGCCGAAAACCTTCTCCTTGGCCATGCCCCCTGGGACATTACCCATACTTCCGCTGTTCATCTTTCTGTTCTTTATCCAGTTGTTATTGCCTCCTTCGCCGTTGTCATCCGCAGCTATGTTGCTGCCGGTTATGTCGTCTCGGTTCTGTTCGGCTCATTGCTTGTTTTACCAACATTTATGTTTGGAAAGGTGATGTGGAACCGCCGCGTGGGCGTTGCTGCGGCGGCGCTGGTTGCCGTGCTGCCGGTGATGATTGACAAGAGCAGCACTATCGATGGCCAGAACCTGTATGCGTTCTGGCTTATGTGCGCCATGTTTTTTGGTTACAGAATGCAGTTTACGAAGCGGTGCATGTGCGGCATGCTGGCCGGGACCTGCCTGGGCATCGCATATCTTGATGATCCGACGGCGCTTTATTATCTCGTTGTCCTGTTCGGTCTGCTGGTCATTATAGGCTTCCGGCAGGAAGTCGCCAGCTACGCCAACAGGGCGGCCTCCCATTTTGTCCTTATGTTTGCATTGTTCGCCATTCCCAATATCATCTTCATGTCAGTCGAGGTTGGCGGTTTTACCGTGCAGGCGCGGCCGGTTGACGAGCTGTATGCGGCTGTTCATAACCTGAGGCCGCAGAGCCTTGAGTGGGACCGGCAGATGATGAGGCTGGACAGCTCGGGCAACCTGGTCTTGCCGCGCCTGCAGCAGGGTGACGGACTGGCTGTGACCCTCATCAGGAATCCCACCGGTGTTTTTACGGCAATACTCAGGCAGATCAATTTCTATTACATTCGAAATGTGGCGACACTTTTTCCAGCCTGGCTGCTGATGTTGATCGGGCTCGGAGTCTTCAAAACGGTCTGGAGCCGCAGGGAGGCATTAAAATACGGCTATTTTGCGCTGATGCTGCTGCCGCTGGCCACGCTGCCCCTCAAGTGGCCGGATGTGCGCTTCATGATGCCGTATATACCAATATTCATGCTCTGGGCGGCCAGAGGCTGGCTTGGCCTGGAGGCCTGGGGTGTCGGCTCAGTGAGCCAGGTGCTGGGATGGAAGCATGACAATCCGCGCCGAAAGTTGGCAGTGCAGGTGGCGATTGCGATACTGGTGCTCGCGCCGGTGGCGGCGCTTGGCCTCTGGTCTGTAGCCCAAACAGATTATCCGGTCCAGTACAAACAGGCGGGCGAGTGGCTCAAGGACCATGGCGGCGATGGCAGCCGCATTATGAGCCGCGAGTCATCTACTGCATATTATGCCGGCGGCACTCTGGTGATGTTGCCATACGCGTCGATGCAGCAGGTGCTGGATTATGGCCACCGCCAGCATGCTGACTTTCTGGTAATTTCACAGCAGCAGGTCGATCAGTTGCGTCCCCAGCTTAAGGATTTGATGAATCCAGCCCTTGCCGGACCTAGGCTTAAGATGGTATACCGTTACGGCGCCGGCACGGGCGCTGATATAATCGTTTACCGGCTCTTAAGCTGACGCCCGGCGGCGCTCGTAAAATGCAGTACATCTGTAGCATCTGCTTTTATTACGGTATGACCGGCAGTCAAAATCATGGATAACGGTTTTCCCGACAGGCTGTATAACTGGGGCACGAGCAGCGGTTTGCGCATTGTCGCCATCGTCGTTGCCGCAGTTGCCTTTTATTTCATAACCCGCACCCTGTTCCGGCGCTTGCTGAAAGTTGCCCGCCGGGTAGGCGAGGGCGATCTGGTCACGCGCGAGCAGGAGATGCGGGCCCGCACGCTGGCCGGCATCATCCGGGGCTTGCTTATCGCCGTTATTTTCGTGATCGTGTCCCTGATGGTGTTGCATGAGCTGGGTTATGACGTCGGCCCGCTCCTGGCAGGGGCCGGCATTGCCGGTCTTGCTGTCGGCCTGGGAGCCCAGACGCTGGTAAAGGACATGATTGGCGGTTTTTTCATTCTGCTGGAAGGCCAGTTTAATGTTGGCGACGTGGTTGAAGTTGGCGGCGTCACGGGCAAGGTAGAGGCGATTAAGTTAAGGACTACCCAGGTCCGGGATGATGAAGGCGTCCTGCACGTGGTTCCAAACGGGGAGATGCGTGTTGTCTCAAACCTGACCAAGGACTGGTCAAAAGTAAACCTTGATTTCGATGTTGACATCCAGGAGGATGTTGACAAAGTGATTGACATAATCAAGGATGCGTCGCGCAGGGCGGCTCAGGATGGATCGCCTGTTGGTGTGTATATTCTCGAAGGGCCTGATGTACTTGGAGTCGAATCGCTGAAGGGCAAGACGGTCAGCATCCGTGTGGTGGCGCGGACCGAGCCCTTCCGGGACGCGGCGGTGGCCCGCGAGATCCGCCGGCTGGTGGCAAAGTCGCTGGCGGAGAACAAAGTAAATGCAGGGGACTATACCGGATCTCAGGCTTAAATGTTGATCAGTGGATCAAGTTTCTGATTTGTTTTTATCCAAAGCCTAACATCCAAAATCCAACGTCTGCTTTTAGGAGGCGATCGCCATGTCAAGAATGGATCTGCCTGACTGGTATGTGAATGTGCGCAGCAAGTATCCCCAGCTAATGGAGGCTCTTGATAACCTGGGCGAGGTAGTCAGCCATCAGGGCCCCGTCGATGAAAAAAACGGGCACCTTATCCGTTTGGCTGCCGCCGCCGCCATCCGCTCCGAGGGCGCTGTCCACAGTCACGCGCGCCGGGCGCTTCAGGCGGGAGCATCCCCCGAGGAAGTAAGTCAGGCCATTATTATGCTTACAAGCACCGTCGGTTTTCCCGCCGTTTCGGCGGCCCTTACCTGGGTGGATGACATTCTTGAGGAACGCTAGCGGCCAGCCCCGGTGAGAATCCTTTATTTCTTCTTCCTCGAGAGGAGTGCCAGGGCGGGGTATGCAAATGGTGGGAAAAACCCTACAAACAAGCCAAAAAAGGGCCAGAAATTCATCTGGAATTGCCTTGAC
>JACWAD010000082.1 GCA_014874175.1 Thermoleophilia bacterium
TCGTTCTTCCTGGGCAAGCTGCGTGTAACATCTCACAAGTGCTCCTTTTACTTAGTCGTTTTAGAAGCACTGATGCTACTGCAGCTTGCCTCTTAAAACGACCTCATGTTGCACTTGGGAGTTGAATCCGCCACCAGAAACGCGTTGATCTCGCACATATATGACTCCTTGTTCCATCTTCGGGGCCGTTTGCCCCGGGCGGCGCTCCCCCGGCAGCGCCCCTTAAGTTTTTATCCCTGTCTTCCGACGTTAATTAAACACGCCGTGGCATCCGCACGCCAGCTTCTAGGGGGTTCAGCTTACATGATAGACGAAAGCATACTGGTAGTAGACGATGAGGAAGTAATACGCGATGTATGCACTCAAATTCTGGCGGAAGAAGGATACGATGTAACTACGGCGTCAACCGGCAAGCAGGCGCTTCACCTGGTAAGCAGCAAACGTTTTGACGCTGTGATCACGGATATAATGATGCCGGACATGTCCGGGCTTGACCTGCTTGAGATAATCAAGAAGGCAGGAATGGACATAAGCACAATTGTCATTACCGGGCTGGGGACCTTCGACATGGCCACCCAGGCTGACCGGCTGGGCGCCCGCGAATTCGTGGTCAAGCCGTTCACCCCGGCCGAGCTTAAGGAAGCGGTGGCCAAGGCGCTTGACAAGCGAAAGCTTGAAATCCGGTAATTACGCCGCCGGGCAGTTTTTTGGACCGGGGCCGGGCGTCAAATCCGGCCGAATCTGAGCTTCCAGACTAGCGGCGCCGCCTCCAGGAATATTCTTTTTGACATTTTTGATTGCCCCAGCTGGCGGTCGGTGAAAGTTATCGGGATCTCCTTTACTCTAAAGCCGAGCCTGATCGCTCTGTAAGTCATCTCGATCTGAAAGCCGTATCCCAGCGAGGATACATTTTCCAGGTCCAGGGTTTCCAGAACCTCCCTGCGAAAGCACTTAAAACCGCCGGTAAGGTCATGGACGCCAACACCCAGGATGGTCCTGGCGTAGAGGCTGCCACCCTGGCTGATCATGCGCCTGCCCATGCCCCAGTTTTCCACCCGTCCCCCTGCAACGTAACGGGATCCCAGCACCAGATCAGCGTCCCTGATCGCCTCCAGGAAGTCTGGCACATAGGCAGGATTATGCGAGAAATCGCAATCCATCTCAAAAATATAGCTGGCGCCTGTCTTCAGAGCGGCGCGGAATCCGGCCACGTAGGCAGGGCCGATTCCCTGTTTTTGGGGGCGGTGTATGACCGACAGGCGACCGCTGGAGCCCGCAAGCTCATCGGCAAGGCCGCCTGTGCCGTCGGGAGAGTTGTCGTCAACGACAATAATGCGCCCATCGAGGTCCTTTGACCTGAAAACTTCGTTGAGGGCAGAAACGAACTGCGCCAGGTTCTCTCGCTCGTTATAGGTGGGAAGAATTACGGTAAACATCTTTGTTGTAATTTTACCGTGTATGTACCAGGAAGAGGAAGTACTGCGAGGCTGGATGTCTAAATGCGGATTAGGTAACGAGCCTTTTATGCATGCTTCTGACGGCAATTTCCGCAAACAGCAGGGTGGTGGCCAGCGCGTAAATGGCTTCAAGGCCCAATCTCCAGGAGAGCCGGTCCAGCATCAGCGAGCGGGTGATATCAACATAGCTCGTAAACGGAATAACCCACGCGAACAGCTGCACCGGCTCGGGAAAGCGGGAGATGGGGAAAAACGTGCCGCACAGGAACTGGGCCGGGAGGACAAAGCCGGCAAAATAAAACCGGAAGTACTCCATCTGGGCGATGCGGCTGGTTACCATTATCGCCAGGGCGGCGAAATTGAAAGCCGCCAGAAACATGAACAGGGGTGCGAAGACTGCCTGCCAGTGATTGACAATTCCCAGCAACAACAAGGCGCTTAAAACCAGCACCGAATTGAAGAAACCACGGCTGGCTCCCCAGAGGATCTCCGCCAGGCCAACCTCGCCGGCGCTTATGGGCGTAGAGATCATTCCTTCAAATGTGTTCTGGATTTTCATACGGAAAAAAGAGCCGTACGTGCACTCGAAGGTCGCCTGCATGATCGAGGCGCTGCCCAGGATGCCGGCCGCCACGAACTTGATGTACGGCACGCCCTCGATCTCGGAAATGTAGGAGCCAAGCCCGAGGCCGAAAACGAGAATAAAGAGCATCGGCTCAACCAGTGCGGGGATGATGTTGAATTTAAGCAGAGCCACATAAACCTGGGCGTTTCTCAGCCAGACCTTGAAAAAGGCGGGGGTAACCGAAAGGAGGCCGTTTCTCACGCGCGTATCTCCCTTCCGGTCAGTTTAAGGAAGACGTCTTCCAGCGAGGCTGGCCTGAGCACATGCTCGGCCCGGGGCCAGGCGGAAAGGATGCCATCGAAGTCGGCGGCGGCGCCGGCGTAAAAGTAAAGGCTCTGGCCGCTTTCCTGGTGGCTGAAACCAGGAAACCGGGCGAGGATGTCCGCCGCCAGCCCGCGGGACGCCCTGACCTCAAGGACGTAGGGAGGCAGGTGCCTGCGGATCAGCTCGGCAGGGCTGCCCTCATCAATGCGGCGGGCCTGGTCCATGATGATGATTTCATCACAGAGCTTCTGCGCTTCGTCCATGTAGTGAGTGGTCATCAGCAGCGTGATGCCCCGGTCTTTCAGCTCGAGCAGCTTGTCCCAGATCAGATGGCGCACCTGGGGGTCCAGGCCTGTTGTGGGTTCGTCCAGAATGATCAGCTCCGGGTCGTTTACTAGCGCCCGCGACATGATCAGCCTCCGTTTCATGCCGCCGGAGAGATCCGGCACGGGCGTGCCGGCGCGCTCGCTTAAGTGCATGAAATCAAGCTGCTCCCGGCAGCGCTCGCGCGCAAGTTGCCGCGGCAGGCCGAAGTACCTGGCGTAAACCATCAGGTTCTGCCAGGTGGTGAGGTCGGGATCAAGGTTGTTCTCCTGGGGCACTACTCCCAGCCGCGCCTTGATGCGGCGGGGCTCGCGGAGCACATCCATGCCGAAAACATGCAGGGAGCCGGATGTAGGCAGGACGATGCAGTAAACCATTTTCATCGTTGTTGTCTTGCCAGCGCCATTGGGGCCGACGAGGCCGTAGCAGCGGCCCTTTTCCACGCTGAAGTTAAGCGACTCTACCGCTACGACGCCGCCGTATCTCTTATGAAGTGCCTTCGCCTGGATGACCATGACTAGTTCACAGTTCAAAGTTAGTATTGACCGTGCTATCGCTTCAACCTGGTTGGTAATTCTAGCAATTACCTACCCGGCGGCAATCAGCAGAAATCACAGCCGTTTTTATAACTTTGAACTTGGAACCTAGTAAAATAAAAGTTGAGATGAATGACCTGCTCAAAACGATTTCTATACCCATCGAGGGCATGAGCTGCGCCACCTGCGCCGAGCGCAACGCCAGGGCGCTCAGGCAGGTGCCGGGCGTTAAGGAGGCCGACGTTAACTTTGGCACGCAAAAGGCGGTGGTCAAGTACGACCCGGAGGTTGCCGGCCTGCCTGCTCTGGCGGACGCGATAAAGAGCGCCGGATATAAGGCAATTACGGAAAAAACGACACTTGCTATCGGGGGCATGAGCTGCGCCTCCTGCGTGGAGAGAGTGGAAAAAGCCCTTCAGGCCGTGGACGGCGTTATCCTGGCGTCGGTAAATTTTGCCACCGAGAATGCGACGGTCGAATTCATCGCCGGGGAAGTGACGCCGGATGATCTGGCCAGGGCGGTGGCGGCGGCCGGTTACAAGGTCATCGCAACCGAAGGGGAAGCCGCCGGCGAGGGCGGCGAGGACGCCGAGGCGCGGGCGAGGCGGCGCGAGTACCGGCGCCTGCAAAGAAAGGTGCTGGCTGGCGCGCTGCTTTCGATCCCAGTCTTCGTTGGCAGCTTTCCGGAATGGTTCGGGTCGCTGGGGCGACTTAATAATGTGTATGTTTTGTGGGCGCTCGCCACCCCGGTGCAGTTCTGGGTAGGCTGGCAGTTTTACGTCGGCGCCGCCGGGGCGGCCCGGCACCGGTCCACCAACATGAACACCCTGGTAGCGGTGGGCTCGTCCTCAGCCTACCTGTATAGCGTCGCCGGCACGCTGTTTCCATCCTTTTTTAAAAGCCAGGGCCTGGGAACGCCCATGTATTTTGATACGGCGGCGATCATAATTACGCTTATCCTCTTTGGCCGCATGCTGGAAGCGCGGGCCCGGGGCCAGACTTCAGAAGCGATCAAGAAGCTGATGGGGCTTAGGCCCAAGACGGCGCGCGTGCTGCGAGGCGGGCAGCAGGTGGATATACCGGTAGATGAAGTGGGCACCGGTGACATCGTGATCATGCGCCCGGGCGAGCGGCTGCCAGTGGACGGCGTCGTTGTGGAGGGCGGATCCAGCGTCGATGAGTCGATGATCACAGGGGAGAGCATGCCCGTGACCAAGCAGCCGGGAGACGAGGTTATCGGCGCCACCATCAACAAGGCGGGCAGCTTCCGGTTCAGGGCGACCAGGGTGGGCAGGGAGACGGCGCTGGCCCAGATCATCCGCCTGGTTCAGGAGGCCCAGGGCACCAAGCCGCCAATTGCGCGCCTGGCTGACGTTATAGCCGGCTATTTCGTTCCGGGAGTGTTCGCGGCGGCAGCGCTTACTTTTGTCATCTGGATAATTTTTGGTCCGGCGCCGGCTTTCACCTACGCCCTGCTTAACTTCGTGGCGGTGCTTATAATCGCCTGCCCCTGCGCCCTGGGTCTGGCCACGCCCACGGCGATCATGGTCAGCACCGGGAAGGGCGCAGAGGCGGGAGTTCTGATTCGTGGCGGCGATTCGCTGGAGACGGCGCACAAGATCGGCACGATCGTCCTGGACAAGACCGGCACCCTCACCCGCGGCGAGCCTGCCATCACCGACGTCATCACAGACGGCTGGGATGAAGGAGAGGTGCTCAGGCTGGCGGGATCGGCTGAGCAGGGGTCGGAACACCCGCTGGGCGCTGCAATAGTCGCCGGAGCCGCCGAGCGCGGCATCGCGCTGGAAGAAGCCCGCGGGTTCAACGCCCTTGCCGGCCAGGGTATCGAGGCGACCGTAGCAGGACGCGCGGTGCTAATTGGCAACCCCGGCCTGCTTGCGGGCAGGGGCATGAGGCTGAACGGCTTCGAGGAGCGCGCCCGTCTCCTCTCCGGCGAAGGAAAAACGCCAATGTTTGTCGCTATTGACAACAACCCCGTGGCTGTAATAGGCGTTGCCGACAGGCTTAAGGAGGGCTCCCGGGAGGCTGTGGCCGCTCTGAAAAAGCTTGGCCTCGAGGTAGTCATGCTCACCGGCGACAACCGGCGCACCGCCGCCGCCATCGGCGCCCAGGCAGGGGTTGACCGGACGCTGGCCGAGGTGCTGCCCGATGGCAAAGCAGGCGAGGTCAAGCGGCTGCAGGCCGAGGGCAAGAAAGTGGCGATGGTTGGGGACGGCATCAATGACGCCCCGGCGCTGGCGCAGGCGGACGTGGGCATCGCTATCGGCACCGGCACCGACGTGGCCATGGAGGCGGCCGACATCACCCTGATCTCCGGCGACCTGGAAGGCGTAATTACCGCGATCTCGCTCAGCCGCCGCACCATCCAGATTATCAGGCAAAACCTTTTCTGGGCCTTCTTTTACAACACGGCTCTGATCCCGGTTGCCGCCGGCATACTTTACCCCTTTTTTGGCCTTCTGCTTAATCCTATCTTCGCCGCCGGCGCTATGGGCCTGTCTTCAGTCACCGTTGTCAGCAACTCGTTGCGGCTGAGGCGCTTCAAGGCCGGGCGCTTCAAGGCCGCAAAGGCCGCGTAAATTCCGCTGCCCGCGAAAAAGCACGGATCCGCTTTTGCAGGTTAAAGGCGTTGAACGTGAAACGTTAAACGTGAAACGAAAGCGTTTTTCGGCAAGCTTCCGAAATTAACGGGAGGTTAATTCTTGACTGAGATTCGTGACCATTACACCATCGCCCAGTTCTCCGACATCCATTGCGGCGACCCCCGCTTTGACGCAGCCCTGATGGAAGAGATGCTGGCGGAGATTAACGCGGCAAAGCCTGACCTTGCAGTTGTGGCCGGCGACCTTACGGCTGAAGGCTACCGCGAGCAGTTTGAGGAAGCGCGGCGCTATGTTGACCTGGTTCATTGCCCCCAGCGGCTCGTGATCGCCGGCAATCATGACAGCCGCAACGTTGGCTACCTCCATTTCGAGGAGCTTTTTGGGGAGAGGCATACACTGACCGAACTTGATTTCAAGGTTGTTTGTGATGGCAAGGGAGGCGAGGTCCAGGAGCGTGTCAAGATTCTGGCGCTTGATTCAAGCAAGCCGGACCTGAATGACGGCGAGATCGGCCGCCAGAATTACAAATGGATCGATCAGGCTTTCAGCGAGACCGGCCATTACAAGATTTTCATCCTTCACCATCACCTGGTCAGCATTCCCGGCACCGGCCGGGAGCGAAACGTAGTCTGGGATTCAGGCGACGTGCTGGAAAAGCTGCGTGACGTTGACGTCGACCTGGTCCTGCACGGCCACCGGCACGTGGCATATAACTGGCCGGTCGCCAATATGCTGATCGTGAGCAGCGGCACCGCCAGCACCTGGCGCACACGCGGCTATGTCCAGCCCTCGTACAATCTTGTCGAGATCGGTCCGGAAGTCGTTGTAATTACCACGAAAGTGCCGGGCGGCGAGGTCCTTTCACGGGACAGGTACCGCCGCCAAAACCGGGTGGCCGATGATGGATGATCCAAATGCGTATTGCGGGTTGCGGAATAAAAAGCCGAACCATGAAATTCTTGTCAAATAGCTGAACCTTGAACCAATGCGACCGCCCTTTACCTCTTTGACAGTATTGTTGTTTGGTATTGTCATGCTATTGCCGGGGTTGCTGGGGTGTGGCGGCGGCCCGGCAGTGACCACTGCCACGACCGTGGCGGTACGCCCGGCCGCTGATGTTGTTGCCGGGCGTGCGGAAAAGGTGCTCGCATCCACCAGCACCACGGGAGATTATACCTGCAATATTATCACAGGTCAGGCCCTGGCAGGCAAGCTTGCCGATTCGGCCCGGAAAGGCAGTATTTATATCCTCGACGTGCGCAGGAAGGCGGATTACGACAGGGGGCATATCGCCGGAGCGGCCCAGGCCGAATTCAGCAAGTGGGCCTCTGCGGGCAATATTGCCAGGCTGCCAAAGGGTAAGAAAATAGTGGTTGTCAGTTACACCGGCGATGCCGCCGCCCAGGCAGCCGGCGGACTGCGCATGCTGGGTTATGACGCCGCCGTTCTGAAAGGGGGAGTTGCCGGTTGGGCGCAAAACGAAGGGCAGGATGAGGCGGCGCGGGCTCTTTCGGCTACGAATTATCCGGTGGTGAAGACTCCTTCCCCGGAAGGCTTCCTGCCCGCGCCATCAAAGTTCGCTTTTGACCAGCCCTCGGCTCAGGATTATCCGCTGCTGGCAGGAAAGGCCGCCGCGGTTGCCGGAAGCGCACCGCCGGCCGGCGATTACGCTAACAACACGATTACAGCTGCGGTCCTGAGCCAAAAAATGACGAACCCGGCCCAGAAGCCGTTCGTACTTGATATACGCCAGAAAAGTGATTACGACCGGGGCCACCTCGAGGGAGCCGCCAACATCGAGTTTACAGCCGTGGGGGTGCCCGGGAATCTTGTCCAGCTTCCCCACGCCAGGAAGATCGTCATTGTCTCCTATACGGGAGAAACGGCGGCCCAGGCGGTGACGGTGCTGAGGATGCTAAATTATGACGCCGCTACGCTTCAGTACGGCATGATGAGCTGGGATGGCGGCGGCAAGCAGGACTACCTCAAATATATTAAAAGCGCAAATAATCCTTTGACAAGATGAGATTGAAGTTTCAGGGCTCCTCCATCTCTTCCTCGAGCTCTGCTTTTTTCTTTTTTCTGTCTTTCTTTCCGTACCTGCTTTCGCCATGGAAACCGGCGCCGCTGCGGGGCCGGCCGGCGAAGGGGTTGCGGCGCTTTGGCGTCCGTTTTTTCTTGGGTTTGCCGTTTCCGGTTTCCTGTTTGTGTTTACCAGGATTCATGGCAGTCATGAGTTTGGGCTTTGGTTTTTTCCAAA
>JACWAD010000083.1 GCA_014874175.1 Thermoleophilia bacterium
ACAGGAAACCAACAGTACGATCATGGCCACAGAAGAAAGCGCCAAGGAAGTGAAGCAGGGCGTCGAGCTGGCCACAAACGCCGGTAGCTCCTTGGAAAGCATCATGTCGGTAGTCGCCGACAATACTGCCGCTGCAAAGGAGATCTCGGTGGCCACCCAGCAGCAGAAGAGCGCCAGCGAGCAGGTAGTGGTGGCGATGACAAACATTTCCGACGCCAGCCGCCAGCAGGCGGTCAGCGCAAGGCAGACGCAGGAGGCAACCGAGCGTCTGGGCAAATTTGCTGCCGAGCTGAGGGAAGCCATCGCCGAGTTCAAGCTTGAGTAGCGGGCATCCCAAATGCAGATGGCATGTTCGCCAGAGCGCCGTTAGTTTGACCAGGGTCTTTTTATAAAAAAAGGCTGTCATCCTGAGGCGAAGCCGAAGGATCTCGGTTTTAAAACCCGGATTCTTCGTCGCCTCGGCTCCTCAGAATGACATTTTTCGGAGACTCTAGCAAGTTAAATGACCTGTTTAACCAAATGAACAACTGGACCGATGACAATGAGTTTCTGCAGACATTCAGGGCGGAGGCCCTGGAAAGGCTCCATACGCTAAGCAGCGGCCTGATGGCGCTTGAAAGCGCGCCCGAAGACCAGGAGCTTTTAAAAAAGCTTTTCCGGGAAGCTCACACGCTGAAAGGCTCCGCCGGCATGATGGGGCTGGAGGCCATCCAGGAGCTGGCCCACCGCGTCGAAAATATTCTTGAGACCGTCCAGAAGGGCAAGATGCAAATGGGCGGCGAGGTAGCCGACCTGCTCTTGGAGACGCTTGACCGGATTGAAGAACTGCTTCCGGGAGAGGGAATGAATGCTCCCGTTTCGGAAGTATCCGGACTGCTTGAACGCCTGACCGAGATTGGCGCAGGCCTGGAAGGTTCTGCTTCCACCGCAGGCGCAGCCGGCAGCAAGAACGTTGGCCGGAACGATGGCGGTGAGCCGGGCACAGGGCCAAAACCTGCGGCGGGAGGCGGCCACCTGAGCGACGTCAGCCAGGCAAAGGGGGATGCTGGCGCCGCGCCTCCACTCAAAACCGGGGTTACCGGAGATCCCACCGGCGGGGGGGCGTTAGCCGGTGCAAGGGCGTTCGCCGCCGCAGGGATGCCTGCCGGGCGGCAGACCCCAAAGGCGCCTGCCCCGGTTACAGGCCAACGTGAATCCACCATCCGCGTTAATATCAACAAGCTTGACAGTCTCCTTAATCTGATGGGCGAGATTATTGTCAATCAGTCCGGCTCCGAGGACCGGGCCAAGGAAATGGGAAATATCTTCAGGCAAACGGCCGGGATCAGGAAGGCGTTTGGTTCCCTCTCCAGCCAACTGGCCAGGCTCGATGCCGCCGGCGGCGGCGAGGCTCTGAGCCAGATTAGGCAACAGGTTAACAGCATGGAGGCGGCGCTTGACACGGCCGTCGACCGCCTGGGGGCGGCCGCTTACGCTTTAAAGGAAAATACTGCCGCCCGCCGGGTGGCGCTCGATGGCCTCCAGGATCGGGCGATGCGCGTGCGCATGCTGCCGCTGGCCTCCATTTTCTCGCTCTACCCGCGGGTGGTGCGTGACGCAGCCGGCTCCTGCGGCAAGAAGGTGAAACTTGAGCTATCGGGAGAAAAAACGGAGATGGACAAGCGCATCCTGGAGCAGGTTGCCGATCCGCTCATGCACATAATCCGCAACTCTGTTGATCACGGGATTGAGCTACCTGCTGACCGGGCGGCGCAGGGCAAGCCTGAAACAGGCCTGATCAGGCTGAGCGCGGCTCAGCGCGGCGACCGCGTGGAGATCGAGATTTCCGATGACGGCGCCGGCATCATCCCGGAGAAGATCAAGGCAACTGCCCAGCGGAAGGGTCTGCTGGAGGCGGGCCTGGAGCTGAGCCGTGAAGATGCGCTTAAACTTATCTTCCGGCCGGGTTTTTCCACGGCAGAGTCGGTGACGACGATCTCCGGCCGTGGCGTTGGGCTGGATGTGGTCAAGAATAACATCGAAGAGCTGGAAGGGTCGGTGCTGGTTGAGTCATCACCCGGCGCCGGAACCCGCTTCCTGGTCTCGCTGCCGGTGACGCTGGCGGTGATAGACGGCATGCTGGTGGAGTCGGCAGGCTCGCGCTTCATCATTCCCATGTCTGCGGTGCAGGAGCTGGTGGCTGTTGCCGAGGGCGACCTTCAGACGCTTGGCAACCATCCCGGTTTTATGCTCAGGGGGGGCGCCATTCCCCTGGTTGGCCTGACGCAATTTCTTGGCGGGCCTCCTGCAGCCCGGAGCCGGGGAAAGATTCAGGTGGTAGTTGCGGCTACTGAGCATTTCCGCCTCGGCCTGGAGGTGGAAAAACTTTTAGGGCAGCAGGAAATTGTGATCAAGCCACTGGGGGGATTTCTGCCCCGCATGCCATATGTTGCCGGGGTGACTATCATGGGTGACGGCGAGGCGGTGCTGGTTATCAACGCAGGCGCTCTGGCGCGCGACGTCAAGGAAGGGGAACGCAGCGGCTGGCGGACTGCGGAGGCCGGGCCGGAGGAAGGAGCCGTGCTGGCAAAGCCGGCCGTACTCGTGGTTGAGGACTCCCTGGTTGTGCGAGAGCTGGAGCGCAATATCCTTGAGGCAGCCGGGTTTGAAGTCCGGACCGCCGTGGACGGTAATGACGCTCTTGCGCGCCTGCTTGAGAGGCCGGTTGACTGTGTTGTAACAGATATTGAGATGCCGGGCATGGACGGCATCAGCCTCACGGCGGCGATCCGGCATAACAGCGAGACAAAGGACATCCCCGTGGTGATGGTCACATCCAGAAATAGTGAGGAAGACAAGCGCCTCGGTGTCGAAGCCGGCGCAAATGCCTATGTGACAAAAGGCAGCTTCGATCAACAGAACCTGCTGGAAACGGTCAGGCGGCTGGTTGCCTGAAGCAATGGAAGCAAGCGACGCGACAAGTGCAAAGGGGATGACGATGGGTGTAAGAGTGCTGGTGGCCGACGATTCAGCCACCGTTCGCCTGATGCTCCGCCGCCTGCTCGAGGCAGATCCGGACATCAGCGTAGTAGGCATGGCGGCCAATGGCCGGGAAGCCGTCCAGATGGTGGCGCTGCTGAAGCCGGACCTGGTGACGATGGACGTCGAGATGCCGGTGATGGACGGCATCACGGCAATTGAGCAGATCATGGCATTCACACCCGTTCCGGTGCTGGTAATAAGCTCCGTGGTGTCAAAACTCCATACCGCCAACGTGGCCAGGGCGCTCGGCGCAGGCGCCGTCGATGTGATTTCCAAGCCGGGCGCTGCTTCCGAGGAAGAATTTAACGCCGCCGCGGCTACCATCCGCAACAGGGTCAAACAGCTTTCCCGCGTGCAGGTGATCACCCATCTGCGGGCGCGTCTGGTCAGGCAGGCGGGAAAAAACTGGCCGCCGGCCTGTTCCGCCAGTGTGAAGCTGGTGGCGATTGCCTGCTCAACAGGGGGGCCGCAGGCGCTCCAGATAATTTTGGCGGCGCTGCCGGCGGATCTGCCTGCCGGCATCGTTGTTGTCCAGCACATCGCCGAGGGCTTTACGGACGGTCTGGTGGAGTGGCTGGATAGAAACTGTGACCTTAAAGTCAAAAAGGGGGTAAACGGCGACGCCATCAAGCCGGGGGAAGCGATTATAGCTCCCGATTCCATCCATATGACTGTCACCCGGGAGCGGCGGATAGCACTGGTGGACGACCAGGCTCCCGGCCCGCACAAGCCGTCAGCGGACGTGCTGCTGGAATCGGCCGCCAGGGCATACGGACCAGGCGCCCTGGGCCTGATCCTTACCGGCATGGGCAGCGATGGCGCCAGGGGTATGCGGGCCATATACGAAAGCGGCGGCCATACGCTTGCCCAGGACGAGCAAACGTCGGTAATCTTTGGTATGGCAAAGGAAGCCATAAGGCTCAATGCCGTGGAGGAGGTCGTGCCCCTTCCGGAAATTGGCTTCGCCATTCGCAGTTACTTTCCTGGCAGTTCTGCCTCCCAAGGGAAAGCGGCGGCGCCCCGCCCGTAGGGGCAGGCCAGGCAAACAGATACGCCCGCCCCTGAACGAGGGTCTGGGCTGACAGGTTCCCTCCTCCCTTAATGGAAAGGGCCGGGGGGCGAGAGGCATTTGATATGCAGGTTGCGTCGTTACAAAAAAAGAAGAGTCCCTACCGCATCCTGGTGGCGGAGGACAGCGCCACCCAGCAGCGGATAATAATGACGGTCCTGGGCCGCGCGGGCTTCGATGTCATCATTGCCGGCGACGGCATCGAAGCCGCCGGACGCGCTTTCCAGGAAAACCCGGACCTGGTTGTGCTTGACATTGAGATGCCGAAAATGAACGGCTACCAGGTCTGCCGCCTGCTTAAGGATGATTACCGCACCGCTCACATCCCGGTCATCATGTTGACGAGCAAGACTCAGGAGACAGACAAGTTCTGGGGCCTGAAGACGGGGGCCGACCGCTACGTTACCAAGGATTTTCAGCTTGTCGGCCTGGCGGGCGCGGTGCACGAGCTGCTGGAAGCCGGCAGAGTGAACGCCGAGGCGGACGGCCCCAACTGCCCGGTGCCCAACCGGCCGGCGTCCGGCGAGCAGGAGGTCGACGTGCTCTCGCGTGTAAACGACCTGCTGGACCGCAAGCTTTATGAGGCCACTCTCATCAATGAAATCAGCAAACTCAACACCCTTAGCGAGGACTGGACTGTAACGATTGATTCTGTCCTGGCGCTGATTGCCCAGGTAACCGACTGCGACATCTGCTCGATAGCGCTTACCAACGAGGTGCGGCTCCTCATTCATGTTCATTGCAGTGTGGGGAGCGCCTGTTTTGAGGAGGCGAGGCGGCAGGTAATCAGAGCGGCGTCTCCCTACCTGCCGCCGGGCACAGGCAGCGATCAGTTCACGATCGAGGTTGATGCGGATCCTGATTTTCTCAAAGGCGGACGCCCTGAGCCTGACAGCATCAAATCGATGATTGTCATACCCCTCCAGGCCCGCGCCGAAACGATTGCCGTTCTTGTACTGGCCAGCCCCCGGCCGGACGCATTTCTGGAATCAACGCGCCGGCTGCTGAAGATTATAGAAAATCCGGCCGGGCTCCTGGTTGACAATGCCCGCCTCCACGAGGGGGCGCGCCGGCTGGCTGTCACAGACGGGCTGACGCACCTATATAACCACCGCCATTTTTACGAGCTTCTGGAGCAGGAATTCCATCGCGCCCGCCGCTATAACGGCAAGCTGTCGCTGGTAATGGCCGATATTGATTCCTTCAAAACGGTCAATGACTCCTTTGGACATCAGGTAGGAGATGAAGTTCTTAAAGCGCTGGCGGGCGTGATTACGCACGAGGTGCGCGACATCGACATCGTTGCCCGTTACGGCGGGGAAGAAATCGCCGTGCTGCTGCCGCAGATCGGCGTCGCGCAGGCGGAGGGAGTCGCCGAGCGCATCCGTGCCGTTGTGGAGGGCCATGATTTTAATCTTCCCGGAGACCGCCCCGTCACCCTCAGCCTGGGCGTTGCCGGCCTCAGGCAGTGCAAGGCCGCCGCCAGCGCCGAGCTGGTCCAGGCAGCCGATGCCGCCCTCTATGAAGCCAAGAAAGCTGGCAAAAACCGGGTCGCAACCGGGGGCGGAAGTGACGATGCCTAGCTGGTCAAGCAGGTCAGGCATGGGTCTGGCGCCCGCCTTGCGGCAAGACAGAGGCGGCGATGGCCGCGTCTAGGCAATTCGAATTGCCTGCACCCGACTTCGAACGGTTCAGCCGCCTGGTCAGGCAGGCGAGTGGCATTTATTTCAGTAAGAACAAAGCGGAGGTTTTGAGGTCTGCGCTGGCCCAGCGGGCCGGCATCGTGGGAGCATCCGATCTGGGCAAGTATTATGATTTTGTCAACAGCATCCGCGGCGGCGGCGAGCTGGTGCGCCTGCTGGAGCATCTGTCGGTGCAGGAGACGCAGTTTTTCCGCAACCGGCCCCATTTTGAGGCTCTGCGAAAATATATTATCCCCGAGCTGGCCCGCAGCAAGGAAGATGAGCGCCGGCTGCGCTTCTGGTGCGCGGGCTGCTCCACCGGAGAGGAGCCCTATTCGGTTGCCATGACCGTTCTCGATATTCTTCCCGATCCCGGCTCCTGGAGTATACGCATCCTGGGCACCGATCTGAACGAGGTGGCGCTCCGCCGGGCCGCCCGGGGCTGGTACCCGGAGCAGAAACTGGCCTGTGTCGACCGGCAGCACCTGCGCCGCTATTTTGAGCCCGAGAAAGACGGATACAGGTTGGGCGACGATGTCAGGCGGCTGATCCGGTTCCGGCGCCACAATCTTGTCAAGGATCCGTTGCCGGTCGAAAGCCTTGGCGGCTGCGACGCCGTTTTTTGCCGCAACGTCATCATTTATTTCACCCACGACACGGCAAAGTTTGTCATAGAGCGTTTCTTTGATGTTATTAACCCGGGTGGCTATCTATTCCTTGGCCATTCCGAAACGCTCTGGAAAATGTCAACAATGTACAGCTTGGTGGAAATAGGAGACGCGTTTATTTATCGAAAACCGTCCCCTGGTCAGGGCAGCCGCCGTTTCATCCCCGACCGCCGCCTGCGCCGCGCCGGATTGCCGCCGGGAGTGGAGCATGACCGCCGGCTTGCCGGCAGAGACCGCCGCAGGGACAGCCAGGCGGGGCGGCCAGAGCCGGAGAGGCAAGAGCAGCCGCAGGAGCGGCGGCAGGAAGATGAGCCTGCTCCCCCTTCATCCCAAAAAGTGAAAGAAAAGGCGAGGCAATATATCAGCAGAGGTGAATTTGGCAAGGCCGTCAGTTTAATCAATCAGGCGCTGGCCCCGGCGGCGGCAGATGCGGAGACGTACTTTCTGCTCGGCCTTGCTCATGAAAAGGCAAATGAGCCGGAAGCGGCGCGGGAAGATTTCCGCCGCGCCCTTTTCCTTGACGCCAACCTCAGCCTCGCCTATTTTCACCTGGCCAGCGTGCTGGAGCAGGCCGGGGAGCTGAAGAGCGCCATCCGCGAATACCGCAACGCCGGCCGCAGCTTCGAGAAAAATCCGCCCGGCGCCTGGGAAACCGAGCTGGAAGCATTTGACGCCCGCTCTCTGGTTAACCTCTGCCGCCGCAAGATCGAGACGCTGAAGCAGTCCGCGTAACCTTTCACCCTCTTGGAACCGGCGCCGCTTTCGCTTAATCTTGTCTGGTGGAATCCCGCAGGAACAAACGCGCGCCGGTCCGGGTCGCCCTGACGGGTGGCATTGGCGCCGGCAAATCAGCGGCCCTTTCGATGCTGGCAGCCCGGGGCGTTCCCTGCCTTGACGCCGACAACCTCGTGCACGGGCTGCTTCGGGAGGATGAGATACAAAAGCAGGTAGCGGCGCGGCTGGGAGTCGGCAGCCTTGAGGCCGGCGAGTCAGGCCGGCGGCAGCTGGCAGGGGCGGTCTTTGCCGATGATGAAAAGCTGCGCGCGCTCGAGCAGATCGTATTCCCGCTGGTTCGGGCCCGTATCGTTGACTGGTTTGGTCAGCCGCCTGCCGCAGGCGCGCCTCTGGCGGCGGTTGAGGTGCCGCTTCTGTTTGAATCAGGGATGGAGAACCTTTTTGACGGGATTGTCCTGATAACCGCGCCCGCCGGGCTGCGGCGGGACCGGTCCGCCATTCGCGGCGGCGCCGATTTTGAGCGCCGCTCCTCCCGCCAGCTTCCCGAAGCGGAAAAACGCAGGCGCGCGGACATCGTTTTTGAGAACACCGGCTCGCTGCGGCAACTGGAGGAATTTATCGATGGCCTGGTTGAGTGGCTTCAGGCCGGCGGGAAGCAGTAGTTTGATAAAGCGTTTATTCATTGTACTGATGTTGATGTTGATTCTGGGAGCGGCCTTCCTGGCAATCCACCTTTCAATGCCCGGCTGGTACGCCCGCTGGTGGTATCCGCTTGACCACGCTGCCGCCATCAGGGAGGATGCTGTGCAGAATCATTTGGATCCCTATCTGGTTGCGGCGGTCATTTACCAGGAGAGCCGCTTTAAGCAGGGAACAATTTCTGCTTCCGGGGCAATCGGGCTGATGCAGCTGATGCCGGCGACGGCGGGATGGATTGCCGCCGAGAAAGGCGAGCGGGCGCCGGCCGCGGCCGACCTGAAACAGTCGGACTTGAACATTCGCTTCGGCTGCTGGTACCTGGCCTATCTGTTAGAGCGCTATGGCGGCTCCAAAATGCTGGCGCTGGCCGCTTATAACGGCGGCGCCGAGAACGTAGACAGGTGGATGGCGGCGGCAAGGGCTTCCGGAAGGCCATTTGACTCTGCAGTTGACATTCCCTACCAGGAGACCCGCGACTACGTCGAAAACGTCGATAAGGTCGAAGACATCTACAAACGGGCGTACGGCGGCGAGCTGTAAACTTCTTTTCTGCTGTTAGCCTTGAACTCGGAACCTTTAACCCGAAACTGGGCGGATGCAACCCTTCAAACTAAACGCCAACTACCAGCCCACCGGCGACCAGCCGCAGGCGATCGAGCAGCTGGCCGCCGCCATCCGCGCCGGCGACTTCTGCCAGACGCTCCTGGGCGTCACCGGCTCCGGCAAGACCTTCACGATGGCCAATGTCATCGCCGCTGCGGGAAGGCCCGCGCTGATCATGGCCCACAATAAGACGCTGGCGGCCCAGCTCTGCAATGAGCTCAAGGAGTTCCTGCCGGAAAACGCGGTCGAGTACTTTGTCAGCTACTACGATTATTACCAGCCGGAAGCCTACCTGCCCGCCACCGACACTTACATCGAGAAGGACACCTCCATCAACCAGGAGATCGACCGGCTGCGCCACGCCTCCACCAGCGCCCTGCTTTCCCGCCGCGACGTTGTCATAGTCGCCAGCGTCTCCTGCATTTACGGCCTCGGCTCGCCGGAAGAGTACCTGGCGAAGATGGTATTTCTCAGGCTGGGGGAGGAGCCCGGCCTGGAAGCGGTAGCCCGCCGCCTTGTTGACATAATGTATAGCCGTGCTGATTTTGATTTCGGCCGAGGCCAGTTCCGCCTGCGCGGCGACGTTCTGGAAGTGCACGCCGCCTACGAGGACACGATTCTGCGCATCCAGTTTTTCGGCGACGAAGTGGAGCGCATTCAGCGCCTGGAGCCGCTCAGCGGCGAGATCCTGGAGGACAAGGAGCAGGTGGCGATCTATCCCGCCACCCATTTTGTCACCTCTCCGGGGACAATCGCGAGGGCCGTGATTGAGATTGAAAAAGAGCTGCAGGAGCGGCTGGCCGAGTTGAAATCCCGGGGCAAGGAGCTGGAGGCGCACCGGCTGCTGATGCGCACCCGCTACGACATGGAGATGCTAAGGGAGACCGGCTACTGCACCGGCATCGAGAACTACTCCCGCATTCTCGACGGCCGCTCCCCCGGCGAGCCCCCCAACACGCTGCTATCGTTCTTCCCGGACGATTTCATCTGTTTCCTGGACGAGTCCCACAACACGGTGCCGCAGATAAACGGGATGTACAACGGCGACCGGGCCCGCAAGCAGACGCTGGTGGACTACGGCTTCCGTCTGCCCTCGGCCCTGGACAACCGCCCGCTCAAATTCAAGGAGTTCCTGGAGCGGGTGCCGCAGCTGATCTGCGTCAGCGCCACGCCGGGCCCTTGGGAGCTGGGCCACAGCACTCAGGTGGTGGAGCAGGTCATCCGGCCCACCGGCCTTATTGATCCAGAAGTGGAAGTGCGGCCAACAGAGCACCAGATCGACGACCTGATGAACGAGGTCCGCCGCCGCGTGGAAGCGGGCGAGCGGGCGCTGGTGACGACCCTGACAAAGAAGATGGCCGAGGATCTGACCGATTACCTGCTGGAGAGCGGCTTCAAGGTCCGTTACCTGCATTCCGACATCGACACGCTTGAGCGCATCCAGATTGTGCGCGATCTCAGGCTGGGCGAGTTCGACGTGCTGGTGGGCGTCAACCTGCTGCGCGAGGGACTCGACTTGCCCGAGGTGTCGCTGGTGGCCATCCTCGATGCCGACAAGGAAGGCTTCCTCCGCGGCGAGATCGCGCTCATCCAGACGATTGGCCGCGCCGCCCGCAATGTCAACGGCAAGGTGATCATGTACGCTGACAAGATGACGCAGGCGATGGCAAAGGCCATCGGCGAGACCAACCGCCGCCGC
>JACWAD010000084.1 GCA_014874175.1 Thermoleophilia bacterium
GGAGAAGGTTTTTGACGATCTTTTTGACACCTATGCAGAACTTGTTCAATGGTGGCAGCCGTTGTCATCCATCCGCCGCAGCGAAGACGGCCGCATTGGGCGGGAAGAATCAGCAATTGATTTTCTCCTCGGGGCAGGCAACAGGCCCAGCCGCTAGACCCCAGGCGCCGGCTCTTTTCCTCTTTGCTCATCATGATGATGAGTTTTTCATCGCCGCGGCATTAAGAAAAATGGCAACAGGCGGGCAAGTGAGGGCCGTCTGGTTCACCAGCGGCGGCCTGAGTCCCCGCCGGCGGCAGGCCGAATCGCATCGGGCAATGGAAATCCTGGGCGTGCCACGCCAGAACCTGCTTGAGATGGGGCTGCCGGACGGCCATTTGCTTGACTGTCTGGGAGAGGTTGTCAGGCGGCTGGTGGATTTGATGGCCGTGCGCCGCCCTGCTTCTGTTTTTGTGCCGGCCTTTGAGGGCGGGCACCCTGATCATGACAGCCTGCAGCTGGCGGCAGCCGCGGCGATCAGCCGCGTTGACTGGGAGGTGAACCGGCAGCCGGCGCTGTTTGAGTTTCCTCTTTATCACCGGTCCGGCGGCGGCATTGCCGTCGGTGATTTTTTGCCCGGCGGCGGCGCAGCGTTTAAAACCGCGCTGAAGCTTAAAGACCGACTGCTTAAACAGAGGCTGGCGCGGATTTACAGAAGCCAGCGGCTGATTCTCTACCCGCTGCTTGCCCTTAAGGGTGGGCCAATGATGATGAACCGGCGCGGGGAGCCGTACAGGCTAGTCCCCCCGGGCCGGGATTATACGCGGCCTCCCCATCCGGGCCGGCTGGCGTATGAATTTTACACGCGGCGGCGGTTTAAGGAATTTGCCAGTGCGGCGGAAGCTGTGATTCATTGACTGTAGGGGCGCAAGGGGCTTTTGGGTTTAAAGGGGCTTTTGGGTTTATCCAATATCCAACGTCCAAAATCCAGCAGCCGCTTTTACAGCTCTTCTCCCGCCAGAATCTGCAGCAACGTCTCCACGCCGCTGACCCTTTCCACCAACAGGTCAGCATAGCTGGGCAACTGGGAGGGCATCTCTTCTGAGATGACCCCGATGCTTATGGCAGTGACGCCCTTGCGCCGCTTCCGCTTGCGCATCTCTTTGAAGGCGTCAATATCCGTGGAGTCGTCGCCGGCGTAAAGCATCAGTTTGGCGCCCAGGCGGTCGACCAAATGGCCGACTGCGACGCCTTTGTCAATGTCAACCGGCGGCCTCACTTCAAGCACCTTGCGGCCTTCGCGCGCAACGAGCCCGAGCGACTCAATCTTGGCAGAAAACTTTCCTTTGATAAAACTTAGTGCATCATCCGGATGAGAAGCGCGGCGGTAATGGAAAGACATGGTTGCATTCTTGTCTTCCAGCCCGATGCCCGAATCGACCATCTCCGGAAGCGAACGCGCATATTCCACCAGCTTCTTTACCCTGGCCACGTAAGGCTGGGCGTCCGGAAAAAGAACCACGGCGCGCCCGGGCAGCATCGTCTCGAATCCATGGTTGCCGATGTATGCAAGATCGGAGTTGCCGGTGATGCGCTTCGCCTCGGTGGCCGGTCGGCCGCTGACTACGGTTACGGCCAGACAGATGTGTTCAAGTTTTCGCACCAGCCGGGAGATGCCGGGCGGCACGGCCACATCGGCGGGCCTGGGCACAATCGGCGCCAGAGTGCCGTCCAGGTCGAGAAAGATGGCTGCCCGGCCGGGCTCGCTCACCAGCGGCCCAAGCAGCTCTTGTATCTGATCGAGAGAGCTTGGCGCCGGCTTGCCTGCTTTCAAGGATTTGTGCGCCATTTTCTAGAAGTACCTTTTTGATGAAAAACAGGCCGATGTCGCTTTTGTCCTGACATTACAGGCGCTATGCTATCATAAACCGGGTGGCGGCAGCAGCAGCCCTCCGTTCTCATCCGCCGGCACGATGGCGGGAGATGTTTGCAAACAGGCAGAAAATGCCAGACTTCAAGAACTCGGGATTGACAGATTTTTCTCTGCGCAAATGTGGGCCCTCTTTAGTGCGGGCGGCTGCGCTTCTCCTCGTTCTGGTTATCACGTCCTTAGCCATAAGTCAATGCTTCTTTGCGTCCCGCGCCCGGGGCGCCGAAGCGGGAGTGGCCGTTTACACGGACAGCTTTCTTTACCACGCCGGTGACAGCGTCACTTTTAACATAACGCTGAACTCCGGCAGCCGGTCGCTTTCCGGCGAGCTGCTGCTCAAGGTTTACCCGGCGGCCTCGCCAGCCTCACCCAATGTCACGCAGGGCGATCCCTTGAAAATTGTGACAATAAATAAGAATTATAGTCTGTCGGGGCGGGATACCGCCAGTTTCAACTCCAGCTTGACCAGGCTGGGGGTGAAAGCGGGCGGCTACCCGGTCCGGGTGAGCCTGGAGTCGGGCGGCCAGGAGCTTCTGGGCGCGACCTGCTGGCTGGCGGTGGCGCCGGCCGGCGGCAGCCGGCCGCTGGACCTGGTGCTTGTCTGGGCTCTGAGCGCGCCGCCGGGAC
>JACWAD010000085.1 GCA_014874175.1 Thermoleophilia bacterium
AAACAGGCGCGCAAACATCAGTCCACGATCATAGTCAAGGAGATCAAGCTGCGCCCGAAAATCGGCGCCCACGATTACGAAACCAAAAAGGGGCATGTGACCCGGTTTCTGCGCAGCAAGGACAAGGTTAAGGTGACGATCATGTTTCGCGGCCGCGAGGTGGTTCATCCCCGCAAGGGAGAGGAACTGCTCCGGCGCTTGGCAGAGGACGTGGCCGGGCTGGGCGTGATTGAGTCAGAGCCCAATCTCGACGGCAGAAACATGGTCATGGTGCTTGCACCTGTAAAATAGAAAGTCGCGCCGAATTAACCAGCGCCAAGTTTAGCGAAAGGAAAGCTTGTGCCAAAGATGAAAACGCATCGGGGCGCCGCGAAAAGGTTCCGGTTCACGTCCGGAGGAAAGTTGTTGCGCCGCCGCGGTTTCAAGAGCCATATCCTGGAAAAGAAAAGCCCGAAGCGGAAACGTAGCTTTCGCAAGAATGTCAATGTTAGCCCCGGCGATAACAGCGGGGCCAGGAGATTGCTCGGCAGGAGATAAGTCAGCCCGGCAGGGGCACTCGCTGGTATTTTAACCGGGTAAGTGACTTGAGGGCAAGTTAAGGAGTGACAGGCAATGCCGCGAGTTAAAAGGAGCGTGCACGCACGCAAGAAAAGGCGAAAGGTCCTGGCCGCGGCCAGCGGCTACCGGGGCACCAAGAACTCCAGTTACAAACGCGCCAAGGAGCAGGTCAACCGTTCGCTCATGTATGCCTTCCGCGACCGGCGGGCGCGCAAGCGAGATTTCAGGCGGTTGTGGATCACAAGAATCAATGCAGCCGCCCGCCAGAACGGGCTTTCCTACAACCAGCTTATCCACGGGCTTAAGGCTGCGGAAATCAACCTAAACCGGCGCACGCTGGCGGACCTGGCGGTAAGCGACCCGGAGATGTTTTCCACTTTGGCCCGGCAGGCCAAATCCGCACTGTCGCCTTGAACGGCAGTAGGCCGCCTGTTTCGGCAGGCTCGCCGGCTGTATCTCAATTTTCATTGGACCCGTTAGCTGAATGAAGCCGCATCCCAAGAGGATTGCCAGCAGCAACAACATATTGGTAAGGGAAGCTGCCAGGCTGAAGCGGAAAGGGAAACGCTACGCGGCGGGGCTGTTCATTGCCGAGGGAGAAGACCTGCTGGAGGCAGCCTTAACCCGGGGCGTAATTCCGGAGCGGGTTTTTGTGCCAGCCGGGTGCGAAGAAGAAGCGTTAGCGCGCCTGCGGCGGCATCGCCAGAGCGGGGGTCCTGCCGTTGATGCCGGCCTTCTGGTTTTATGTCCGCAGCGGGTGCTCGCAGGGCTGTCTGCACTCGGAAGTGGCAGCCGCGCTATTTCCATTTTTAAATTCTTGGATAGGCCCCTTGAAGCCTTGCCTTCAGCACCGGGGCCGGAAACCTTTCTTTACCTGGAAGGCGCCGCCGATCCCGGAAACGTCGGCACTCTCATCCGTACGGCAGCCGCTTTTGGCGCCGGGGGCGTCATTTTGGGCCCCGGCAGCGCCGATCCCTACAGCGCCAAGGCCATGCGCGCCACCATGGGCTCTATCTTCCAGGTTTCATTAAGCACAAACGTGGATGTTAAACGACTGGGCTTGTGGGCGGCTGAATCGGGGTTGGACGTTATTGCTGCCGACCCTCGCAAAGGAATGCCCGCCTGGGAGGCGGATCTGGCCGGGGGCAGCATTCTGGCCTTGGGCGCCGAGCGCGAGGGCCTTTCGGAAGCGGTCCTGGCGGCGGCTGGCAAGACAGTGAAAATTCCTCAGGCTGTAGGCGGAGAATCGTTAAACGTGGCCATGGCCGGCTCTGTTTTGCTATACGAGGGATTGAGGCAGCGCCAGAAAGCCGCTGCTCCCGCAAAAAGCCGCAAGAGTCGCATGAATTCTAGAACCGCCATCAAGTAAATGTTAGAGTTGCGGGCAAGGGGTTTGAGCCTTAACCTTTGGCAATACAAATGCCCAGTCAGTTCAATTTTTGCAAATGAGCAGGAATGAACGTTGATCTCAAGGAACAACTGAAACAGCATTCCGGCCTGGCCGCCATTTATGACGAAGCTTTGGCTGATATTGCGGCAGCGGCAGCGGAGGTGGAGCTGGGGGCGGCCCGCGTCCGGCACCTGGGACGCAAAAGCCGACTTTCCAGGCTGCTTCGCGCCATTCCGGAAATGCCGGCATCTGAGCGCCCGCTGGCGGGAAAGCTTGGCAACCAGGTGCGCGCCGCACTGGAGGAGGAGCTGGTGGTGCGCTGGCAGGCGCTTGAGTCGGCGGAGCTTGAAAAACGCCTGGAACAGGAGCGGGTCGACATCACCCTGCCCGGCGAGCCGCTTGCCGGCGGCCGCATGCATTTGATAACCCAGACGCTTTGGGAAATTGAGGACATCTTTACCGGGCTGGGATACCGCATTGCGGAAGGTCCCGAGGTCGAGACCGATTATTATAATTTCACCGCCTTAAATACTCCTGAAGGCCATCCAGCCAGGTCGCTTCACGACACCTTTTTTATCAAGGGCAAGGAGGGCGTCCTTCTTAGGACCCATACCTCTCCGGTGCAGGTCAGGGTAATGGAGAAAGAAGATCCGCCCGTTTATGTCATTATCCCGGGGCGCGTCTACCGGCGCGACTCCGACGCCACGCACACGCCCATGTTTCACCAGGTTGAGGGCCTGGCAGTTGACGAGCACATAACCATGGCTGACTTGAAAGGGACGCTGGAGTCTTTCGCCAAGGCCATGTTTGGCGCCGAGCGTCAGGTTCGCCTGCGGCCGCATTTCTTCCCTTTCACCGAGCCCAGCGTCGAGGTGGACGTCTCCTGCATGATTTGCGGGGGCAAGGGTTGCCGCTCCTGCAAGCATAGCGGCTGGCTGGAGATCCTCGGCGCCGGCCTCGTTGACCCAAATGTTTTTGGCTTCGTCAACTATAATCCGGATGAAATCAGCGGTTTTGCTTTTGGTATGGGGGTGGAGCGGATTGCCATGCTCAAACACGGCGTCACGGATCTGAGGATGTTTTATGACAACGACCTTAGGTTTATCAAGCAGTTCTGAGGCGGCATCCGGTTCATTATGAAAGTCCCAATTTCATGGCTGAAGGAATATGTTGATATTGACTTACCGGTCGAGGAGCTGGCAGAGCGGCTGGCGCTGACCGGCACTGCAGTGGAGCGGATTAGCCACGTGGGTCTGCCTGCTGCGGGCGGCAACCTTGATCGCTTTGTAGTCGGTAGGGTGGTTTCTATCGAGCCTCATCCCAACGCCGACCGGCTGGCGCTATGCCGGGTGGAAACCGGCCCGGAAACGGCGCAGATCGTCTGCGGCACCAGGAATTTCCGGGAAGGCGACAGGACGGCGGTCTGCCTGCCGGGCGGGATGCTTCCGGACGGTCGCAGGCTCGAGGCGGCCGAGATTCGCGGCGTGAGATCGGAGGGGATGATGTGCTCCGAAAGCGAACTGGGCCTTGCGGCAAAATCTGCTGGCATCATGATTCTGCCGGAGGATGCTCCTGTCGGCGCCCGGCTTGCCGATTACCTGCCCGTAAGCGATGAGGTGCTGGAGCTTGAAATAACGCCCAACCGTCCCGATTGCCTGTCCGTTTACGGCGTCGCCAGGGAGGTGGCGGCTGTCACCGGCGCCCGGCTGAAAGCCGCGCCTGTTCGGGATATCAAGCCCCGCGGCGATGATAACATCGAGGAGCTTGTCAACATATCCGTGAGCGGGCCGGATCTCTGCCCCCGCTACGGCGCCAGGCTTATAGCTGGCGTCAGGATCGGTCCGTCCCCGGCATGGCTCAAGGCGCGCCTGATAGCGGCCGGCCTCAGGCCGGTCAATAATGTTGTTGACATCACCAATTATGTGATGTGGACGCTGGGTGAGCCCATGCACGCCTTCGACCTGGCGGGAATTGCTGGCAGGCAGCTGACCGCCAGGAGCGCCGTCAAAGGGGAAGAGATCACAACCATTGATGGCGTCCGGCGCCGGTTGGCGCCCGGCATGCCCGTTATTGCCGACGGCGAGAAGCCTGTCGCCATTGCCGGCATCATGGGCGGCCGGGACAGCGAAGTTGCGGCCGGCAGCACCGACATCCTTCTGGAGGCGGCCAACTTCGACGGCCGCAGCATCATGGAGGCCTCCATGGCGCTCAGCCTGCGCAGCGAATCCAGCACCCGCTTCGAAAAGGGGCTGGACCAGGAGCTTGTCCTCCAGGCCCTGGCGATGGCTTCGCGGTTGATAACAATGATTGCCGGGGGCAGACTGGTCCCGGGGCAGTATGACATCCAGGCGAAGCCTTTCGAAGCAGGCGTGATTCATCTGCGCCCGCATCGCGTGGCCGCCCTCCTGGGCGCTGAGGTCCCGGCTGCCGAGATCAGAACAATTTTGACAAAACTCGGTTTTAAGGTAAAGAAAGAGGGAGCCGGCCTGCACGCCGGGGTGCCCAGCTTTCGCGCCGACGTGGAGAGGGAAGTTGACTTGGTTGAGGAAGTTGCGCGGGTTTTCGGCTTGCAGCTGATCCCGCCGTCGCTGCCGAGCGGCATGCGGGCTATGGGCGGCCTTTCCTGGGAGCAGGCCTGCCGGCGCCGGCTTGTGCAGATGCTGGCCGGGCGCGGCCTGAACGAGGTGATCACCTACAGTTTCATTGGCCTGGATTTCGCCGACAGGCTGCGGCTTGGCGAGAGTGACATCCGCCGCGATGCAGCCAGGCTGGCAAACCCGCTTTCCGCCGAGCAGTCGCAGATGCGCACCCTCATGCTGCCCAGCCTCCTGATGACGGTTTCCGCCAACCTGGCACAACGCAACTTTGATGTCAACATATTTGAAGTTGGCCGTGTCTACTATCCCGTGAAGGGAGAAAGACTATGTGATGAAAGGGAGACTGTCGCAGGCTGCCTGTGTAGTTTCTTGCAGGGACAATCCTGGCGCGGCAATACACGCGGACCGGATTTTTTCACGGGCAAGGGCCTGGTTGAAGCACTGTTCAAGGAACTGGCCGGCAGTTGCAGCGTTAGGCGCACAAAGGAGCCGTTTCTACACCCGGGAAAGGCTGCAGACATAATCGTTTCAGGCAGCCGCATCGGCTACGTGGGGGAAGTTCACCCGCTGGTGCTGCGGGCGTTTGACATCGACAGGCCGGTGGTGGCGTTTGAGCTCTTCTTGGGAGAGCTGATCGCAAGCTCGAGTGAGATTGCCGTCTTCGAGGATCTGATCAATTTCCCTGCCTCCTTTCAGGACATCGCCGTCGTTGTTGATGAAGATACGCCTGCCGCCGAGATCATCGCCGTGGTCAGGGAAGCGGGGGCGCCGCTGCTTCACAATGTCCGCGTGTTTGATTTTTTTACCGGCAGCCAGGTGGGCCCAGGCAAAAAAAGCATTGCTTTAAATCTTGAGTTCCGCTCGCCCCAGCGGACGCTCACCGACGCCGAAGTCGATTCGGCCCGCGCCCTCATCGTCCGGGCTCTGGACGAGAGGCTGAAAGCCAGCCTCAGGCTTTGACCGCCGGACAAACGATTTGGCAACAACAGGCGGCAGTAATTTCAATTCAAGTCTGCGGCGACTGAGCCGCAATCCCAAAATTACCGGAGTGGGTGAAAATTGTATAAATATACTTATTACTCGTTTTTTTGAATCTTTAATTGCATTATATACAAATATATTGTATAAATGACTGATGGAAAAGAAAATGAACTTATTCAGATCAAGATTTGTCAAAATGCCGAGCCATGTCATAGAGCAGCCAGGGTCGCTGACGGCGCCCCTGGGTTATGCCGCCTCAGGTGTATCCTGCGGTCTGAAGAATTCAGGCCGGCTTGACCTGGGCCTGCTTGTTTCGAGGGCGTCATGCGCGTCAGCCGAGCTGTATACCACAAATGCTGCCGCAGCTGCGCCCATCAGGTATAGCCGGGAGAAAACGGCGGCGGGGAGGGTTCGGGGAGTTGTAGCCAACAGCGGCTCCGCCAATGCCTGCACCGGCGGCCGCGGGTTTGCTGCGGCGGAGCAGATGGCCGTCCAGGCTGCGGAGTTATGCGGAATTGAGCCTGACGGCATGGCAGTGGCGTCAACCGGCGTCATAGGCGGACAACTGGAGACTGACCTGGTCAGCGCCGGCATCGACGCCGCCGCGGCGTCGCTTTCTGCGAGCGGTGGCGGGGCGTTTGCCGAGGCAATTAAAACCACCGACCGCATTGACAAGGAAGGAGCCGTGTCGGTAATGCTCGCGGCGGGCGAAGTACGGATCGGCGCCTGTGCCAAGGGAGCCGGCATGATTGCACCTAGTATGGCCACAATGCTGGCATTTGTGACAACGGACGCCGGCGCTTCCCCTGAGCTGCTTAAGGGGATGCTTAAGCAGGCGGCAGCTTCGTCTTTTAATCTCGTCAGCGTGGACGGGGACATGAGCACGAACGACTGCGTCTTTCTGCTGGCAAATGGCGCCAGCGGCGTCGAATTGCATCCAGGAAGCCCTGACGCCGGCCTGTTTGCCGATGCTGTCCAGGCTGTCTGCAAAAGCCTGGCGCTAAAAATGGTGGCCGATGGCGAAGGCGCGACCAAGGTGGTGGAGCTAAAGGTCACGGGCGCCGCCTCACCTGAGGAGGCGGATCGGGTTGCCCGCTCCGTTGCCGGCTCGACTCTGGTCAGAACAGCCTTTTACGGCAGCAACGCCAACTGGGGCAGAATAATGGGCTCTCTGGGAGCGGCCCTGGCCGGCGGTCCCGCGCTTGCGGCCGACATTTTTTATGAGGACGTTTGCCTGGCGCAGGCGGGCGAGGCGGTCGAAGTCGCGGGCGGCGGGCGGCTGGCCTGGATCATGTCCCAGCCAGAAATCTCGGTTGGTGTGGATTTACACCGGGGAGCGTCGGCGCAAACGGTTTATTTCTCCGACCTGACGCACGACTACGTGACGCTTAATGCGGAGTATACTACTTGAACTGATCATACAATTCATTCAGGTATTGTCGCTCCGCCCGGAATGACAGTCATGGATGGACCTGAGCCAATTGTATGATCAATTCACTTAAACGTTTAATGGTTCAGGTTTCGTTTCACGCACCGGGATTTTTTTTCAAACGTTAAACGGTAACAATCAAAAATGACAGACAAACATCAAAAACGCGTCGAGATTCTGCTGGAGGCGTTGCCTTTTATCAGGCAGTTTTCTGGCAAGACGCTTGTTATCAAGTATGGCGGCAGCGCCATGAAGAGCAACGAGCTCAAGGAGGGCTTTGCTACTGACGTGGCTTTGCTTAAATATGTTGGCATGAATCCAGTGATCGTCCATGGCGGCGGCCCTGACATCAGCGCTTACATGAAAAGGCTTTCGCTGGAAGTAAAATTTGTGCAGGGTTTGCGCGTCACCGATGACGCCACCATGGAGCTGGCCAAAATGGTGCTGATGGGCAAGGTTAACAAGGAAGTAGTGTCTCTAATCAACAGGCACGGTGTAGCGGCCGTTGGCCTTGGCGGCGACGACGGCCGGCTGGTGGTGGCCGAAAAGCGGACCCTCCTGGATGAGTCAGGCAACGAGGTTGATCTGGGGCGGGTAGGCCGCGTTGTGCGGATTAATACGGATGTGCTGAATAATCTTGGGCCGGGATTCATTCCCGTGGTCGCGTCAGTGGGCGCCGACGCCGGCGGCAGCAGCTATAATATCAATGCCGATGAGGTGGCGGCGGAGCTGGCCGTGGCGTTAAGGGCCGAAAAGGTGATTTTCTTGACTGATGTCGAAGGAATCTACCGGGACGCCAGCAAGCCGGCCGGGTCGCTTTTATCCCTGGGCACAGTCGGCGATCTCGAGGAGCTGATCGAATCGATTGAGCAGGGGCGGGCTGTTTCCCAGGGCATGATCCCGAAGATTAAATCAATCAAGAAAGCAATTGAGGGCGGCGTTAAGAGCGCTCACGTCATCGACGGCCGCGTGCCGCACGCGCTGCTGCTGGAAATATTTACCAAGGATGGCATTGGCACAAAAGTGGCTCATGAAGAGAGCGGTCTGCTTGACGTAGCTGAATCTGAAATTCGATGGAGCACGTGAACAGGTTTTTCCTCAGTTGTGAATGATACAATTAAACAATACGAAAAATATGTGATGCCAACATACAACCGGCAGCCGGTCACTTTTGTAAGGGGAGAAGGCTGTTACCTGCATGATGCCCGGGGAAACGCCTACCTCGATTTTACTTCTGGTTTGTCGATTAACAATCTGGGCCACTGCCACCCGGCTGTGGTCAAGGCAATCCAGGACCAGGCGGCAAGGCTGATCCATACATGCAACCTATACCATACCCTGCCGGCAGCGGAGCTGGCGCGGCTGATCTCGGAAAACAGCCTTGGCGGCAAGGTGTTTTTTGCCAACAGCGGCGCTGAGGCTAACGAATGCGCCATCAAGCTGACGCGAAAATACGGCCGCGACCTGGCCGGAAAAGACAAGCACCGGATCATTACCCTGGAGGGCGGCTTTCACGGCCGCACCATGGCAACACTTACGGCAACTGCGCAACCGGCAAAACAGGAGCCTTTCAGGCCGCTGCTGCCGGGCTTCACTTACGTGCCGGCCAATGACGTTGTGGCTCTGGCGGATGCGATGGACGACAGCGTTTGCGCCGTGATGCTGGAGCCGGTGCAGGGGGAGGGCGGCGTGCATGTGCTATCCCCCGAGTTTTTGCAGGTGGCGCGGGAGCTTACGGAAAGACATGAGGCTCTGCTTGTCTTCGATGAGATTCAGACCGGCCTGGGGCGCACCGGGAAGCTTTTTGCATACCAGCATGGCCATATCATACCTGATATTATAACATCGGCCAAAAGCATGGGCGGAGCGCTTCCCATTGGCGCGGCGGTAGCGGCGCCTGCTTATTCCGATGTGCTTTCCCCGGGCATGCACGCCACCACGTTTGGCGGCGGTCCCGTTCCGTGCGCAGCCGGGATAGCGGTGATGGGCGAGTTGCTAAAGCCGGGGTTCATGGAAAGAGTGCAAGGCCTGGGGATTTTCATGCGCGGGCAACTGGAAATGCTGGCTAATGAGGGGCTGGTTGAAAGCGTCAGGGGCCTGGGCCTGATGCTGGCGGTTGATCTTCCCCATCCGGGCGCTGCCGATGTCGTATCGCAGGCTCTTGAGCAACGGATTATTTTGAATAACACCTCAGAAAAGACAATCCGTTTTCTGCCGCCTTTGGTTGTGGAAGAGAGGATGATTGAGGCGGTAGTCGAATTCCTTAAAACCAACTTGGAGGTGTAAGCGGGTGCCGCGTCATTTCCTTAAAGTTACAGATCTTGATAGGGAGGAAATCCTCTCCCTGATTGATGCCGCCAAGGCCAACAGGGGGGAGCAATCGGCGGCGCTGGCGGGCAAAAACCTGGGTCTCATTTTTTCAAAGCCCTCGACACGGACACGGGTGTCATTCACCGTAGCCGCTTATCACCTGGGAGGCCACTGCATGTTCCTCAGCGAGAGCGAGCTCCAGCTGGGTCGGGGAGAGACCATAGAAGACACCGCCCGGATCCTGTCCGGTTACCTGGACGGCGTGATTATCCGCACTTTCAGCCAGCGGGACCTGGAAACGTTTGCGGCTTCCGCCAGCGTGCCGGTGATAAACGGGCTCACGGACGAGCGGCATCCTTGCCAGGCGCTTTCGGACCTGATGACGATTTCCGAGTTTTATGATGATCTTTCTGGCGTCAAGCTCGTCTACCTGGGAGATGGCAATAATGTGGCGGTTTCGCTAATGAATATCTGCGCGCTTGTTGGCGCCCGGGTGGCGATCTGCACGCCGGAGGATCTTGCGTGCCCCGAATGGGCGCTGGCGGAAGCCAGGGGTCTGGCGGCAGCCAGCGGCGCGCGCATCGAGACAACGACCGACCCGGAGTCAGCTGTTGCCGGCGCTGATTTCCTCTATACGGATGTATGGTTCAGTATGGGCCAGCAAAAAGTGCCGGAGAAAAAAATCCGCCTCCAGCCGTACCAGATAAACAGGAAGCTGCTTTCCCTGGCCAAACCATCATGCCGGGTAATGCACTGCCTGCCTGCGCACCGGGGCGAGGAGATCGAGGCCGCGGTAATGGACGGGCCACAGTCGATTGTGTTCCGGCAGGCGGAGAACAGGCTGCATGCGCAGAAAGAGCTTTTGAAGCTGCTGATGGGAAATGCGCAAGCGTGAGCGGCAGCAGCTGATTGCGAGCCTGGTCCGGCAGGAAGGGTTCTCCACCCAGCAGCAACTGGTGGCAGCGCTTGGGAAGATGGGATTCAGGATTACACAGGCAACTGTGTCCCGCGATCTGCGGGAGCTGGGAGTACAAAAAGTTGCGGGACGCAGGGGCAAGGCCCGTCTTCAGATAAGTCAGGCTAACGGGCAGCGCAACCGGCGCGCAGTTTTGTCGCGTGTCCTAAGAGAGTCGGAAGCCCATTGGCAAGAAGCGCAAAATTTGGTTGTAATCCAGTTGCAGCCGGGCGCTGCTCCCAGCATCGGCCGCGTCCTGGACGAACTGGGTCATCCAGACGTTATCGGGACGGTAGCCGGGGATGACACCGTGCTGGTGGTGCTGGCTGATGCAACCAAGGCAAAAAAGATGGTTGACTTTTTTACTGAAACCATCGCAAAGCCCAATGATTTTGCTTCGGAATTCGGAATTGGGGATGCGGAATAAAACCTCAATGTGTCGAATTCCATGCAAAGACAAGGACAAAGAGGTTTTTCAATAGCAAGCATGTATTATGACAGTTTTTAATAATAATAAAGTAGTACTTGCTTATTCCGGCGGGCTTGATACCTCAGTGATTATTGCCTGGCTGAAGGAAAAATACGGCCTGGAAACAATCGCCGTCCTGGTTGACGCGGGCCGCGCCAGGGGACTGGAGGAGTTGAGGCAGAAAGCACTCGCAATCGGCGCCGCAGAGGCGATTGTTGTTGATGCAAGGGAAGAGTTTGCCCATGATTTTGTGCTGCCTGCGCTGATGGCGAATGCCCTCTATGAAGAAAAATACCCCCTTGTAAGCGCATTGTCGCGGCCGCTTATCTCGAAGGTATTGGTTGATGTAGCCCACAAATCAGGCGCCGGATCAGTAGCGCATGGCTGCACCGCAAAAGGGAACGATCAGGTGCGCTTTGATCTGGGCATTCGCGCCCTGGATCCGGAGCTAAAGATTCTGGCTCCAGCGCGGGAATGGGGCATGACCAGGGAGGAAGCCCTCAGTTACGCCGCAACCCGTGAAATTCCTGTCGCTTTAACAAAAGGCGCCCCTTACAGCATCGATGAAAATCTATGGGGGCGCGCCATAGAATGCGGACCCCTGGAAGACCCGTGGGAAGCCCCTCCCGACGATGCTTTTTCGGTCACCGTCTCCCCGTACGAGGCTCCAGACGAGGGGGCCGGCATGGAAATTGAGTTTGCCGGCGGCGAACCGGTCGCCGCCGGCGGCAAGGTACTGCCGACGGTCGACTTGATTGGGGAAATTGACAGGGTAGCCGGGGCTCACGGGTTTGGCCGTGTTGACATGGTGGAAAACCGGCTTGTGGGCATCAAGTCGCGCGAAATTTATGAAGCTCCGGGTGCGCTGGCTTTGATCCTGGCGCACCGGGAGCTGGAAGACATGGTGCTGCCGCGCGAGCTTTCCCATTTCAAGAGGCTGGCCGAGCAGAAATTCACCGACATGGCTTACAACGGAGGCTGGTTCGATCCGCTTATGGACGCCCTCCGGGCATTCATGGAAGAAACGCAGGCCCGGGTGACCGGCACTGTCCGGCTCGAGTTCTTCAGGGGAGCCTGCCGCGTCAGCGGCCGCAAGTCTCCTTATTCGCTCTATGATTTTGGGCTGGCCACTTACGGTGGCGGGGATGCTTTCAGCCATAGCGCCGCCAAAGGTTTTTGCAACCTTTACGGCCTGCCGCTGGAAGTTTGGGCCAAAAAGCGGACTTTGGATAGTGGACATTAAATTAACTGATCATACAATTCAATCAGGTATTGTCGTCCTGAGGAGCGCGAAGCGCGACGTAAGGATCTGCTTTTCCGATAAAAGCAGATTCCTCGTTTCGCCCGGAATGATAATCATGGATGGACCTGAGCCATTTGTATGATCAATTTAGATTATGGATAGGCATTTTTTTCGGAGCTTTGAACTGGGAACATTGAACTTTGAACGTAAATTCATCAGACAACAACGAAATTTTCTGGTCAGGAAGGTTTGAAAAGCCGCCGCATGAGCTGTTCCAGCAGCTCAACGCTTCCATAACCTATGACTGGCGCCTGGCGCCATATGACATACAGGCCTCGATTGCGCACGCGCGCATGCTGGCTGAAATCGGCGTGCTTTCAACCGCGGAGTTTAGCGAGATCGAGCTGGGTCTGGGCCAGATAATGGCCGAGATGGCGCAGGGAGATTTCGCTTTTGAACTGGCAGACGAGGATATTCACACAGCAATTGAGAAACGGCTGATAGAAAAGATCGGCGACACGGGCAAGAAGCTGCACACGGCCCGCAGCCGCAACGACCAGGTAGCCACCGACCTGGCAATGTTTATCCGTGATCAGTGCCGCCGGCATTTAAGCGACCTGATTGGCCTGATGGAGGCGGTTCACATCCAGGCGGCCGCGGCCAAAGGCGCAATTCTGCCGGGTTATACACATCTGCAGCGGGCGCAGCCGGTGCTTCTTTCTCATCACCTGCTTGCTTATTTTGAGATGTTCGCGCGCGATTTTGCGCGCCTTCAGCGGGCGCTGGAGGCGACGCAGTCCATGCCGCTGGGCGCAGGCGCCCTGGCAGGAACAAATTATCCTGTCAATAGGGATCAAGTGGCGCATGAACTGGGTTTCAGGCATTCCGGGGCCAACTCCCTGGACGATGTCTCCAACAGGGATTTTGCCCTCGATTATCTGGCTGCCGCCTCAAATTTATGCATTCACCTGTCGCGGCTGGCCGCCGAGCTAATCCTCTGGTCCAGCCAGGAGTTTGAATTTGTTGAGATTTCTGATGAGTTCACGTCCGGGTCGAGCATCATGCCGCAAAAGAAGAATCCGGACGCCTGCGAGCTGATCAGGGCCCGGGCCGCGAGGGTGGCGGCAAACTACCAGGGCCTGGCGGTGCTGCTCGGCGGCTTGCCGCTGGCATATAACAAGGACATGCAGGAAGACAAGATGTACGTTTTTGACACGGTTGACATTCTGCTCTTGGCGCTGCCATTGACGGCTGAGATGGTGTCGACGCTCAAGTTTAACGCAGGCCGCATGCGCGCCGCTGCCGAGGAGAGCTTTGCCCTGGCGACGGACGTCGCCGATTACCTGACCGGCAAGGGAGTTCCCTTCCGGGACGCTCACCGCATAGTTGGCAGGCTGGTGCGTAAATGCATCGATGAAAAAAAGAATCTGTCCGGCCTGACGCTCGAGGAGCTCCGGGTCGAGTCGCCGCAATTTGACGATTCTTTCTACAGCGTTATTGACCTGGAAGTCTCACTTGAGCGCAAGGTCAGCCAGGGAGGCACCGCCCCGGTCCAGGTGGCGGCCGAGCTTGAGTCGGCGGCAGACCGCCTAGAGGAAATGAGACAGGCGGCAGATTCGCTCAGGCAATGACTGTCAGCGTTCTGCCCGAGTCTTTTTATGCCCGGGATGTGCGCCGGGTCGCCCGCGACCTGATCGGCTGCAAGCTGCTTCACGAAGGCGTAGGCGGCGTCATTGTCGAGACCGAAGCATACGGAAGCGACGACCCCGCCTGCCACGCAAGCCGGGGAATGACCGCGCGTAACCAGGCTATGTTTGGGCCGCCGGGCCGGGCATATGTATACTTCTCTTACGGAATGCACCACTTGCTGAATATTGTTTGTAGCGGGGAAGGCGAACCAGCTGCTGTGCTGATCCGGGCGCTGGAGCCGACCGACGGAATCGAGGCAATGCATTCTCGCAGGGTCAGGGCCGGCGCGCTTGAGCAGCTATGCAGCGGCCCCGGCAAGGTGGCCCAGGCGCTTGCAGTTGACCTGTCACATTATGGCAAGCCGGTGTTTGATGGACATCTGCGGATTTGCGCGCGCCAGAAAGGCTGGCATAGGCCTGATATAATCACAACACCAAGAATCGGCGTTAGCGCCGGCACCCGGCGCAAGTGGCGATATTGCGCCTCGGGTAGCAGCTTTTTATCCCGAAGTTTGGCGCCGAAAGGAGCGGTCAAATGAAGCTGGAAGAGATCTATGAGCTGGCAATAAATGTGGGGATCAAGGCCGACCCCCGCGGCAAGAAGGCGGTGGAGGCGCTTCTTAGAAAGGAGCGGCAGGCGCTTGACAAGCTCAGTGGCCAGGACAAGGAAGACTACGATTCGGACAGGCTGGCAAACCCGTTTGCCGACACACGCATGCTGGCCGGCGACCCGAAAACCGAGGTGGGTTCGATTCTGGCAGGCGTTGACATGGAGACCCAGGAGCTGTTGCTTGCAGACAGGCTGAGGGAGCGAGGCAGAAAGATTGACCTGGTGCTGTCACACCACCCGGAGGGGAAGAGCCTGGCCGCGCTAGCCGACGTCATGGGCGTACAGGCTGACATCTGGCATGCTAAGGGGGTGCCCATCAACATCGGCGAGGCAGTCCTGGAGGGGCGCCAGGCAGAGGTGATGCGGAGCGTGCTGCCGCTTAACCACCAGCGCTCAGTTGACGCCGCACGTCTGCTTGATCTGCCTTTTATGTGTGTTCACACACCCTGTGACAACCTCGTCAACGCCTTCCTGCAAAAGCACTTTGACCGCAAGGGCGCCGGCCTGACTTTGGAAGATGTTGTCAAGGAGCTTAAGAGTTTTCCCGAATACAGGTGCGCCGCGCGCGAAAACGCCGGTCCTGCGATCGTCGTCGGAAATGACAAGCGACGCGCGGGCAAGATCATGGTTGATATGACGGGCGGCACCGGCGGCCCGAAGGAGGCGATACCGAAGCTGGCCGATGCCGGCGTCGGAACGCTTGTCGGCATGCATATCAGTGAGAAGAACAGGGAGGAAGCCGAAAAGAGCAGCCTGAACGTGGTGATTGCCGGCCACGACGCCAGCGACTCGATCGGCATGAACCTGTTCCTTGATGAGCTGGAAAAGAAAGGCGTCGAAATCATCCCCTGCTCTGGTTTTATCCGTGTCAGCAGGATGAAGAAGAAATAACAAGCTGGCGCCTATTGGCAATGCCTTCTAATAAGAAAATAATCTCTGCTCTTACCAAGGGCAGCGTAGAAGTTCTTCCCGAAGGCAGCCTTGAGAAAAAACTTTCGGAGGCTGAAGGGGAGGGGCGCCAGTTGAGGGTGAAGCTGGGCGTCGATCCCACTGCGCCTGACATCCACCTGGGTCATACGGTTGTGCTCACCAAGCTGCGCCAGTTCCAGGATGCGGGCCACCGGGCCGTGCTCATCATAGGCGATTACACCGCCAGGATCGGTGACCCCAGCGGCGTCTCCAGGACACGGCCGCAGTTGACGCCGGAGGCGATAGAGACCAATTCCCGCAGTTACCAGGAGCAGGCATGGAAGGTGCTTGACCAGGACCCGGGCAGGCTGGAGCTGCGACGCAACAGCGAGTGGCTGGCTCCCATGCGGCTGGAAGATATTTTCCGCCTGATGGCTGCCGCAACCGTGGCGCGCATGCTGGAGCGTGATGACTTTGAAAAGCGCTATACTGCCGGGCAGCCCATTTCCATGCTGGAGTTTCTCTATCCGCTGCTACAGGGTTATGATTCTGTTGCCATAAATGCGGATGTCGAACTGGGAGGCACCGACCAGAAATTCAACATGCTGATGGGCCGCGCCGTGCAAGAGTACTACGGCCAGGCGCCACAGACGGTTTTGACAAATGAGATTTTGCCGGGCACCGACGGCGCCGAGCGGATGAGCAAGTCCGTAGGCAACTATGTCGGCGTCACCGAACCGGCGGAGGAGATGTTCGGCAAGATCATGAGCATACCCGATACGGCAATGCTGATCTATTATCAACTGCTAACATCGCGCAGCACCGAAGAAATAGAGAAGATCAGGCAGGGGATAGAAAATGGCACCCTGCATCCGCGCGATCAAAAAGCGGCCCTGGCCCGTGAGCTGGCGTCCCGCTTCCATGGCGAGGAGGCGGCAGCAGCTGCCGAGGAAAATTTCAATCAGATTTTCAGGGAAAAAAAGCTCAGTGCTGGAGCAGGACTTGTCGAGTGCCTCCTCAGACCTGCGGACAATGAGGCAGACGAGGCTTACCTTCCCAAGCTGCTTGAGCGCTGGTTTGGCTTCACCCGCAGCGAAGCCCGGCGCCGTATCCGCCAGGGAGGCGTTTTCATTTCCGGCGAGCAGACGGGTTCAGAAACGGTCCCCTTTAGCCGGCTGGAAGGCGCGACGATCAAGGCGGGTAAGTCAACAAGGTATCACGGGATGGTGAAGCTGGTTAAATAGCTGCCTTCACCCTGTGGCTGGCCCGCAGGAAAGGCACCGGCTTAAGTATGGGGCTGGCGCGCTTGCGCCGGGCAGAGAGCGGCTTTTATAATCAGAGGAAGGTCAGGATGCTTTTCACCGCCCGCACCCATCGTGGGGGATTAGCTCAGCTGGGAGAGCGTTTGGCTGGCAGCCAAAAGGTCAGGGGTTCGAATCCCCTATCCTCCACCAAATTGAAATTATTCGAACCTTCGGGGGGTATAGGGATGTGCATTTCGCCGTCCACATTGTGACATTCTGAACATGCTCTCTCTTCTTATTAACTAGACACAACCATATTGTCAAGTAAATCACAAACCTAAACTTAGCTTGTTAAGTATTAACTGCTGGATGGTT
>JACWAD010000086.1 GCA_014874175.1 Thermoleophilia bacterium
GCGTGTAACATCTCACAAGTGCTCCTTTTACTTAGTCGTTTTAGAAGCACTGATGCTACTGCAGCTTGCCTCTTAAAACGACCTCATGTTGCACTTGGGAGTTGAATCCGCCTCATGATAAAGATGACGGCCAGCTGAAATACTCCCTGGACTCCGCCCAGGCGGGCGTTTCGCATTCCCAGCCTTGATATTCTCTCGGTGTCCGGCTTTTCGGAAAGAAGCTGGCGGAAAATCTGGATCTCATTGGGCAGGAGGATGCCAAACCCCTGGACCGTTAGGATCCCGGTGATGACAAAAGCGGCAACAAACAGCGGATCGGTGAGGGAATAGCCGAGATGAGGGGCCAGTTTAAAGCCCGCCGTCACGGTGACGCCGGCAAGCACCGGCATCAGAAAAGTCATCTTCGGCATCAGTCTAGTAAAGACAGCGACACGGTTTTGCGGTTCCATTCCGCCCATAACCGGTCCTAAAACAAACCCCATGAACAGGTCAATTCCCGTCCAGCCGGCGCCGGTGATAACATGCACGTAATTGAGGCTGACCAGGGGGCCAAACAGCCAGGCATAGAAAAAAGCCCCGATCGGTACAATTACCGCCACCAGCACAAAGACCGGATTGGCCATGCGGATGATACGCGAAATCGTCGTCAAAGAAGCCTTCCTTCAATACCGAAATCCGTTGAGCTTGAGCATTTTTGCCAATAAGTTTTGTTATGCTATCACCTAAGTTTGCTTTAGGCAATTATTGTATCGCAGCCATCAAACTGCTTTAACCAAGTTACTTTTGCAACATATTTGTTGCTATTTAATATTTTTTTAACTAAAATATCGTCGTTTAAACAAAAGAGCGGCGTGTTGCGGCAATCATGGTTGCCGCTGCTTCATATCCAAGCTCGACTTTTCCGGGCGTTTCCCTTTTTCCCTTGCTTTTTAAATCCAGTTCTGGCTGCGCGTGGAAAAACTCTGCTTCTGACGCCGTCAGGCAGGCTTTTAAAGACTCGACAGGCCTGCCGGTCATGCAAGCAAGACAGATAGGCCCGCTGCAGCAAGACTAGTCACAGTGGCGGGCTGAGGCCCCAGCAGGCCGGAAAGGAAGCATGCGTCATGTGTTGGTCCTTATTGCCGCAGCCGCAATGCTCGGCGCCAGCCTCGTCAACTTTGGCGCCCAGACGCGGGCCGCGGTCGCTCAAGACTTGTTTGCCCCGACAGGAAGGGCAGGTTGGGCAGCGCAGGAAAAAGAAAAAGCAACAGCCGCCTGTAAGCTGCTGGCTTTTTACTCCCTGAAAGCAGACCAGCTTAAAGAAAAGCAAGATCAGCAGCTGAAAGACCAGGAAGCAGCCGGCCGGTTCGGACCCTGGGGTCCGGATCTGGTGCAGGCAGCACAGAAATACGGCCAGGACCCAGCTGCGCTATACCGGGTCATGATCTGCGAGAGCAAGGGAGCCCCGGACGCAGACAACGGAGTCTGCAAAGGGCTGTTCCAGTTTAATCCTTCAACCTGGGCGGGAACGCCATACGCAGGCCAGAGCATCTTCGACGGCCGCGCGCAGATCATGGCTGCCGCCTGGATGTTTTCCCAGGGCCGCAAGGATGAGTGGACCTGTCAGTAGCTGTCGCGCCCGTTAAAAACCCTCGCCTTCAGCTCGAAGGTTCATTGACGAGAAAAAATCATGGCGGCGGGCTGAATGCGTCCGGTTTTTCCAGTCCGGCCTCAAGAAAATAACCTGAAACCGGAAATCGGTAGCTGGAAACATCATCCAGGACCAGTTGCTATAATGTCGCTGGCCCATGGACAGATACAATCCAGCCCAAATAGAAGCCAAATGGCAGCAGGTCTGGAAGCAGCAGGGAAGCTTCACGATCCCCAATCCCGAAGTCGCTGAAGCGGCTGAACCTTCCCGGAAAAGCTACGTGCTGGAGATGCTCCCATATCCCTCCGGGACGCTGCATATGGGCCATGTCAAGAACTATACGATGGGGGATGTCCTGGCGCGATTCCGCGCCCGCAACGGTCTTACCGTTTTTCACCCGATGGGATACGACGCTTTCGGCCTGCCGGCCGAGAATGCAGCCATAAAAACAGGCGCCCATCCGGCAGATCTGACCCGGATCAATACAGACAACATCAACCAGCAACTGCACCGGCTCGGAGTTTCCATCGACTGGAGCAGGGAGCTGGCCACTTCCGATCCCGAGTATTACAAATGGACCCAGTACTTTTTTCTCAAATTCTTCGAGCGTGGCCTGGCCTACCGCGGGGAGGCCCCGGTCAACTGGTGCCCCTCCTGCGCAACCGTACTTGCCAATGAGCAGGTGATCCAGGGCAACTGCGAGCGCTGCGCCACCGCGGTCGAGCCGCGCAGCCTGGCGCAGTGGTTCTTCAGGATTACCGATTACGCCGAGCGGCTGCTTCATGATTTTGATCTGCTTAAGTCCTGGCCGGAGCGGGTGATAACCATGCAGCGCAACTGGATCGGCAGGAGCGGGGGGGCGGAGGTAGTCTTCCGCGTTGCTGAGCTGGACCTGGACGTACCTGTCTTCACCACGCGTCCGGACACGCTCTTTGGCGCCACATTTTTTCTGCTGGCGCCCGAGCACGACCTGGTGCAAAAGCTTGTCGAGGGAACCGGATACGAAAACCCCGTCAGGGATTGCGTTGCCTCGGCGCGGCTGAAACCGCTTCAGGACCGGGCCGTAGCCGAGCGGGAAAAGACTGGCGAGTTCACCGGACGCTACGCGATCAACCCGGCTAATAACGAGCCGATTCCGATCTATGTCAGCGACTATGTACTGATGGAATACGGTACGGGAGCCATCATGGCGGTGCCCGCCCACGACCAGCGCGATTTTGAATTTGCCGTTAAATTTGACATCGAAGTCAGGCAGGTGGTTGCCATGCCGGGAGCTGAAGCCGGGGCAGGCGCAATGACGTCTGCTTTTGAAGGAGACGGAGTCATGATCAACTCCGGCCGTTTTGACGGCATGCCCAACCGCGAGGCCGGACGGGCAATCATCGAGTGGCTCAGCAGCGAGCACCTCGGCAGGGCGGCGGTCAGCTACCGCCTCCGCGACTGGCTGATAAGCCGACAGCGTTATTGGGGCGCGCCCATCCCCATCGTTTACTGCGACAGGTGCGGCACTGTGCCGGTTCCGGAAGCAGAACTGCCCGTCGTGTTGCCTGAGGTAAAGGATTATGCCCCCAGGGGACGCTCTCCCATTGCCGCCAGTGAGGATTTTGTCAACACGGCCTGTCCCGCCTGCGGCGGCGGCGCCCGGCGCGAGACTGACACCATGGACACTTTTGTTGATTCGTCCTGGTATTTTCTCCGTTACACAGATCCGCATAATGACAGGGAGCCATTCGACAGGGCGATTGTCAATTACTGGATGCCGGTGGACCAGTACATTGGCGGCGTCGAGCACGCCATCCTGCACCTGATGTACGCCCGCTTTTTCACCAAGGTCCTCTATGACATAGGCATGGTTGGTTTTAAGGAGCCGTTCACCAACCTTTTTACGCAGGGGATGATCTATTACAAAGGCGCCAAGATGAGCAAATCAAAAGGTAACGTGGTAAATCCCGATGAGCATGTGGAAAAATTCGGCGCCGACACCCTCAGGCTGTACATCCTCTTTATGGGACCGCCTGAGCTGGATGTGGAATGGCAGGACCAGGGCATCGAGGGCTCTTTCCGCTTTCTTGGGCGCGTCTGGCGTTTTGTCAATGAAGTCATCGAGAAAACCGAAGCGCTGACGGCGGGCGCGCCTGAACCTGAAGGCGCCTCCCGGGAGATGTCTGGCCTGCTCGGAAAAACGCACCGGACAATAGCCAGGGTAAGTGCCGGCATTTCCGAGCGCTTTCGTTTTAACACAGCCATAAGTGCCGTCATGGAGCTGGTAAATGAGGCCTATCTGGTCAAGGAATCACTGCTGGGAGATGAAGAAGGGAGGGCAGTCCTTCGTTTTGTGGCCGAGACGGTCGTGTCGCTTCTTGATCCCTTTACGCCGCATCTTTGCGCCGAACTTTGGCAACGCCTCGGGCACAAGGATATCTGGCGCCAGCCCTGGCCCCAGCCCGACGAGCGGCGGCTGCAGGAAACGACTTACGAGCTGGTGGTGCAGGTGAACGGCAAGGTGCGAGACCGGCTGCAGATGCACGCATCCGCCTCGAAGGAAGAACTGGCGGCCGCGGCGCGCTCCAGCAGGCGCATAGCCGGCTATACAGAAGGAAAGCAAATCGTCAAGGAAATAATTGTGCCTGGACGCCTTGTCAACTTTGTAGTTAAATAGGAGCCGGTCAAATTTACACTGCTCGTTTTCTCCACCGGAAATATAATTTAACTTTCGTTCGCGTTTAAAGTTCCACGTTTAAAGTAACCTCCAGTTTGACATTCTTGCGGCAGCGATATATATTACAAACCGCTGGGCGGCCAGAAGCCGCCTTTTTTGATGGGCGCCGGTATTTTTTTCCGGACCCCGGCAGAGGCGGGCTGGCTTAAAACCGGTCGTTAAACAGTTGCTGAAGTTGAGGCTGATGCTCATGCCGAGGTCAAACAGCACCGGAGCCCGCCAGTGTTATTGTCGCGCGGACAGTTAGTCGCCTGGTCCCTGGCAGGCCTTGCTGTCCTGGTCCTGGGTGCAGCCTACCTGCGCGGCCATTTTTCCCAGGCACAACCGCAGGCCGCGACAACCATTCAAATCGGGGCCGCCTCTACCCAGGCAAAGCCGGACGTAATCAAGATTCACGTTGTCGGCGCCGTTGCTCATCCCGGTCTCTACGAAGCCAGATCCGGCGATCGCGTTGACGATGCTCTGCGCCTGGCTGGCGGACCGACCGCGGCGGCCAACCTGACACAAGTCAACCTGGCTGCCAAAATCTCAGATGGGCAGCAGCTGTTCGTACCCGAGAAAGGTTCGGCTCGGGGCGGAGCGCCGTCTTTATCCTCACCTTCATCTGCTTCTTCAAAACAGGTCGTTAACCTCAATTTGGCCGCGCCGGACGAGCTGACTCAGCTGGATGGCATAGGCCCCAAGACGGCTGAGAAGATCATTGCCTATCGGGAAGCCCACGGCGGCTTTAAGGACGTCGAAGAGCTGATGCAGGTGCCTGGTATCGGGCAGGCCAAGTTCGACCAGATAAAGGACCGTCTGTCCGTCTGAAATGGGACAGACGGCTCTAAACCCGCAGTTTGAGGGGCATGGTATTTTAGCCTGCCTGTCGCGGCTTGCGGGCAGTCATGTCCACGAGCGCTTCCTGATGGCGCCAACCGCTTTTGTGCTTGCTTATATTTCGGGCCTGTCGCTGGCCCTGTCCGGTTCTTCCTGGCCAGAGGCAATATCTGGCGGCTCCGCAGCCGCCTGCCTGCTTTTTGCTGTCTGGCGCACGCGCAAACGGATCGTCCTGCTTTTTGCCTTTGCTTGCCTGGGGCTAATGATGGGATCTGCCCGGCTGGAAACGCTTGACACGAGCCTGTTGAAAAACGAGTTCATGGGGAAGCGCGTCCGCGCATACGCTACCATTGTTGACAAGCCCAGCCAGAAAGAAACAGGCCTCGTCTTCACGGCTCACGTTGATAAGGTGCAGTTGTCGCGGGAGCTTAAAAATGACGGCGAAGACGTCCATGTTGAAATAAAGTGCCGTGAGGGATGCTCTTCCGGTCCTCGTCGACGGCTTGAGCAGGGACAGCAGGTGGCTATTTCCGGCCGCGTCCAGTCCATTCCCTCCAATTCCGGCGCAGATTTTGACTACGGCCTCTACCTCAAAAGGCGCGGAATTAACGTAGTCCTGATTTCACAGCCGGGCTCGGTCAAGACGCTTAATCAGGCTCGCGGCGGCTGGTCCGGGCTGGTGGATGCTGCCAGGAGACGTGCGCTAGCCAGCCTTCAGGCCGGCGGCCGGGGGCCAGCCGGCGCCGTTTTGAAGGGGATGGTGCTGGGAGACACCAGCCAGGTCCCGGACCAGGTCATTTCGGACTTCAGGGACTCCGGGCTGCTGCACCTGCTCGCAGTCTCCGGCGAAAATGTGGTTCTGCTTGGCTTCATTGTCTCGTTAATCTGCCGCCTGCTGACGCTGCCACGGACAGCCTCAATTATTACCGCCATGCTTGTCCTGTGCGTTTACGTGCCTCTGACCGGCGCTGGACCCTCAATTGTGCGCGCCGGGGTGGTCGGCATCCTGGGGCTGGCGGCGTCTCTGCTGGGCCGCCGTGGGGACCGGTATCATTTCCTTGCCATGGCTGCGGCAGTAATCCTGACGCTGAATCCGTACAGCCTGCTGGACCCAGGCTTCCAGCTCTCATTTGCGGCGGTTTTGGCCATTTTTGCGCTGGCGCCTGTATTTAAGCAAGCGCTCCGGTTCCTGCCCCGCTTGTTGACTGAGGTCATTTCTGTTTCGACGGCAGCCGGTTTGGCGACGGCCCCGATTACGCTGATTCATTTCCGCCAGGTCTCGCTGCTTACGGTGCCGGCCAACATTGCCGCCGACTGGCTGGCCGGTCCGGTGATGCTGCTGGGCGTGCTCTCCATTGCCGCCGGTCTTTTTTCGTCAGATTTGAGCTGGCTGCTTAATGGCGCCGGCTCTGCCTGCGCCGGTTACATAATTTCAGTTGCCGGATTTTTTGCGGCGCTGCCCGGATCGGTTTACAGCGGCGGGCCGCCCCCGGCCGCTGCGACAGTCTTTTACTATGCGCTGCTGGGCGCCCTGGCTACGCTGCCAAGAACAGGCGCCCTCCTTTTAACATATCTGCACGCGGGCGCAACAGCTGTAACCGCATGGATCAAGCGCCGCCGCCGGCCGGCGGCGGCGCTGGCGCTAACCGTCATTGCCCTGGTCTCGGCGCTTGCCTGGCTCGGCCATAGCAGTTCCAAAACAGATCTCCCCGCCGGCTTTCGCGTCTCCTTTTTTGACGTGGGACAGGGAGACTCGGCGCTCATCCAGGTTCCGGGGGGAGCAAGCGTACTGATTGACGGCGGGCCGGGCTCGTCAGTACTTGACCGTCTTTCCCAAAGCGGCGCCTCCAGGCTTGACGCCGTCGTGCTCACCCACAGCCATGCCGATCATCTGGCCGGCCTGATTGAAGTCCTGAAACACTATCATGTGGACAATGTTTACGACGGCGGTTCGCCTTCGGGCAGCCCCCTGTACAGGGATTTTCTTAATGAGATCAAGGACAAAGGCATCCCTTACCATGTTGTCCGCCGGGGACAGAAGCTTGCCTACGGCGAGCTTACCCTGACCGTTTACAATCCCGGCCGCAACCAGAGCCTGGATGACCCTAATGCCAACTCCATCGTGATCGTGGCCAGTTACCGCGGGCTTGATATACTTTGTCCGGGAGATGCAGAATCGGACGTTTTAAAAACTCTGGATCTTCCCCGTGTGGACATTTACAAGCTAAGCCATCACGGCAGCCGCGATCCGTCACTGGGCCAGGTGCTTGACCGCCTGCAGCCGGCTATTGTCGTAATTTCTGTCGGGGCGCATAATGAGTATGGCCACCCGGCAGCCGACACAATCTCAAAACTGAAAAAATACGGGGCCCGCGTTTTCAGGACCGACCGCCAGGGCACCATCCGCGTGTCACAAACAGTAAACGGAATTGAGGTAAGAACAGACCGTTGAGCTTAAATGCAAAATCAAAAGAACCGTTAAAACCGGTATATCTAATTACCGGCAGCGACGAAACGAAGGTCGAGAAGGCAATGCGCCGCCTCAAACAGCGTGTCATCCGCGACTCCGGCACCGACCTGAATATTGATGTTTTTGACGCCCGCGAGCAGATGGCGCCGGAAGTGATCCAGGCGGCAAGCACGCTTCCGTTTGGCGATGGACCCCGGCTGGTGCTGGTGATGCACGCGGGCGCCTGGGGCAAAGCCGACAAGGACGCGGTCTCCGTTTTCCTGACAGCGCCGCCTCACGGCTCGGTCCTAGCATTAATCGGCAGCGGCATCAAAAGAAATGAAGCCCTGTTCAAGGCGGTAGACGCCGTTGGCGAAGTGCTGGCGTTCGAAGCACCGCGCCATGCGGGACTGGCCCGCTGGACGCGCGATCAGGCACGCGGACTGGGCCTGAAGCTTGGCCAGTCAGAAGCGCGCCGCCTCGTATTCCTGTGCGGGTCTGACCAGCGGTCAATCCTGAGCGAGCTGGAGAAGCTGTCGGCGCGGACGGGATCTGACCCGGTAGGAATGGACGAAATTGATAGCCTCTGCTGGTCTTCTCCGGAAACAAGGATCTGGGACCTTACCGACGCCCTGGGCGCCGGCGACAGAAGGGCGGCGTTCCGCCAGCTTGAGGCCCTGCTTGATGCGCATGCAGAACCGGCGGCGGTTTTCTATTCCATCACCAGGCACGTACGCACCTTGGCCCAGGTTGCCGAGGCGGCCGGCAGAGGGGAGGATCCTGTCCAGACGGCGCTTGACTTGGGGCAGAAGCCTTTTCCCGCCAGGAAGCTGGCGCAGCAGCGCCTCAATTTTTCGCTCAGCCAGCTAAGGGAGGCTACTTCCATTCTGGCCGGCCTTGACGCCGACCTCAAGGGAAGAAATGACATGCGCCCGGACCTGGCGCTGGAAACCGCGGTTGCCAGAATCATGGACCTGATGGCGCCGCTGCGCTCGTCCGCTCAAGGTCGATAAAAAGCACCGTGTATGCGACTATAAAGAAGGACAGCGCCGCGCTGATTACGGCGGCAAAAAAAACATCCGAAAAAAAGTTGCCCTGGCCGACATTGAGGGTGTTGACAATTGCGGTCAGCGCCAGGGACATGACTCCAAATATCAACGAGAAGCCAAGCACTTTCCACCACCTGCCCCTGACAAGATCCATGCTGTAGCGGATTGCGCCCCAGCCTGTTTTCTGATTCAGGGCAACCGCCTGGATGGCAAAGGTCCAATAGATATAAAAGACAATCATTGGCACAATAAGCATCAGGAACAGCCCCGAAAGCATTAACTCAATCATCAGCAGCGTGACGACCGCCGCCGGCCAGCACTTAAGCGCCCGCGCCATTGCCCCCCGCCAGTCAACAGCCTCGCCCTCTGCGGCTGCCTTCACCAGCAGCGCCACCGCCACGAAAGACAGGGTGCCTGCCAGCGAGGAAAAAAAGTGAATCGCCAGGGACAGGCCGGCAAGCTCTGCCGAATCTTCCGCAAACGTGCCCCAGTCCACTTTTTCTGACTGGTTATTGCGAATCAGATTTGACTGTTGATTAAGAAAGTCCTGCTGCCCGGTGAGGATGGGCAGCCGGCTCAACCCCAGGGAGGCCGCCGACAAGGGCACCTGAACTATCAGAACGACTATCAGGATAAGCCTGATCTTGTCCTTGAATATTTTCCAGGCCTTAACAAAAGTGTCGCCCAGGGAGATCCCCAAGCAGCCAGTGGCCCCACTGCTCACAACTTGCTCCTTGTTCATGCCGCGCCGTCCTCCTTGATCGGCTTCTGCCTTCCTGCCGCCAGATCTCGTCAAGCCCTTCGCATCCGGCAAGCCCGGCATAATCTATCAAAATAATTGGCCAAAGGCTAAAATAATCAACCGGTGCCCAATCAGCGCCTCAGTAGCCGGCGCTTGGCCACATCCGGCGGATTTGAAACCACAGCCTGACCGCTGCATCTAAATCCGAGTATTAAAGAAACAAAGGAGTGAAAATGGTTAACACGGTGCTGTTCCTGTCAATTGGAGTTTTAGCAGCTATTCTTTTCATGAAGTTCGTCGCAAGGCGGCGGCTGCGCCGTGCGGGGGTGCGTGAAGTGGGCGCTTTGGAGGCGCTGGAGCTGATAAACAATCGTGGCGCCATTGTTGTCGACGTGCGCGAGTCCAGGGAATTTCATGCCGGCCGCATACCAAACGCCAGGCATCTGCCGCTTCGCCATATTGCGGCCAGACTAAGGGAGTTGGAAAAGGCAAAAGACAGGCCGGTTGTCGTCGGTTGCCGCAGCGGCCGCCGCTCGGCCACGGCCAGTATCTTCATGCGCCGGAAAGGATTTAAGCAGGTTTATAATCTGAAGGGCGGGCTCATGGCCTGGCGCAAGGCCAAACTGTTCTTGGAGAGATGATGAGATGGCGCCATCTGTGAAAATATTCGCTGCTTCTGTATGCCCTTACTGCGCGGCGGCCGAACGGCTGCTGAAAGAAAAGGGCGTCACGGATATCGAGAAGATTAACATCGATCTTGACTCAGGCAGCCGCGACTGGCTGGAGAAGGAAACAGGGCGCCGCACGGTCCCACAGGTGTATATCGGCGATTACCATGTGGGCGGCTACGACGATCTGGCGGCGCTGGAAAAAGCGGGCAAGCTGGACCGGCTGTTAACCTCATAGGGCGGGCCGTCCTAACGACTCTATTTCTTTATCCTCGTCATCGCCACCATCGCGTTCAGCCCTATCTCCCTGTCCTTGCTAGCCGCCAGCTTTTTTAAGTACGGCAACGCATCCTCGATCAGTTCGGGGCTGTTCATACCAATGATGCCGATGGCCATGATGGCGTTTTTAACGACCGCAGGGTCGCCGCTATTGAGGTAACCTATCAAGGTTGGCATGTGCTCCCGCACCATGTCGGGGTAGTTGAATCCCAGAGCGCCAAAGGCGAAGACGACGCCGCCGCAGCTGGTCTCCTTGGCGTGCCTGAGAACATCAACCAGCTTGGGGAACTCGTCCTTGATCAACTCCGGAGAGTTGACTCCAATCTTGCCCAGGGCGTGGGCGCCTGCCTCGCGCTCATCTTCCGAGGCCGAGTCGAGCATCTCTACCAGCGCCGCTATCTGGTCCCGCACCAGCTCCGGGTAATTAAAGCCGATATTGCCGATGGCATAAGCAGCATCCTGGCGGATGAAAACATCATCGTCCTGCATCATTTCCTTTAGCAGGGGCAGCACTTCTTCCGACTTGTCCCGGTAATTGAAAACCAGGTTGCCCAGGGCGCACGCACCCTCCGATTTAAGACCGGGATTCTCGTCCAGAACCTTCATGATGCTGCCCGTGTATGCGTAGACATCCTCGGGGTGGTCAAAACCATACCGGCCCAGCACGTTGAGAATGCCGCGCTGCGTTTCCTGGTCACAGTCCTGGAGGCGGCGGATCAACTCCTCGACTGTCTGCTGGCGGCCCTTGTAGAGCGCATCAGCAACCTCGCCAAATTTTTTTTCTTTTAAAAGCTGTTCCAGCTTCAACGGACCTCCTGCCATGGAGATTAAAGCGGCCCCGGATGATCTGCCATTCATTCAATCATCCTGGTTAAGGATGATAACACGCCCCCGTTAAAACCGTTAGACGCCGGCAGGCCGGGGAATATAAAAGTTTTAGGCTCCTGTATGAGCGAAAAGCTTTCGAAGCCATAACGGATAAGGAGGAGGCAGTGCCCCGGGCAATCTGGTCAGGCCCTGTCAGTTTCGGGCTTGTCAACATACCCGTTAACCTGTACCCGGCCACAAAGAGCCGGAGCGTTTCCTTCCGCCAGCTGCACGCGGAGGATAACACGCCGATCAACTACGCAAAGGTGTGCCCTAATGACGGCAAGACTCTTGCAGCCGATGAGATTGTGAAGGGATACGAGTTTGAAAAAGGCCGTTTCGTTGTCCTGGAAGAGAGGGACTTCGAGTCAGTGAACGTCCGCAAGGGGCGTGCGATAGAGATCATTAATTTTGTCAAACTCGATGAAGTAGACCCGATTTATTATCAAAAGTCTTATTACCTGGGTCCGGCGGAGTCGAGCCGGAAAGCATACCTGTTGCTGCTGACCGCAATGCAAAAGCAGAACCGGGCGGGGCTGGCAAAGTTTTCACTGCGTGAAAAACAGCATCTGGCAGTGTTGAGGCCCATGAGCGGCGCTCTGCTGCTGGAGACGCTTTATTATCACGATGAAGTAAGAAGCGTAAAAGACCTGGACCTTACCGGTGAGGAAGTAAAACTGGAGCAAAGCGAGCTGGAGCTGGCCGAGGGCCTGGTGGAGAAGATGACAGCCAGCTTTGATCTTTCGCTCTACCGGGATGAGTACCGGGAAGAACTACTTGAGGTTATCCGCCGCAAGATCAAGGGCAGGCAGATAACCGTTCCCAAGCTGGAGCCACTGGCGCCGGTTGTTGACATCATGGACGCTCTTAAAAAAAGCATTGCCCGGCAGGAGCAGGCGATGGTAAAGAAGGAGAGAGCCCGGGAACGGGAAAAGGCGTCATGAGCCTGCAGGAATACGAGCGCCGGCGCCGCTTTGGGGTCACGCCGGAGCCCCGCCCCCGGAAACGGCCGGGCAGGCCCGGCAGTACGGAAGCGCAGCCGGCAGGCCCGCAGGAGAGGCGCTTTGTCATCCAGAAGCACGACGCCAGCCATATCCACTACGACCTGCGCCTGGAGCTTGACGGCATGCTAAAATCATGGGCCTGCCCCAAGTGCCTGGCCACCCCCCACTACCCCAGGAAGCTGGTGATGCAGGTGGAAGATCATCCGCTCGAATATCTTGATTTTGAAGGCGTTATTCCCGCGGGCGAGTATGGCGCCGGCAAGGTGGAAATCTGGGACCAGGGCGTTTACCAGACATATGACGACGCGGCCGCCGGTTTGGAAAAAGGGGTGATGACCTTCAATCTGAAAGGTGTGAAAGTCAGAGGCGAGTTCACCCTCGTGCATATGAAAGGAAAGGGCAAGGCCTGGCTGATTCTCCTGAATAAACCGGAAAGATTAAATCCGGACCTGGCCGGAACGGGCAGCGCTGGCCCAATGCCTTCGCAGGTGGAGCCGATGCAGGCGTTCCTGGCGGCGGGCCCTTTTGACTCGGCTGAGCATCTGTTTGAAGTCAAGCTTGACGGCATCCGGGCGGTTTGTTATTTAAGAAGTGACGGCCGGGTCAGCGTTCGCTCGCGCAACAATAAAGAACAGGCGTTCCGCTATCCTGAATTTGCCAACCTGGGCAAGCTGTTCCTGGCCAGGGAAATGGTCGTCGACGGCGAGATCGTGGCGCTGGACGAGCAGGGGATCTCCCGTTTCCAGCTGCTGCAGGCCCGCATAAACCTCTCCGGAGAGACGCAGATCAAGCCCGCGGGCAAGGCCATGCCTGCGCGTTATTTTATCTTTGACCTTCTTTATCTGGATGGCCGCGACCTTGCGGGTCTGCCACTTTGGAGCCGCAAGCAGATTCTGGAACGCATCTTCATGCCTCACAAGTTCTTGCGGCGGACCGACTGGCTGGATACGGGCGGCCGCGCTTTTTTTCACGCCGCCCGGGAGCTCGGCCTTGAGGGAGTAATGGCCAAGAGAAAGCAATCTCCCTACCGGCAAAAACGATCACGCGACTGGCTCAAGATAAAGGCTGTGAGCGAGCAGGAATTTGTCATCGGCGGCTACACCCGGCCGCTGGGCAGCCGCTCTCATTTTGGCGCCCTGTTGCTGGGGTTCTATGAGGACGGCGATTTAATGTACGCCGGCCATGTGGGCACCGGTTTTTCTGAGGAGGCGCTGTCAGTGCTCTGGCGGCGTATGCAGCCGCTAAAAACTGACCGGCCCCCGTTTAATATTGCTCCCCGGTCCAATGAGCCGGCGCAGTGGATAAGGCCACGCCTGGTAGCGCAGATCAAATTCGCCGAATGGACCCGGGACGGGCGCCTGCGTCAGCCGGTTTTCCTGGGCCTAAGAGAAGACATTGATCCCAAAAACGTTGTCCGGGAAGAAAAAAGACTGGCCGGCTAGGCGTCCGGCGGCTGTAAAGTCAACACTGCGGCCCCCGCCGCGGAAACCTCCTCCGCGGACCAAAAGGGGAAGGGCGGCAGCGCTCCTGCCCAGCCTGCCTGAGCTGACAGGCCGGGAGCAGAAAGTCAGGCTGGAGGGACACGACCTTGTGCTTACCAACCTGGACAAGACCTTCTGGCCCCGGGAAGGCTACACCAAGCTGGACCTGATCAATTACTACTTCCGCATCTCAGCCTTTATCCTGCCACACCTGGCAGGGCGCCCCTTAAGCATGAAGCGCTACCCCGACGGATCCGCCGGCAGTTACTTTTTCCAGAAGAACGCGGCTCCGGAGACGCCTGCCTGGGTAAGAACCGAACGCATCTTCCACCGCGACCCCCCGGGAGAGCATTGACTATATCATTTGTAACGAAGCATCAACCTTGCTTTACCTGGTGAATCTAGCCTGCATCTCTCAGAATCCATGGCTGTCGCGGGTGCCGGACTTGGAAAAGCCTGATTTCCTGGCCCTTGATCTTGATCCTTCCGATCCTGATGATTTCGAGGGCTGCGTCGAGGCGGCGCTGCTGGTGAAAAAACAGCTGGACTTCTTCGACCTGAAAGGCTATCCAAAGACCTCCGGCGCCACTGGCATTCACATATACGTGCCATTAAAGCCGGACTATTCCTTTTCCCAGTGCCGCCGGTTTGCCGAGGTCATCGCCTTTCTCTGCCGGGAGGAGAGGCCTGACCTGATAACCCTGGAGCCCTCACTGGCAAGGCGGCGCGGCAAGCTCTACCTTGACTGCATGCAGAACGTCTGGGGCAAGACGCTGGCCTCGGCATATTCAGTAAGGGCCAGGCCGGGAGCGCCCGTATCGGCGCCGCTGAAATGGAGCGAGCTGAAGCCGTCAGGGGCACGGCATGCCGCCCCCCTGCTGAGGCCCGCTGACTTCACCATGAAGAACATGCCGTCGCGGCTTGCCGCCGTGGGCGACCTCTTCGCCGGCGCCCTGGCGGCCGACCAGGACCTGTCCGAGGCCATCATGCGCTGGGAACGCTGATTTTTCTGTAGTAGCTCTGGTTAAGCTCGCCGCTTCCTGGCTTGCACATCCACCAGGGAACGTAGCGCCAGGCGGTGCGCAGCTCGCGGTCAAGCGCTTTGTAATTGGGTTCAAAGGCAGCAACCAGGGCCCAGAACCGGCGCGAGTGGTTTAGCTCAACGGTATGGCAAAGCTCGTGGACGAACACGTACTCTACCAGCAGCGCCGGCACGAACAGCAGCTTCTCGTTGATGCTGATAGTATGGCCAGGGGAGCAACTCGCCCAGCGGGTCCGCTGCTTTCTTAGGGATACACGCGCATAAGGAAGATTCAGCTCCCGGCTTGACTGCTCCAGCCAGGCGGGAAAATGCGAGCGAGCCTTGCCTGAAGTCCACCGCTTAAGGACGGCCGCACATCCCTGGCGGGAAATGCTGCCTGAAAGAGTAAGGCCGTTGCCGCTTTCACTAAACGTCGTGCGCGGGGAGACGCCGGGGCTGTAAATGACATCAAACTCCTGGCCAATGGCGCGCAAGGTGATGACGCCCGGCAGGGGCGGCAGCGCACCAGAGAGGCTACTTTCCTTTTTCTTCTTGCGGCTTCTTGGGAGCGGGGGTTTTACTGGCATCAGGCTTCTTGCTGCTGGCCTTGGCTTTGGCTGGCCCTTTTTTCGCCACGGCAGGCTTTGCTTCCTGCTTTTTCCTCGCCGCGGACCCGGCCGCCTGATCATCTGGAGCGGAGCGAGCAGCTTTCCCTGCCGCCTTCGCGTCAGCCTTTTCCGGTTTTGCCGCTGCGTCAGCGGCCGCTTCATCACTTTCCGGGGCTGCTGCTTTCTTTTCGACGGCTTTCTCTTCAGCCTCGGGCTCTTTCCCGGCAGCCGCCTGTTCCTCTTGAGGTGCTTCTTTTTCTGCGGCCGGCTCCGAAGCCTGCGCCGCTGCTGTTGGTTCTTCCTCTTCTTCGATTACGCCGACGGCCGCCTCTTTTTCAGGCCCGCCTGTTTCTTCTTTCTTCGCTTTGGGACCGGATGCGGCCGCATCCGTTTCCGCTTTGCGCGCAGTCTTTTTATCAAGGGCGGCGGACTTCCTGGCATGCCTGGCTTCGGCCCGGCCGGCCCGCCTCTGGGCCTTGCTTTCTTCCTTGGGTTTGGTGACAGCCGGCCCGGTGGATTTCTTCACCCCTTCGGCCAGCTCAACGACGGCCGCCACGCGGGATTTCTTGCGGGAGGCGCTGTTGGAGTGCAGCACGCCCCGCCCGGCGGCCCGGTCGATCAGGGAGATTAATTCAAGCCCCAACTGCTGGGCCTTTTCTTTATCTTCCCGGGCGGCCACGGCCAACGACCTGAACATTGTCTTGATGCGCGATTTGTACCTTAGATTTTCCAGGCGCTCCCGCCTGGCAATTTTGACACGCTTGCGTTGCTGTTTTATATTTGCCAAATATTACTCCTGCCGCTTAAGATAAAGAATTATTGGACATGCAAGGGCGAATGATAGCACAAAAAAAGGGTTCGTGAAAATGGCCGCCCATGAAAGACGGCAGGATAATGATCAGTAAACATCGAAAGGTTGCCGGTGAACAATAACCCGCCACCCTACCAGTTTTCAGAGTTCTGGGAATACCTGGCCCGCCGCTTCCATTTGAGCTCACAGGGGCAGGAGCCAGGCAACGTGCGGCCGCTCAAAAAAAAGAAGAAGAAACGGCTTTGGCTCCGGGCCACGATCGGCGCCATCATCTTGCTGCTGCTCCTTTTCTTCGGCCGCGGCATTTACCTTTACACAGAGTGGCTCTGGTTTGGCGAGGTTGGCTATACCGGCGTTTTCTGGAAAGTTCTGCTGGCAAAAGCCGGACTGGGCCTGGGGGCGGGGGCGATTTTCTTTGCCGTCATTTATGGAAACATCCTGTTGGCGCGGCGGCTGTCTCCCAAATTCAAGGTTGGCCCCGGCAGCGAGATTATCGAGAGGGTGCCTGTCCCCGACAGGCTTTTTAACCTGCTGGTTCCGCTGGCCCTGCTTCTGCCAACAATCATCGTCATGGCCGCGGTCGGCAGCGGCTGGCTCGACCTGCTCAGATTCCTCGAC
>JACWAD010000087.1 GCA_014874175.1 Thermoleophilia bacterium
ACGGTCGGGTTTATCCGCAATCTGCCCCACCAGCTGGTTGAGGCTTTCCATTCCACTCTGGAAGAAACGCTTGCCGCTCACCTTATTCTTCACGTTGCCGACGCCAGCCTGCCCGAGGAAGAACTGGAGGAAGTTGTTAAAGTTGTTGACAAAGTACTCGATGATATCGGAGCGGGATCAATTCCAAGAATGCTGGCGCTCAATAAATCCGACCTGGCCGGCCCGGCAGAGAAGACTTTTTTGCACCGGGCCTGGCCGGAAGCGGTCCTGATCTCGGCGCTAACCGGCAGCGGCCTGGACAAACTGCGGCGCCGCATCGGCACATTCTTCGCCTACCGGCTCACAAGCGTTGAGCTGTTTTTCCCTTTCGGCAACGGCGCTGCCATTGGCGAGATTTTCAAAATCGGCGCCGATGTCAAACTTGCGGGACTGCCGGGCGGGGTGCTCGTGCGCGCCCGGCTGCCGCAGGAAGACGCGGCCCGGTTTTCCCGTTACCGGCTCAAGCCGGAACGCCGCTAGAATTCGGCCCGATCGGCAGCCATGCGGCGGTTGCCACCGCCCCCTGGGCGGTTAGGGCGCCTGGAGCCAAGGCGCAGCCGGAAAAACTCCCCCTCCCGGCCGAGCGCATGTTTCGACTTGACCCGCAAAAAAGGATTTTCCCCAAAGACACAAAATATGATTGCATGCAAACCAGCCCGCCTCTATAAGGAGTGTGACGCCATGGAAGCCGGAGCAAAAGCCTACCCTGCCAGCCTCGAGGTTGACTACCTGCAGAAAGCCAGTCGTTTGACTACGTTCTTTCGCCAGATAATGATCATACCTGTTTACTACTTCATGCTGTTGCTGGGGCGCACGCTGACATTTCCCCTCGTCATCATAATTCTGCTGCGGAAAAAATATCCGCGCTGGTGGTTCGACTGGAACCTCAACCTGACCCGTTTTTCCTACCGCGTGTTTGCCTACATGGTTCTGCTGGGGCAGCAGTATCCTTCCGTGGACGAGGACCAGATAATTCATCTTGATCTGGAATATCCCGACGCCAGCCATCTGAACAGGGGCCTGCCGCTGATCAAGTGGCTGCTGGCAATCCCGCACTACATTGCCCTTTCTGTCCTCGGCATCGGCGTCTTCATAGCCACGTTTCTGGCGTGGTTCGCCATCCTGGTCATGGGCCGCTACCCGAAAATCTTCTTCGGTTTTGTCGTCGGCGTGATGAGGTGGTACCTGCGCGTCGATGCTTACGCCCTGCTGCTGATCACAGACCGCTACCCGCCCTTCAGCATGCATCCTTAGGTCCTTAAGCGGCCACATCGGCGAAGCCTTAGAAGGCCGGCGCCTGGCCGCGCCAGAAGGCCGCCGCGGTTAGAACTTACCTGGAGGCGCATATATAATCCTACTATGAACGACCGTTATAGGTGGATTGCTCTTTCAAATACTACGCTGGCAGTACTCCTGGCGACGCTGGACATCTCGATCACCCTGATCGCGATGCCAGCCATCTTCAACGGCATCCACCTCGATCCGCTGCTGCCGTCCAACAGCTTCTACCTGCTGTGGATGATCCTCGGCTACATGATCGTCGGCAGCGTCCTTATCGTCAGCCTGGGCCGGCTGGGGGACATGTTTGGCCGGGTGCGGATTTACAACCTCGGTTTTGTCGTTTATACGGCGGCGTCGCTAATGCTGACAATCGACTGGATGACCGGCCGCGCCGGCGCTTCCTACCTGATCGTTTTCCGCATCGTGCAGGGAATCGGCGGCGCCTGCCTGATGGCCAACTCGGCCGCGATTATCACCGACGCATTTCCCAGGAACCAGCGTGGGATGGCGCTGGGGATTAACAACATCGTGGGCGTAAGCGGCATGTTCATCGGCCTTGTGCTTGGCGGGCTGCTGGCGCCGATTCACTGGCGGCTCGTGTTCCTGATCTCGGTGCCTGTGGGGTTGTTCGGAACCGTGTGGGCCTATCTGAAGCTGGAGGAGCGGGGCGTATCTCACCGTACGCACGTTGACTGGTGGGGCAACGCCACGTTCGCCGCCGGCCTCGTCGCCCTGATGGTAGCCGTCACTTACGGCATCCGCCCCTATGGCTCCCACACAACCGGCTGGACCAGCCCCCTTGTGATAGCCCTGTTTGCCGGCGGAGTCATTTGTCTGGCGGTGTTTGCGCTGATCGAGTTACGGACGAGCGAACCCATGTTCCGGCTGCCCCTGTTTCGCATCCGCGCCTTTTCGTTCGGCACTATATCGACATTCCTGGCCGCCGTGGCCAGGGGCGGCCTGATGTTCATCCTTATCATCTGGCTTCAGGGAATCTGGCTGCCGCAGCACGGCTATAATTTTGATCAAACGCCCCTCTGGGCCGGCATCTATATGCTGCCGCTTACATTCGGCATGCTTGCGGCAGGGCCGCTGTCAGGCTACCTGTCCGATCATTTTGGCGCGCGGCCGTTTGCCTCCGGCGGCATGATCGGCACCGCCATCAGCTTCCTGATCCTGTTGATGCTGCCTACAAACTTTCCTTTTCCGGTCTTTGCGGTGGCGCTGGCGCTAAGCGGCATCTCGATGGGCATGTTCGCCTCTCCAAACCGGGCGGCGGTGATGAACAGCCTGCCGCGCGCCCATCGCGGCGCCGGCGGCGGTATGAACCAGACCTTCCAGAACTCGGCCCAGGTGCTGTCTGTGGGCATTTTCTTTACGCTCATGATCGTCGGGCTCTCGGCGACGCTCCCGGGGACGATGAGCAGCGGCCTCATCGCCCACGGAGTGCCGGCCGCAGTTGCGCATAAAACCGCGCAGCTGCCGCCCGTCTCAATCCTGTTTGCGGCATTTCTGGGCTACAATCCACTCCAGCATATCCTCGGCCCGCATGTGCTTGCGGCCCTTAGCGCCCCCAACCGCGCCCTGATCACAGGCCGGTCGTTCTTTCCCCAGCTGATTTCAAAGCCGTTCCAGGGCGGCCTCCACGAAGCTTTCCTGTTTGCCGTAATCGCATGCCTGGTGGCGGCGGGCACATCGCTGATGCGCGGCGGCCGCTTTCATTACACTGATGAGGAAGACGCGTATATCGCGACCCAGATGATGGCGGGGCAGGAAGAGGAAAACCGGCCTCAGCCGGGGCGCAACCTGGTTGATGAGTTGAATGAATAGTCATGCCGATTGTTTATTTATCTGGTGCCTTCCAATTCATGTGCTGGTGCGGGCTCATGCGTCGCCTGGTTTTACATGTCATTTGGGGGGAAATATTGACTTTTAGCCAGGCGCAAACTGCGCAGATAAC
>JACWAD010000088.1 GCA_014874175.1 Thermoleophilia bacterium
CCGTCATGCGGCGGCAAGCTCGAAGGGGGCGCATATTGCAAGGGGTGCGGGAAACAGCTCTAGCAGGATGGAAAGCGCATGAAGCTCCCGGGACGGCATCGACGTCCAGATCGCATTTTGGTGCCGTATCGCCGTGTTGCTACGTACAACATTCGGATTCTGGATAGCCACGGCATTGACAACGGTTACAATCAACCGGCAGCAGGCCAAGGTTATAATGGCACCTCATGGATAGCGCGGACAATGATGGAAGGAATATGGCTTGACGGCAGACGAAGTTCGAACCCTATTGATGCAACCAGAGCACACACCACTGAGAATATAACACATGTCATCTGCACACCCATCGAACCAAACGATGTAATCGACCACTTCCCTAACAGTCGCCAGCTTTGAGACGGTTTCGCTGTCGGGTTTATTATTCATTTCACGCCCAAGGAACCCCGAGAATTCATACATGACATAGAAAGACAATAAGCGGATGTCGGGACTTGGGTGCGACGACAGGCGGACGTTCCTATGCCCGGGCGAGGGGGGCGCACTTTTAATCACCCCTATCATTGCAAACACAAAACACAATCACCGCTAAGAACCTAACGCAAACCGACCGCTACGTCAACAACAAACAACACGAGTTAAAATTCCTCATGACGGCAGGTCGGCTGAATTTGTGTCGTATGTCACAAAGGGGTGACATTTTTCAGGCCTCTATCTCCTAACCCCGCAAATCCCGCGCAACAGCGCAGTGCTTTCTATTGCGGTCGGTCGTCCCCAGCTGCTTTCTCCCGATTCCTTCCCTAGCCGGCCGGAGGCGGATACGAATATGTCGTACCGCAGGCGTCCTGGGCGGTGGCGGAAATCGTGGTTTTGAAGCTGGTGACCCCGGCGGGAACCTGATACTTCAGCGTAAACGGAATATTCTCCCCGGCCCAAAGCACGCCAAAATTCACCGGCCCCCAGCTCACCGGCGTCTGCGTCTGCAAGTTGACGTTATCGGATGAGACAGAGCCGAGAAACTGCGTATCATAGGCGAGGTCGCCGCCGTTGTTGGCGATGGCAAAGTCGATACTCAGACTTTGGCATCGTAATCGGCCAGGCTGGCCCAGTAGACCCGGTTCTCCGACAGGGCGAGCGACGGGATGACGCAGACCGGGTTACTGTCTGCAGTGTAGCTAAAGATGCCGTTATCCTCCATGCCGCCAATCATGCTAAAGCTTGTGAGGACAGAATGATCAAAAGCAAAATCCGGTGAGACCGCGACCGTATCGGCGACCTTGCAATCGTCGGGATGATTGGGGCCTGAGCCGCAAGCCAGTTCGTCGTTGTTGTCATTGACCATCCCCGCATTTATCTCACTCCAGTTGTTGCCGCCGTCGGTGGACTCAAAGACGCTGCCGGGATAGGGGGCAGCGCTGGGCCGGTACGAATCAGTTGAGACGAAGAGGGTCTGGTCCTGGGCGTAGTTCGGGGAAAGAGCTGCATGGGTGATGCTCACATTGGTAAGCCCGTTACCGCAACCGGTAAAACCATTCCCAGCGCTGCAGCCGCCAAGATCAGTCCACGTATTGCCGCCGTCGGTCGACTTCCATATGCCGCCCCCATCATTATAGGCAAACAGGGTCTGGTCATTGGCATAGTTAGGCGAAATGACAAACTTATTGAAGCCGGGGAAAGTTGGACCCCTGGAAGATGAGCAGGCAATTGATGGCTGCACATCAAGCAGCAACTGCACGACACGATTGAATCAGCCGCTATCCCGCCTCCGGCGGCGCCGGCGTCCAGAACCTGTTGGTGATCGGGAAGCGGCGGTCCTTGCCGAATGCCCTTGATGTGATCTTGATGCCCGGCGGCGCCTGGCGCCGCTTGTACTCGTTGCGGTCGATCATGCGGGTGACCCGCCGGACCGTGGCCTGGTCAAGGCCGGCGGCAACCATGTCTTCAAGGCTGCTGTCATACTCGACGTAACTCTCGATAATCTTGTCAAGCACCTCGTAAGGCGGCAGTGTGTCGGAGTCCTTCTGGCCCGGAGCCAGCTCGGCGCTCGGCTCCCGTTCAAGTACGCTGGCGGGAATTATCTCCTCCCCAAGCGAGTTGCGATAGCGGCAGAGATCATACACCATCGTTTTGGGAACGTCTTTGATAACGGCAAAGCCGCCGGCCATGTCGCCGTAGAGTGTGCTGTAGCCAACGCTAGTCTCACTTTTATTCCCTGTTGTCAAAACAAGCCAGCCAAACTTGTTCGAAATGGCCATGAGCATGTTTCCGCGGATGCGAGCCTGCAGGTTCTCTTCGGTGATGTCGGGTCCGCGGCCGGCAAACTGCGGCTTCAGGTCATCCAGATAGGCAGAAAAAATTGTTTCAATACGTGCAATTCTAAACTCGATGCCAAGCTTCTCAGCCAACACGCGGGCGTCCGCGCGCGTCCCCTCGGAGGTATAGCGGGAAGGCATGGAAACGCCGACCACGTTACTCTTGCCCAGCGCGTCAACCGCTACTACCACCGTCAGCGAGGAATCAACCCCGCCGGAAAGCCCAATCAGCACCTTCTCAAAGCCGTTCTTGCGTACATAGTCATGCACTCCAAGCACCAGAGCCTGGTAAATTTCTGCCATTCCGTCGAGGGGAGCGGGCAGGTGTAGCTCCAGCCTCTCCGGCTCACGCTTGCCCCTGAAATTCATTTTCTGCGGCACTTCAATTGTCACATGTTCAACCGGTCCCGGATGCCGTTCCTCTATCGCCCGGTGGCGTCCGCTGGTGTCCCGCTGCCGGGAGACCAGCACTTCTTCCAGATCCAGGTCCAAAACCACCATATCTTCCTCAAGGCTCTTGCCGCGGGCCAGCAGACGGCCGTGCTCATCGTATACAAGGCTGTTGCCATCAAAAACGAGCTCGTCCTGGCCGCCAACCAGGTTGACGTAGGCTAACGGCGTCAGGTAATCTCGCGCCCGCGTTTCCAGCATTTCCTCTCTGGTCCTTGTGCGCCCGACTCGGTACGGAGAAGATGAAATATTCAAAATCAGGTTGGCGCCGGCGGCAACCTGAGTGCCGATAGGCTCATCCGGATACCAGATATCTTCACATATATTAAGGCCGATGGCGACGCCTTCGATCTCGAACAAAAACGGTTTTTCGCCGGCGGTGAAGTAGCGGAACTCGTCAAAGACGCCGTAATTGGGAAGGCTGATCTTGTGGCAGACGCCGGCCACTTCGCCGGCGCTGATTACGGCGGCGGCGTTATAGATCTCGCCAGGGGCGTCCAGAAAGCCGACGACGGCAATAATGTCCTCCACCGCGCCTGCCACCTCGCCCAGCGCCTTTAAATTCACCTGCAAGAAATCGGGATTGAAGACAAGGTCTTCCGGAGGATACCCGGTCAGCGCCAACTCCGGGAACGCCACCAGGTCGGCGCCCATCTCCCGGGCCAGCTCGATGCCCGCCACGATCTTGACTACGTTGCCTTCAAAGTCGCCGACGGTGGAATTAGTCTGCGCAAGTGCGATACGGATGCTTTCCAATTGACAAACTCCCTTTTCCCGGATTCTTCGCCGCTTCTTCCCGGGATGAACTAAAAACCCATTATCCCGGGCCTGCCCTAGTTCCTATCCCGCTGGGCACTTAGGATTTCTCTTCCACCTGGCGCGCGAGGTCCGCCGCCAGCTCTTCACACGGCCGTGAGCCCAGGTCCCCCTCGGCATAAGAGCGCACCGAGACCGTGCCGGCGTCCTCTTCCCGGTCGCCAACGACCAGCATATAAGGAACCTTGTCAACTTCCGCGTTACGGATTTTCTTGCCCACAGACTCCTTGCTGTAATCAAGCTCGACCCTGATGGACTCCCGGGAAAGCCGCTCCGCCACCTGGCCGGCGTAATCCATGTGCCGGTCGGCCACCGGCAGGATCACCGCCTGCACCGGCGCCAGCCACAGCGGGAAAGCGCCGGCGTAGTGCTCGATCAGGCAGCCTACAAAACGCTCCAGCGAGCCTAGCAGGGCGCGGTGAATCATGATCGGCCGGTGCTCCTGGTTGTCTTCCCCCACATATGTCACATCAAAACGCTCCGGCAGGTTGAAGTCTACCTGAATGGTCGTGCACTGCCAGGCCCGCCCCAGGGCGTCGCGGATCTTGAGATCTATCTTGGGCCCGTAAAAAACGCCCTCCCCGGGATCAACCCCATAATTTAATCCGGACTTTTCCAGGGATGCTTTCAATGCGCCGGTAGCCCGCTCCCAGTTCTCGTCGCTGCCCACCGACTTTTCCGGCCTCGTTGACAAAAATACATCATATTGATCAAAGCCGAAGGTCTTGAGCATGAAGAGCACGAACCGGATCACGGACTGGATCTCGTCCTCCAGCTGGTCCGGTCGGCAAAAAATATGGGCGTCGTCCTGGGTAAACCCGCGCACCCGCAGGAGGCCGTGCAGGACGCCGCTGCGCTCGTAGCGGTAGACAGTGCCCAGCTCAGCCCAGCGGATCGGCAGCTCCCGGTAAGAGCGGACACGGCTCTTGTAAATCTTGATGTGACCGGGGCAGTTCATCGGCTTGACGATGTATTCCTGTCCCTCGATGTCCATGGGCGAGTACATGTTCTCGCGGTAAAAATCCCAGTGACCGGATGTCTTCCACAGGTCGGCGCTGGCGATGTGGGGAATCATCACCATCTCGTAACCATTTGCCAGATGGGCTTCGCGCCATAAATCCTCGATAATCTTGCGCACCAGCGCCCCCTTGGGATGCCAGAGAGGCAGTCCGGCGCCAACTTCCTCATCTATATGAAAAAGATCTAGCTGCCTGCCCAGCAGGCGGTGGTCGCGGCGCTCGGCCTCCTTCAGATTTTGCAGGTGCTGCTCAAGCTCCTTGCCAGAAGGGAAGGCCGTGCCGTAAATGCGCGTAAGCATGGGGTTTTTTTCATCGCCGCGCCAGTAGGCGCCTGCCAGTGACAACAGCTGGAAAGCTTTCAGGCGGCCGGTATCGGGAATATGCGGCCCCCGGCAAAGATCTGTGAACTCATCGTTGCTGTAAACGCTTAGGGCGTCTTCCGGCGGAAGCTCCCCGATCAGCTCCAGCTTCAGAGGCTGGCCTGCAAACAGGGCATTTGCCTCATCCCGTCCCAGCTCCCGCCGCTTGAACGGTGCAGCATTTTTGACAATCTCTGCCATTTTTGCCTCAATCGCGGGTAGGTCGGCTTCGCTTGCTGGCCGGGGCAATTGAAAATCATAATAAAAACCATCAGAAATCGCCGGCCCGATGCCAAGCCTGGCGCCTGGGTAAAGCTGCATTACCGCATCGGCAAGCACGTGCGCGGCGCTGTGCCGCAGAACTTCCAGGCCTTCCGGAGAGGCGAGAGTGACAATTTCAACCACGTCTCCATCATCAAGAGAGTGGTTAAGGTCAACAAGCATGCCATTGATTTTAGCGGCAACCGCATCGGCAGCGAGGCGCTTTCCTATGGCGGAGGTGGCATCCAGCGCAGTAGCCCCGTTTTGCAGATCTAGCTGGGATTTGTCAGGAAGGATTATTTTCAAAGCAAAATGCCCGTTTGCCCGGTGCTTCGGCCGGCATGAGGCAAAGTTTAGCACAAAAACAAAAAAGGGCGGCCATAACGCCGCCCGTCTGGGCCGATCTTATCGCTAAAGAAGCTCAGGCTTCAATATCTTTGCGGCGGTCCAGGTACTCCTGCCTGTCGATCTCGCCGCGGGCGTAACGGTCGTCGAGGATCTGGCGGGGCGTCATGTCTGACCGCGTCTCCCCGTACGGCTCGTGGTGATGGTGATGGTGGCAGCCGTATCCATGGCCGTGATGATGGTGCCCGCTGCCCAGAAGCACCCATATCAAAAAGATCACACCTATGATGAATAACAATCCCATATTTTCTCCTTGTTAAAAATCAATAGGGCTGCCTGGGCGGTCGCCCGTGAAGACGATTTGCCACCCTTCGCACCAGCTCCACTCAATCGAGGCTAAGTGGAAATATCCCGGCGCTTTTCCTCGAACTCCGTTTTGTCGATCTCTCCGCGGGCATAACGCGCCTTGAGGATGTCAAGCGGCGACGAAGCCGCACCGGTGGCGCCGGGTGCCGCCAGAGCGCCCTGGCCCTTCCTGTGCCTGATCAACCATACAGCCAAAAAGACAACGACCACAACAATCAGCGCCAGCACGGCCGCCCCGAAAACAATGCCAAAAACATGGTGAGCCGGAGAAACATGGCGCGCAGCCTGCCAACCCAAACCATATCCATGCCTGATTCTTATCATCTGGATTTCTCCTCCCTGCTTTATCTGTTTAATTAAATTATCACTGTGACAGATAAAGGAAGTGTAAGGAAGAAGTTAAAAATCTGTTAAAATTGCAGGATAAAAAAAAGCCGACTACGACGCTTTGGACCTCGCCTCCGCTTTAAGATGAGAGGTCCCTTTTCTTTTCTTCGTATTCCGCCTTGTCAATCTCGCCGCGGGCATACCTCTTGTTGAGGATATCAAGCGGCGTCTCGCCGGCTGCCGGCGCCTGCCCGCCCGCGCCGGGAGCCGTATGCGCCCCCTGCGACTGTCGCACCAGCCAGACTATCAGCATGACGACGCCGACTACGATCGCGATCCAGAAAACCATCATCAATATCATCCCAAGCCAACCGATGCTTCCATCCCAGCCTCCGTTCCAGCCCCATCCGTTCATCATTTTTCCAGCACCTCCTCAGAGATTCTTTTTAATGGAAATTACAGCTTAATTATTCCAAAAATGCATGAAGAAGTCGTAAAGATATTGTCAAGTCCAAAATCTTCTGTAAATTCCCCTGGTCAAGTCCAAATTCTTCTGTAAATTCCCCTCGTCTCCAAGTTTTAGTTAGCTGATCGCCACCAACGTTCGATCTTTTGTCTTTTCCTCTGGTTTGTATTCTTTTAATTC
>JACWAD010000089.1 GCA_014874175.1 Thermoleophilia bacterium
AAATGGCTTTGCATACAAATCACCGCGGACCACGCCACGGGAAATTTCTGGGCTCCGCCACCGTCGGCGAAAAGGGCCAGATTGTCATCCCGGCGGAAGCGAGGGAAAAGCTAGACATAAAGCCGGGTGAGAAGCTGCTAATTTTCTCCGGGTATCATGGCAAGGCCCTGATGGTGATAAGGGCGGAACAGGTGACGAAGTATGTTTCCAGCGCCATGGCCAAGCTGGCGGAAATGGAGGAAATCGCGCGGGGGAAAGGCAAGTGAGCGCTATCATCGCGGCTGGCGAAGCAGCCGGGCCTGTTTCGGCGAGGCCTGAGGGCGCAGGCGCAGCCATCGAGGCGGAGCGGCTGTCGCGGCATTTCGGCGGCCTCAAAGCCGTGGACGAGGTCAGCTTCAGTGTTGGCCACAAGGAGATTTTTGGTTTTCTCGGGCCCAACGGCGCCGGCAAGACCACCACCATCAGCATACTCTGCACGCTGCTGAAGCCGACCTCTGGCCGGGCCACGCTGAATGGTTATGACATCGCCACGCAGCAGGATGAAGTGCGGCAATCGATCGGCATTGTCTTTCAGGACCCGACTCTCGACGATCAGCTGACAGCCCGGGAAAATCTTCAGTTTCACGCCATGCTCTACAACGTGCCCAAGGCGGAGCGGGAAGACCGCGCCCGCCGCGTGCTGGACATGGTCGGCCTCGGCCCGCGCGCCCGCGATAAGGTGGAGACTTTTTCCGGCGGCATGAAGCGGCGGCTTGAGATCGCCCGAGGCCTGATGCACTATCCGCACGTGCTGTTCCTGGATGAGCCCACCCTGGGTCTGGACCCGCAGACCCGCAGCGCCATCTGGGAGCACGTGCACGAGCTGAGGCAGGAGTATGACATCACAGTTTTTTTGACAACGCACTACATGGACGAGGCGGAGAACTGCGACCGCATCGCCATCATTGACCACGGCCGCATCGCCGCGCTGGACACGCCCGGCAACCTCAAGCACGGGGTGGGCGGCGACATCATCATGCTCAGGGCCGGGGACGTTGAGGCCGCCCGCCGGGAGATCCAGGAGAAGTTCGGCATCGAGACAGCTGTTACAGATGTGGATGAAGGTGACCGGACCGCCGGCAAGCGCATTCGCCTGGAGGTGCCCAGCGGCAGGACCGTGCTGCCGCAGCTGCTTAAGGGACTTTCGGCCGAGGTGCTGTCGGTGTCAGTGCGGGAGCCGACCCTGGACGATGTCTTCCTCAGCTTGACGGGCCGCCAGATACGTGAGGAGAGCGCCGACAAGATGGAGTTCATACGCACCCGCATCCGGGCGCGGAGGATGCGCAGATGAGAAGGTTCCGCGCCATCTACATCATCTGGCTGCGCGACCTGAAGCGCCACTTTCGAGACCGCGCCCGCGTGTTCGGCTCCCTGGGCAGCCCCATTATTTTTATATTTATTCTCGGCCAGGGAATCGGCTCCTCGTTTGCGCTGGGAAGCGCCCTCGGAGGTCTCGATTACAAGCAGTTCATATTTCCCGGCATCCTCGGCATGACTGTTCTGTTTGCCGGCGTGTTTGCTTCGGTATCGATCGTCTGGGACCGGGAATTCGGTTTCCTGAAGGAGATGCTGGTAGCGCCGGTCCCAACCTGGACCATTGCTTTGGGAAAGGTAATCAGCGGCGCTACGATCGCCGCCTTTCAGGGGACGCTGATGCTGCTGCTGGCGCCATTTGCCGGCGTTAACCTCTCGCCGCTGGTGATCGTCGAACTGCTGCCAATGATGTTCCTGGTGGCTTTCTCCATGACAGGCATGGGCATCCTGGTGGCGACGCGGCTAAAGAGCATGCAGGGGTTCCAGATGGTGATGAACTTTTTCATGATGCCGATGTTTTTCATCTCCGGGGCCATGTTCCCCTTAAAAAACGCTCCCCAGTGGCTGGACTCAATCTCCCGTGTGGACCCGCTCACTTACGGCGTTGACGCCATGCGCGCCATCATGCTGCCGCACTTTCAGAACCGCTACCCGATCGGCATTGATGTCCTGGTGGTGGCGCTGCTTTCGGCGGTGATGATCACCATTTCAGTGACTGCTTTTAGCCGGCAGGCCTGAGCCTGCCGGCCTGTCATCATCCTATCCCGCCCGGCCTTTCAGCTCGGCGATCTCGTCTTCGATCTCCATCATCATGAAGTCGATCTTGTGGCCGCCGTGGTTGGAGCGAACCTTTCTCAGCTCGCTCAGCTCCCTTTTTAGATCCTCAATGCGCTGTTTAAGCTCGTCTGCTTTCATGGATTCTCCTCCTTTTCGCAAGCGGCGCGTTTTGCGGGAATGCAAATATAGATGCCCGGCGCCGCCAAAAAGATGCAACAAATTCGGCTGAAAAGAATTGCCCGGCCCGAGCCGGCTCAGGAGAAGAAGCTCGTCGCCACCAGCAGCAGGCTGAGCAGAATCAGCGCTGCCGTCGTCGCGCCGGCAACCAGGTTGTATCGTTTCGTGTTGGCGTACTTGCCCATGATGCCGCGGTCATTGACGATTACCATAACGAAGATGAGGATGAAGGGAAGCAAGATTCCGTTCACATCCTGGGCCAGATACATAATTTTTAACAGCGGCAGCCCCGGGATCATGGCCACCAGAGCCCCGAATATCACGGAAAAGGTAAACAGTCCATGAAACCAGGGCGCTTCCCGGAAGCTGCGGTTGACACCGGCCTCGAAGCCAAAGGCTTCGCAGATGGCATAAGCCGTCGCCAGCGGCAGGATGCCGGCGGCCAGCACAGATGCATTCAGGAGGCCAAACGCAAAAAGTGTGGAGGCGAAGCGCCCCGCCAGCGGCACAAGGGCCTGGGCTGCCTGGTCCGCCGTATCGATGTTTCCTCCTGTGTGAAAGATGGTGGCGGCGCAGGCCACTATGATAAACAGGGCCACGACATCGGTGATGATGGCGCCGATAATAACCTCTGTCTTGGTGTAGCGGAAATGCCTGATTGATATGCCCTTGTCAACCACATACGCCTGGATGAAGAATTGACCCCAAGGAGTAATCGTGGTCCCAATAACGGCGATGAACAGCAGGATGTAGCCGCTGTTTAGCTGGAAGGACGGCACGACGGTGTTGTGAAGCGCCAGGCCCCAGTCCGGATGAGCCAGGAGCCCGGACACGACGTAGGAAAGGTAAAAAGCTGAAAATACCAGGAAAGCGCGCTCAGCAATCTTGTAGGAGCCCCTTACCACCAGCAGCCAGATAAAGACGGCGGCCAGAGGCACAGTGTAATACTTCGACGCGCCCAGCAGCTGGAAACCGGAGGCGATGCCTGAATATTCCGAGATCGTGGTCGCCAGGTTGGCGACCAGCATTGCCCCCATTGCCAGCAGCGTCAGCCTAAGCCGGAAGCGCTCGCGGATGAGGGCCGCCAGCCCCTGGCCGCTGACCACCCCCATGCGCGCCCCCATCTCCTGGGTGACGGCCAGGCTGATCGTAATCAGGAGCAGCATCCAGAGCATGCTGTAGCCGAAGCGCGCCCCCGCCACCGAGTAGGTGGCAATGCCGCCGGCATCGTTATCGGCGTTGGCGGTGATCAGGCCGGGGCCGATAATGGCCAGAAATAACAGCAGGCGCGTCTTGCCGATACGGGGGATGACCTTCGGACGTTTCATTTTTGCCTTTCTGGCTAGCCGAAGATCTTCGGCAGGCGTTTCTTCCACTTCAGCGGCAGGATAAGGTCGATGGCGTCGTCAACAGTGATAATGCCGCGCAGCTTGTTTTCATCGTCGATGACCGGCACAGCCAGCAGGTTGTACTTGGCGACCACCTGGGCGACCTCATCCTGAGAGGCGTTGGTGTGAACGCTGATCAGATGGTGCTCCATGAAATCCTCCACCTTCTGGTCCCGGCGGGCGAGGATCAGGTCGCGCAGGGAGAAAACCCCAACAAGGTGGCCATCTTCGTCAACGACGTACATGTAATAAATTGTCTCGGCGCCCGGCTCCAGCTCGCGCAGCCTGGCGATGGCTTCCCCGGCTGTCATGCCGGGCGGCAGCGCCACGTACTCGGTGGTCATGATGCCGCCGGCCGTGTCCTCCTCGTAGCGGAGCAGCTGCTTGACGTCGCGCGCTTCCTTGCGCCGCATGCTGGCCAGCAGCGACGCCGCCTTTTCTTCGGGCAGGTCGGCCAGCAGGTCGGCGGCGTCGTCAGGATCCATGTTGGAGAGGATGATGGCCGCCTTGCGCTCGTCCATGTCGTTAAGCAGCGTGGCCTGGAAGTGAGGATGCATCTCCTCAACGGTGTCGGCGGCCACGTCTGCCGCCAGCGCCTCCACAACCGCCACCCGCTCTTCCGGCGACAGCTCGTTGGCGATGTCGGCAATATCGGCAGGATGAAGCAGCGCCAGCTTGTCATGGGTGACCTGGAGCTTCATTCCCGATGCTTCGCCGCTTACCGGCTCCACCGTCTTCCAGTCAAGCAAGGTGGGCTGCACCCGCCGCGACAGCCGCTGCGCCAGCTTGGACAGCCCCAGGCGGCGGAGGATGGCGCCGCTGCCGATGTCCACGCCCACGACCCGCAGGCTGCCGTTGGCGCGGGCCAGTTGCAGGTCGTTGACCCGGATCAGCTTGTGGCCTTTTGTATCCACGATCTGCTTGTCGAGGACGTCGCTGGCCAGGAAGATCTCGTTTTCGGCCGGCTCTATCTCTTCCAGTTGCTCAACCGGAAGCCTGAGCAGCGTCTGGGATTCCTCGAAGCTGCGCACCAGCTCCCAGGGAAGCAGCATTTTCTTGCGGCCGCTCTTGACAACCAGCTTGGTGGCGGACGGATATTTGCGTTTCAGCGAGACGACGATGTCGTCCAGAGTGCCCACGGGACGGGACCGGGAGTCGCTGACCTGCTGGCCCAGAAGTTTGCTTAGGAAGAACACTTTTCCTCCTCATGCGGTAAAAAGCGAAGTCCGGGATTTATCGCCCCCCGGGTCTTGACGCCCTACCCGCTTCGTCCAATAAAAAAACCTTCCCGAAGGGAAGGCTGCCAGAGGCAAATGGTGCTTAACGGGCCTGTTCTGACAGGCGCCACATTTTGCGGCTTGCGATCAGAAACAGAAACGCCGTAACGCCATTACATTATTTGCCTTCCCCAGCTCGTCCAAGCTTTGGCACAGCACATCGTAGAGATTACTCTCAGCCGTCTCGGGCAGAACCTTATGCCGGTAATGCCTGTCCTACCCGTTGGGGTCTTTGGACCTTTCCGGGCAACGGCCTGTATCTGCACTGGAGCCTCACCTAACGAGGATTGGCAATGTCGCCTTTTAAAATTATTCCTGCTGCGGCGGAAAGTCAAGGCGGCAGGCCGGAGTTTACAAAATCAGCCTGGAGGTAGTAAATGAAGAAAGAATCAGCGCTCCGAAGGGGGAGAAATGCAAAGATTTCGCACATTGACGCTTTTGGCTTTTCTTGTATTCATAGCCTTGTTGATTTCCGCCTGTGGTGGAACAACCACCACCCCGGCCCCGCCAGCGGCTACCACTTCAGGGAAGACCCCGGACTGGTCCATGATGGGATTTACAACCGTGTTAAACAGCATGGAGTTACCGCCGGGTCAACAAAGCACAGCCACCGCTGGCCCCTACACATTTCAGGTGCCGGTCGGATCATTCACGGACCCGGTGAAATTCGAAGTTCTCAGCCAGAGTGCAAGCGTATGCAACGGCAAGGTTCCCGTGGGCACGAAGCCGGTGCTGGCATTTGCCTTGAAGGTGACTGACGAGAACACCGGCCAGCTGATCGCCTCCTTTAAAAAGCCTATTTTGATGATGGCCAGAGATCCGGGCATAACCGCCCAGAGCATGTACTACAATATCAGCGCCAGCGGAATGATAACGCCCAACCCCGCCGGCATGAAGGCAATGGCGGGAGAGCTTGACCACCCCGTGACGGGCGCTGTTTTCGCCTGGGTGATAACGTCGCCGGCGGGAGGAGCCGGCACGGGCACTGCCAGCATCAGCACAACCAGTACCGGGGGCAGCAGCACCCCGGGCAGCTCCTATGGCTACTGAAAATTTGGCCGGCCGCAGTAGAATATGCCTACCGGGATAGGCGCTTAACATGGTTGTCAGGATGGCGGACCTGGGATTACCCGTACTGATACCCGTCGCGGGCGGGGGCCGTCGAATTCGCAAAAATAGAT
>JACWAD010000090.1 GCA_014874175.1 Thermoleophilia bacterium
ATCCTCTGCAGCCTCGCCCGGAGATTGCCGCTGGTCATGTTTCCCCGCTGGGCAAAGAACCGCGTTCAGCCGATCGCAACCGAAGACCTGGTCTGCTACCTGGCGGGGGCGCTGGGCGAAGCCGAAACTGAGGGAGGCAGCTACGAGATCGGCGGCGCCGATGCGCTCACTTACAAAGAAATGTTGCTCGTGGCGGCGCGGCTGCAGGGGCGCAGGCCTGTCTCCATCCCGGCGCCCTTTTCGGCAATGGGATTTTATGCCTATATGGCCAGCCTGCTTACCCCGGTGCCGTACGGCCCCGCCAGAGCGCAAATGGAAGGCCTCAAGTGCGAACTTGTAGCACAAGATGATTCAATCAGGGATATTCTTCCCTTCCGTCCGGCGTCGTTTAAAGAAGCTTTTCTTAAGGCGAAAGCGGAAGAGAGGCAGGATCTTGTTGACACGCGCTGGACCGATTCTTACCCTCCCCTGCACGAGCTGGCCACCCGCTTTAGCGAGGTGGGAAGGAGGATCAATTATTCAACCCGGTATGCGCTGCCAAGCCGCAAGCCGCCAGAGGCTTTGTTTAATTCAGTCTGCGCGGTGGGCGGGCATACAGGCTGGTTCCGCAACAGCTGGATGTGGCGGGTCAGGGGAGGCATTGACCGGATCGGAAAAGGCGTGGGAACGGCGCGCGGGCGCAAGTCCGGCAGTGTCCTGCGTGTAAATGACGTCATCGATTTTTGGCGCGTTGAAGAGATCGAGCCGGGCCGCAGGCTGCTGCTGCGCGCCGAGATGAAACTGCCGGGGAAGGCGTGGCTTCAGTTTGAAGCTGGGGGCAAAGCAGGCAAGAGCCTGCTTTCCATCGCGGCCTTTTATTACGCCCAATCGTTCTGGGGGCGGGCCTACTGGTTTTTTTTCCTGCCCTTTCACAAGCGAATATTCAAAAAATTGCTTGAGGACATCGAGCGGCGGGCTTAGGCCTCCTCCTAGGAGGAACTTCTATTCCCCGCTGCCCGGCTCTTCCGTCTCCGGAAGTCCGTCGATATCACGGCGGGTGAGGAACCGACTGTAATTTTCCTTAAGCGCTTCCAGCAGATGAGGCATGAACTCGTGGCTGACCATTACCCTGGCAACCACGATGGCGGGAATGTTTCCGGCGCTGTCATGGCCGGCAAAGTCGGCGTTGGCAAAATCAATTGAAAACTCAAACTCCGAATGATTGACCCGGGCCATATTGGCGTAAACTCCCCGCTGCACTTCCGGCGGAACCTGGACTTTAACTTGCGGCCCGGGCGCCGGTTCATTGACGCCAGCTTCTTCGTTGTTCATTTTTCCCTCCCTTGTTATAACGTGGCAAACAGGCTTTGTACAAAAATATTATTTTTGGGTAGGCCTGCGCTTCCTTAGTAGCATTCTTTCATCATCCTACAAGGTTTTGCTGCATAAATCTTCCAATCCACGGGGATGCAGGCCGTTATTTCAAATAGGGGTATTAATACCGTATTTCTAAAGGAATAGGCCGGCGGGTCGATAATTATTTTGAATCACCATTACACAGGACAGAGGCCTGGCCTCCGCCCTAAAAGGAGCCCGCGGGTTGTGAGTTTAGCCTCCCCCCACCTGCGGGCTCAACTTTTTTCACATCTTTGCTTCCTGGTCTCCCAAACCAGGCAAGGATGCGAATCTTGCCCTTTCGCTTGTTGCCCCGGAAGCCGGAAGTTATAATCAGATTACGACAACTTTCCGCTAAGGGCCCCGTCCTGGTAGGCTGTTCGTGGCTGCGGCCGCAACAGAATATGCCTAGCGGGATAGGCCTAAGCCAGCCTCAAGCTTCCTCATCCGCCGTTTCTATAAAAGAGTGGATGGAATGCGCATGGGGCGCCAGGCACATGCAAATGCCTGTGGGCTAAAATCTGCGCGGAATTAGCAAGCCAACTGGAGGCAGGGTGAGCAAGAGCGCTGTTGACGTTTGCGTGGTCGGTGCCGGACCCGCTGGCCTGAGCGCCGCCTATATTTTAAGCCAGAGCAAAATAAATGCTGCCGTGCTGGAAATGAGCAGCCAGGTGGGCGGCATTTCCCGCACTGTGGTTCGGGATGGCTTTCGCTTCGACATCGGCGGCCACCGCTTCTTTACCAAGGATGATGAGGTTGACCGCTTCTTCCGGGACTTGCTGGGAGAAGAGGTCATCTGGGTCAACCGCGCCAGCAGGATTTTCTACCGCGACAAGTATTTCGATTACCCCTTAAAGCCGGCCAACGCGCTTTTTGGCATGGGCGTCGGCACGACTGCCAGGTGCCTGCTTGACTACGGCTCACTAAAAGTGAGGAATATCTTTCGCCGGCCCGATATAGTTTCCCTTGAGGACTGGGTCAGCAACGAGTTCGGGCACGAGCTTTTCAAGCTGTTTTTCAAGAACTACACCGAGAAAGTCTGGGGAATAGATTGCAACCATATCTGCGCCGAGTGGGCTGCCCAGCGGATCAAGGGGCTGTCGCTCAGGGTGGCTGTTAGGGAAGCATTGTTTCCCTCGCGCAACGGCAAAGTCAAGACGCTGATTGACAAGTTCATGTATCCGCGGCTGGGCATTGGCCGCATCAGCGAGCGCCTGGCCGAGGATGTGGAGGCGCTGGGGAACGAGGTGCGTTTGCGCTCGCGGGTGGCTGCCGTTAACCATGAGGGAAGCGTCGTGACCTCAGTCGAGGTGGAAGCTCCTCAGGGACGGTATACCCTGCCGCTTAAGCGCCTCTGCTCCAGTATGCCGCTCACAGAGCTGGTGCTGGCGATGAAGCCGGAGGCTCCCGCGGGAGTGGCTGCGGCAGCCCGCTCGCTCCGTTACCGGGATTTAATTACAGTCAACCTGATGGTCAAAATGCCGCGCGTCACCGATGACACCTGGATTTACATTCATGATCCGACCATCACTCTGGGACGCATCCATGAGCCGCGCAACTGGAGCCCCGACATGGCGCCCCCCGGCCAGAGCTCACTGGTGGCCGAGTATTTCTGTTTTCAGGGTGATGAGGTGTGGAATATGGACGATCAGGCCCTGGTCGACCTGACCATCAGGGACCTGGACCGCCGCCTCGGCTTTCTCAAGCGCGATGATGTCATGGACGCTTTTGTGATCAGGACCGCCAGGGCTTACCCCATGTACGAGCTTGGATATGAGGAGCCGCTCCGTAAGGTCGTCGATTACGTCGGCAGCTTCAGCAACCTGGAGACTGTCGGCCGCTACGGAACCTATAAGTACAATAACATGGACCATTCCATCAAGACCGGCATCCTGGCGGCCCGCAACCTGCTGGGTGAAGCACGGCAAGACGTCTTTGACGTCAACCGCGCCCGCGAGTACCATGAAGAGAAAGCATTGCCGGCAGGTCCCTAGGGCTGTTCTGGCCCCTTGTTCTTCTTGGGATTGATCCGGCCTCCATTTTCTTTTTGAGCAATGTCTTGGGGAAGTTCCGGCCCGGGTTTTTTTGCCAGCGCAATGATGCTCAGGCCCCAGGGCAGGTTTCTGCTGGATCCGAGCCATGCCCCTTCCAGCTTCAGGATCTGAAACAGCGCCGAATTTAGAGCACCTGGAAGCGGGAAGATGTGTGAGCGGGGTTCTCTCCGCTCCGAGCCAGGCGGATGCGCCATTCTGCTTGCCAGCCGGTAGGCCGCCAAGGCCGGGAACAGGATGGCATTGGCGCTGGTCATCCTTGTTATTTCGAACCCTGAGCCTGCGAGCAGCCGTCGCAACCGCCGGCGCCTGTAACGGCGGACTGCTTCCTGGGAGATGTCATGCTGGCTGCGCAGCAGCGGGTAAGCCTGCTCTGATATGTAATAAAGTCCGCCGGGCTTAAGCACGCGAAAAGCTTCCCGGATGCCGGCCTCGTCGTCCTTGAGGTTCTGAAGAACATCGCAGCAGGTTACGTGAGTAAACATCTCTCCGGAGTAAGGCAGGCTGGCCGCGTCTGCCCGGGCAATATTTTTCAGTCCGCGCTGCCGGCAGTAACGGGCCGCGTGTGGACTTAGGTCAACGCCCCAGGTTTGACAGCGCCCTCTCAGCATTTGCAGGCGTCCGCCGGTGCCGCAGCCAACGTCCAGCAGTCTTGAGGCAGGCGTGAGGGTGGGGCCCAGGATTCTGTCCATGATCAATTTCATGCCGGTGAACCACCAGTATGAATTCTCGAGGTTGTATAAAATGTCGTATTCTCGCGGCAACATCTTTTTACTGATTCAATCGTTCACAAGTCGCTCTGGGATTGCCTCAATCTCCAATATCCGGCCGGCTCCGCGGCGCCAGAAGGCGTCCGGTGACTGGCCGGGCAGCAGGCAGAAGACAAATTATAGCAGCAGAGGGCTGCGGCCAGCCCCTCCGGGCCAGCCGCAGCCCCCTGGCCGGATTGACAAAGTCTTCTCCTGCTTTTAGTATTTCTGTCTTGGCGAGCCGACTGTTCGGGTTTCAACCGGGGGTTGTCCGAAAGGTTTGTCCGAGAGGTTATTATGCTTTATTCCCTGGCACGATCCTTCACCCTCAGCCGGGCGTTGATAGTGGCCTTTGCGGCACTTGGTTATTTCTTTTCCCCCTCAATTCATGAGGGCGTGTCTGTGCCTTTGTCTGCGCCCGCGCCCTGGTTTCTTTCTGCCTGGTACCATTGGGATGCCAACTGGTATATGTCCATCGCCCAGCACGGCTATGAATGGGTGGCGGGGCAGCAGTGCAATGTGGCCTTCTTCCCCCTGTATCCCTGGATGATGCATTTTTTTGGCTGGTTTCTGCGGGGTCAGTACCTCCTGGCGGGCATTCTTATTTCCATTTCCTGCCTCTTGGGCGGGTTTACATATCTATACCGCCTGATCCGCCTTGACTTTAATGAAAGAATCGCCGACCGCGCCATCTGGCTGCTTGCCATTTTCCCCACGTCCTTCTTTTTCAACGCTGTTTTTACGGAATCGCTTTTTCTACTTACCAGTGTGGCCTGTTTTTACTATGGCCGCAGGGGACGATGGGCCCTGGCAGGGGGGTGGGGGCTTTTGGCCTCGCTGACGCGGATCTCCGGGCTGCTGCTGCTGGTGCCGCTTGCCTTTGAGTTTCTGTCCCGGCGGGGTTTCTCGCCGGCCAGGAGCCTGCGTCCGGCGCTGCTCTGGCTGTCGCTGATTCCTGCCGGCGTTGCCGTCTACTCTGCATATCTTTATGCAAGCTTTGGCCAGCCCCTCGCGTTTGCCTCCGCCCAGGCCAGCGGATGGGGTCACGTGATTACTCCTTTTTGGCAAAGCTTTGCGTCAGAATTCCATTCCCTGTTTTCGTATGGGGTCATCTGGGACGCAGCCGCCACCCTGCTGCTGGCAGCTTGTATCGTGCTCGGTTTAAAGAAACTCCCGGTTTCATATAGCCTTTACGCGCTGGTGAGCTTGCTTTTCCCGCTGTCGGGAGGAACAATGGCGTCGATGAGCCGCTACGTGCTGGTGGTCTTTCCCATGTTTATCATCCTGGCGATTCAATCGCGGCGCAAGCCCTTTTACTGGACGATCTCGGCCTGTTTCCTCCTGCTCCTGGCGGTGTCCACCGCCGCCTTTGCCACCGGCAGGTGGATAGCATGAGCGGCGCCGGCCTGGCTGAGTCCACAAGGACGGAGCAAGAGGATTCAAGACCTGATCAATTATTACGCAGGCAGAAAAAAACCCGGCTGGCTGTGGTTTTGCTATGGCTGGCGCTTCTGGCGGAGGCTGTTGCCTTTGCGCTTATCCAGCCGGTCTGGAGCCGGGTGGATGAGGCCCAGCATTTTGACTTCGTCCAGTCACTGGCCGAGAGGGGATCGCTGCCTGTGGAAGGAAAGAGCTTCATATCCCCCACAGTAGTGAATATATCCATCCAGGCTAACCAGTGGGGATGGGCCCCCCGCGGAGCCATGTCAAAGCCGGCCGTGCTGGATCCGTCCCGCTGGTTGATAATGCCGGCCGGGCTTGATAAGAGGAATCAGGAAAAATGGGTGCAGCGGAACCTGTGGCATTTCAATTATGAGGCCATGCAACCGCCTTTATACTATGCGGTCAATGCGCCACTTTACGCAGCGCTGCCCTCAGATCCGCTCATCAAGCTTTACGGGATGCGGCTCCTGTCGGCGCTAATGGCTTCGGCCATGCTCCCTCTGACTTACCTGACCGCGCGCGAGGCATTCCCCGACAGCCGCCTGGTGATGCTGGGCGCGCCGGTGGCCATGCTGCTGACTCAGGGCTACGCTCTTAATATGTCACAAGTCAGCAATGACGCCCTGGCGGTTCCTCTGGGAGCGGCGGCGCTGCTCTTGCTTCTGAGGATGGTGGGCCGGGGGCTGACCTGGAAGCGCAGCGTTGTGGCGGGGGCGGTAATCGGCGCCGCCCTTCTGGCAAAGCTGACGTCCGTGTTTCTGCTGCCCGTGGCGGCGGTTGCGCTGGCTCTGCTTGTTGTTTACCGGCGTGAGCCGCTCAAGCGGGCGCTCATTCACGGCGCAATCGTTGTTGCCCCGGTAGCGCTGCTGCTTGCCCCCTGGATGCTGCGCAACATCTCACTCTACGGAGATCCTGCCGGCGCCAGCGCCGCCAGGCCACTCATGGCGGCTTTCTTTGCTTCGCCGTTTGTTTCTTTGCAAACTTTGCGCCTGAATGAGATCCTGCCGACATACTGGTTCGGTGAGCCCATCTTCCCGTTTGCATTCTGGACAAATGCATGGTTTGCGGTCCTGCCGGCCATGGTGGTCGCGGTGACCGGACTGTTTTTTTACCTGGCCCAGGGCCGCCGCAGCCAGGTCAGGGACGTGCAGATTCGTGTCATGTTCCTGCTTGTTGCTTTTGTCGTGGGCGTCGCCGCCAACCTGCTGATGCCGTTTGGCTCCGGCATTGGCGGCGTTCCTGGCCGTTACCTGTATCCATTGTTGCCGGCGGGCGCATTCCTGCTCATGTTTGGCATTGACAGGTTGCTCAGGCGCGAGCGGGCCCGCTTTTTTTCCGAGCTGATGCTGGTGTGGATGATTCTGTGGGAATCGCTGAATTTTCTGGTCTACATCAGAAACCGCTAGCTTTCGCGGCTGGTTGATGAAAGAGCTCGACAGGGCCGGATCGCTCGAACCGTCGGGCGTTTCTGCCCGAAGTTTCCTGCTTGGAGTCGATGTCGGCGGCACATTCACGGATGCTGTACTGCTCGGCGCGGGGCGGGTTTTTCGCGCCAAGCTCCCCACCACGGCGGATCAGTCCGAGGGCGTGATTGCCGCCGCCCGCCTGGTTCTTGAGCGCGCCGGTGTCGATGCGGTCAGCGTTGAGTGGTTTGGGCACGGAATGACCACCGCCACCAATGCCCTTCTGGAGCGCAAGGGAGCACGCACTGCTGCAGTGGCAACGGCGGGTTTTCGTGACATCCTGGAAATTGGACGGCAGAACCGCCCCCGGCTGTATGATCTCTGCCCCCAGCGGCCGTCGCCGCTTGTTGAGCGGAAGATGCGCCTGGCAGCCAACGAGAGGGTGACGCCGGAAGGGGAAGTGAAGCCGCTTTTAAAGGAAGAAATGGCGCGGGTGGCCGCCGAGCTGAAAAACCTGAAGCCGGAGGCCGTCGCGGTCTGCCTGCTGTTTTCCTTTCTGGATCCTTCGCACGAGCAGAGCCTGGGCAGCCTGCTCAGGAAGGAACTGCCCGGGGTGCATATCTCTCTTTCCAGTCAGATACTGCCCAAGTTCCGCGAATACGAGCGGTTTAGCACAACCGCGGTTGACGCCTACCTGACGCCGGTGGTGAGCCGATGCCTGAAAAAACTGGAGTGGCGCAGCAAAAAAGCAGGCCTGCCCGAGCCGGCGATCATGCAGTCGAACGGAGGCGTGCTTCCGCTTCATGAAGCTTCCGGCCGGGCTGCGCCACTTTTGCTTTCCGGGCCGGCGGCAGGCGTCGTGGGGGCGCTATTTGCCGGCGCCTTGAGCTCAGTTGACAACATGATAGCGCTTGATATGGGCGGCACCAGCACGGATGTAACCCTTATCGGGAATGGATCGGCCAATCTTACTGATGAGCGTGAAATTGGCAGTTTTCCGGTAGCTCTGCCGATTATGGATGTCCATACGATCGGGGCTGGCGGAGGATCCATTGCCCGGGTCGATGCCGGCGGCGCGCTAAAGGCTGGCCCCGAAAGCGCTGGCGCCCGTCCCGGCCCTGCCTGTTATGGAAACGGTGGCACAAATGCAACAGTCACCGACGCCAATCTTTGCCTGGGTTACCTGGGCGGGTCTCTCGGGGGCAATGGTTGGGTCAAGCTTTATCCGCACCTGGCGGCTGGCGCCATGAAGAGGCTTGCTGCTGAGCTTGAAATGGGTCTGGAAGAGGCGGCTCTGGGAGTACGGCAGGTGGCGGACGCCGAAATGGTCAAGGCGCTCAGGGTAATCAGCGTCGAGCGCGGGCATGATCCGCGCCAGTTTGTGCTGGCAGCCTTTGGCGGCGCGGGTCCCATGCACGCTGCGGACCTGGCCCGAGAGCTGGGAATCAGCAAAGTACTCGTGCCTGCAAGCTGCGGTGTTCTCTCGGCCATGGGAATGGTTGCCGGCGACCGGCGCCGCGACTGGGTGATGACGGTTCTTAACCCCCAGGGCTGGAGCGGGCGGACGCTCAGGGAGGCATTCAGGAAGCTGGAGGACATTTCTGCCGCTGCTGGCATGAGCGGCGCCAGTTTTGTGCGCCAGGCTGATTTAAGGTATAAAGGCCAATCGCATGAGCTGACGGTCAGAGTGGGTCAGCCGTACAGCCGCGCTCGTCTTTCTGCTGTTTTTGAGAAAGCGCATGAAAATGCATACGGGTTCAGTTTCAAGGGAGAGGATGTGGAGCTTGTGAATGTGCGCCTGGCGGCAGTCGTTGCTCTGGGACATCTTCGTGGCAAGGCAGCAGCTTCGGTCTGGAACAAAACGGCCGGGAGAAAGCAGGGCGCTCCCGAGGGGCAGCGGCCGGCGTTTTTCGATGGAGAATGGCTATCTACCCAGATCTGGCGGCGGGAAAGGGTTGGCGGGAGGCGCATCGCCGGCCCGGCGGTGATTGAGGAAGATGAAGCAACTACGGTGGTGCCGCCGGGCTGGGCGGCGTTTTTTGACAAAGTAGAAAATTTATGGCTGGAAGCAGTCTGATGAAGCCTGCTTTTCTGATGGCGCGATTGTATCGCCCGGCTCCCCCGCAGGAGCTGCCGCGGACTTTACGGGAAAAGGCTTGTAATGATTGATCAAATTACCTTGCAGGTTGTAAGCTCGGCCTTTCGCTCGATCTGCGAAGAGATGGGAGCAGCCCTTATCCGCGCTTCCTTTTCAACCAATATCAAGGAAAGACGCGATTGCTCTGCCGCCCTTTTTGATGCGAAAGGAGAACTGATTGCTCAGGCGGAGCACATCCCGGTGCATCTGGGGGCCATGCCGGACGCGGTCGCAGCCGTGATTCCGGAAAAGCCGGCCGCCGGCGACATCTTTATTCTTAATGATCCTTTCCGGGGAGGGACCCACTTGCCCGATATCACGATGGTGGCGCCCGTTGAGGCAGGCGGCAGGATAATCGCTTATGCCGCGAACCGCGCCCACCATGCCGACGTGGGAGGGATCCAGCCCGGCAGCATGCCGGCCGCCTCGGTTCGTCTTGACGAGGAGGGGGTGGTAATCCCGCCTACCCGTCTGGTGGCAGGCGGCCGGCTGGAGGAAGAGATTCTCGCTTCGCTGCTCAGGGGCATGCGCCGGCCCCGGGAGAGGCGGGGTGATCTGGAGGCGCAGGCGGGCGCCTGCCGGATAGCGGAGCGAAGATTGCAGGAACTGATTGACAGCAAGACGCTCAGCGTTGTGATGGCGGCGATGGAAACTGCGATGGACTACTCAGAGCGGCGCATGCGGGCAGCGATTGCCGCGCTGCCCGATGGCGTCTACCGGACAGAGGACTTCCTGGAGCGGGACGGCGCCGACCTGAAAATTGCCGTGACTGTTACTATTGAAGGCGAGGAAATACTGATCGATTTCAAAGGCACATCACCACAAGAAAAGGGTAATCTCAACTGCCCCATGGCGGTGACGCGATCGGCCTGTCATTTTGTTTTAGGGGCTGTCACCGACCCGGACATTCCGCCAAACGCGGGGGCGCTCAGGCCTGTCCATATAACGGCGCCGGCAGGCTCGCTGGTTAACGCTCTGCCTCCCGCAGCCGTGGCGGCCGGAAATGTGGAAACGTCGCAGCGGATTGCAGACGCTGTTGCGCTGGCCTTGTCAAAGGTGCTGCCCTTGCCGGCGCAGGGCCAGGGCACAATGAATAATGTGACGCTGGGAAGCGAGGAGGGCAGGACGGCCTTTAATTATTACGAGACAATCGGCGGCGGCGCCGGCGGCTGCCCGGAGACGGAGGGCACCAGCGGCATTCACGTTGGCATGACAAATACGCTTAACACGCCGGTCGAAGCGCTGGAGCTGACATTTCCCTTGCGGGTCGAGCGCTACGAGCTTCGCCTTGGCTCTGGCGGCGATGGGAAGCACCGCGGAGGCGACGGTTTGATCAGGTCATTGATGATGCTTGCGCCGGCGCGGCTGTCGCTGCTTTGCGACCGCCGGCGCCGCACCCGGCCTGCCCGGCAGAAACCTGGTGAACGGAAAAGAGGTTCCCGCAAAAGCGTCGATGGGGCTGGCGGCAGGGGACGTGGTCACGATGGAAACACCGGGAGGCGGTGGATACGGAGTACGCGAGGAGTGATAGAATTGCAACCGCCAAAATTAGTACGTAACGTCAAAATTGACGCCTCGGGGGGCCCCCTAAATTTATAATATCAGCTCGAAATCCACCTGAAAATCAAACTTTAGATAGGCGGATTCAACTCCCAAGTGCAACATGAGGTCGTTTTAAGAGGCAAGCTGCAGTAGCATCAGTGCTTCTAAAACGACTAAGTAAAAGGAGCACTTGTGAGATGTTACACGCAGCTTGCCCAGGAAGAACGATATCAGAT
>JACWAD010000008.1 GCA_014874175.1 Thermoleophilia bacterium
AGTGCTCCTTTGACTTTGCCGTCTTCAGAAGCACTGATGTTATCGCAGCTTGCCTCTTTAAGACGACTTAGTGTTGCACTTGGAAGTTGAATCCGGGTCATGAATTTCGGGCATAATTCAAATTAAGGTTTCCGGTTTCAATCCAAGGGAGGTGAAATAAAAAAACTGCGTTTGTTTCAGGCTGGCCGGAACCGGGGAAGGTCAGTCAACCGATTATTAAATGTGATTTTGGAAAGAGAAAGCGAGGTGCAAAATGTCAAATATAAACTTCCTGCTTACAGAGGGACCGTTTCAGACAGAAAAGTGGTCGACGGTTGCCAAGCTTGGGCTGGCAGCCCTGAAAAAGGGCCATGCAGTTACCTTGTTCTGTTATCTGGACGGGGTCTATAACGGTCTCAGCACCCAGGAATTTGCCGATTGGGAGAAGGTGCCCGGGGACTATTTCAAGGAGCTGGTTGATAACGGCGCTGAGATTGTCTGCTGCGGCATCTGCGTCAACGCCCGGGGCCAGCAATCGGGAAAGTTCTTCTATGAGGGCATCAAAGTTGGCGGCATTCCCGACTGGGCTGCATTCGTTGGCACCGCCGACAGGGTCATAACTTTATAAATCGGGAGGAGTGGAAGCCGTGGAAAAGAAAATATTGTTCATGTTCCTGAGGGCGCCCTTTGGCGCGATATACTACACTGAAGGACTGCGGGCCGTAGTCGGCATGATGAGCGGGCTCGACGAGCACAAGGTAACCTGCGTATATGCCGGGGACGGAGCCTATTACGCTCTTAAGGGAGCTGACAAGGGCGAATCCGCCGGCTATGTCAAGACAATCTCTGACATCAGCGAGACGCACTACTACGTCGAGAAGGAGTCAATGGCGGAGAGGGGCATCCCCGAGGGAGATGTCGATGATGCGTTCGAGGTTATCTCGCGGGACGATCTGGCAAAGCTGATCACTGACAACGACGTGGTCTTTGACTTTTGAGGTGAGATGATGGCACTTTACCTGATTGATTTACCGTTCGCCCAGGTGGGCCTGGATGTGGCAAAAAGGGACGGTGAGGCGAAGATCGTTCTTATCCAGGACAGCGTATATTTGGACACAGCTGGGTTCGAGAACGTTTACGCGGTGAAAGAGGATGTGGAAAAAAGAGGAGTGGCCGCCAGGCTGCGCAATGTCAGGGTTATCGATTATGATGACCTGGTTGACTTGATTGTAGAAAACAAGGTTGTCAATTTTGCTTGATTAGAGGGGAACAGATGTCGCTGAAAGATGAGAAATTGCTGAAAACCGAGGATTGCCGGGGGCAAAAGTGTCCTTACCCCAATCTGTCGGCGAAAAGGGCGGTCAAGGAAGCCAGTGAAGGCGACATCATCGACTTCCTGGTTGACTATGAGCCCGCCATCAGGGAAAGCCTGCCGACTCTGTGCGGGCGGGCCGGCTGGCAGTGCGAGGTGGTCCGGGACGAAAGTGATCAGTACTGGCACTTTTATATTAAGAAATGATCGTCCACTTGCTCAGGAGGCTTGTCATCCCGTTCGCTTCGCTCAGGGCAAGCTCTGAGGCGAAGCCGAAGGATCTCGGTTTTAAAACCCAGATTCTTCGCCGCCGGAGTGCACTGAGCGAAGCCGAAGGGGCTCCTCAAAATGACAAACCATTGTCCATCCCGATTAAATTGGATGATCAGTAAATAAATAAAGCGAGGTATAAAGACATGGTGTTGATTACCGCAGGAACCAAGGAAGACTGCCGCTGGGATTTGCCGGATGATCTTTATTACCACCGCAAGGATCATATCTGGGTCAGTGTGGAAGGGAGCCTTGTGCGGATGGGCCTGGATGCGTTTGGCCAGTGGGCAGCCGGCACCCTGGCGCAGATGCGCACTTTTCCCGTGGGCAGGGCTATCAGAAAGGGCCACGCCTTTGGCAATCTCGAGAGCGGCAAGTTTATCGGGCCGATGCGCTCGCCCGTTTCCGGAAAAATAGTCGAGGTCAACACCGAGGTTGTCTCCAACCCGTCCATGGTCAACGATGACAATTATGGCAACTGGATTGTCCTGGTCGAGCCTTCGAGCCTCGAGGAAGATCTTGCAGATCTTCCCAATGGCGCAGCCGCCATCAGGGAATGGATGGAAGCGGAGCTGCAGGAATTCAGGGACAAAGATCTTCTCAACTGCGACTGACTGAGGATGGAGCAGCTCCACGCTCAAATGCAGGATTGCCTTGATCCTGTCATCCCTGCTTTGTATAAACCGGCCTGGGAAAGCGCCCGGGCCAGTTTCGGCGACAGCGTATTCTTTTACGCTCCCTCGATCAAGCGTTACGAAACTTCTGCTTATCAAAACAGCACCCGTCCTTTTTTTATCCCGGTATCGGTGACAGGGGGCTCCTGCCGGCTCAAATGCGATCATTGCCGGGGTGGGATTCTTAAGTCCATGCACGCAGCGGCGTCGCCGGCGCAACTGCTTGAGATCGGCGAACGGCTTGCCCGGCGCGGCGGCGGCGGCCTTCTGGTCAGCGGCGGCTCCCGTGCCGACGGAAGCGTGCCCCTGAGCGGATGCCTGGATGCAATCCGCGAGCTAAAAGAGATGGGTCTGAAAGTGGCCGTCCATACAGGCCTCGTCGATGAGCGGCTGGCTGATGGCCTGGCGGCAGCCGGCGTCGATTCGGCCATGATTGACATCATCGGCGCGAACGAGACGATCAAGCGGGTTTATCATCTAAACGCCAGCACTGCCGATTTTGAAAGATCGCTGGCGCTTCTTTGTCAGAGCAACGTCAAGACATCGCCGCATGTTGTCCTCGGGCTTGACTTTGGCAATATCAGCGGGGAGATGCAGGCGCTGGAATTGATATCAAATTACGACATCTGGTCTCTGGCGCTGGTTGTCATCACCCCCCAGCCGGGCACGCCCATGCGGGCTGTGGTTCCGCCGCGGCCGGCGGAGCTGGGCGGCCTTTTCAGGGAGGCGCGCGCCCTTTTCCCCCGCACGCCTGTCTTGCTTGGCTGCGCGCGGCCTGCCGGCGATCACAAGACTGAGACTGATGCGCTGGCCTTGAAGTCGGGTCTGAACGGAATCGCCTATCCGGCAGAAGGCATTGTGGAGCTTGCCGCTGCGCTGGGGCTGAGCCCCAGGTTTTCCGAGCACTGCTGTTCACTCATTTTTCAGGAAGGGACAGATGACCGCGCAGGCGGGCAATTGGCGTCTTGCTGACACCGGCCCCAGGCCGGCGGCCGAGAATATCGCAATCGACTCGGCTCTGCTGAAAGCAAAGGCCAGGCTTAAGACGCCAAATACGCTTCATTTCCTGCAATTCTCGCCGCCGGCTGCCCTGGTAGGGCATTTCCAGAGCGTGGGTCAGGAGATACGCGAGGATTTCTGCCGACTGCGGGGCATCGAAATCCAGCGGCGGCTAACCGGCGGCGGCGCCCTTTATTTTGACAGTTCTCACCTGGGCTGGGAGATTATCGGCAGCCGGTCCGAGTTCGCAGTCCGGCCCGACAGGCTAACGGCCAGGATATGCGAAGGCGTAGTCGCAGGGCTCAGGCAGTTGGGTATCGGCGCCGCCTTCCGGCCAAGAAATGACATCGAGGTCAATGGCAAAAAGATTTCCGGCACCGGCGGCGTTTTTGAGGACGGCGCTTTTTTGTTCCAGGGCACGCTTCTTGTCGACCTCGACGTGGAAAGCATGGCAAGGGCGCTGCGCATCCCGGCCGAGAAGCTGTCGGCAAAGGGGCTGGCGTCGCTCAAGGAGAGGGTGACATCGGTCAAGGATGAACTCTCTTATTTGCCCTCACTGAGGCAGATAAAAAATGCGATTGCGGAGGGATTCCAGGAAAGCCTCGGCATTACTTTCACGCCGGGCGAGCTGACGCCCGCAGAAATGCGGCTGGTGGAAAAATACCAAAGCAGGCACGCCAGCAAAGACTGGGTTTATCTGGTGTCAGAGCCGCCGGGCGAGCATCAAATTCTAAGATCGTGGGTCAAGGCGGATGGGGGATTAATCAGAGCTGCAATAAGTGTGGACATTAAGCGGCGGCGGCTTAAATATTGTTTGATTAGCGGGGATTTCTTCATCAGCCCAAAACGGACCATACTGGACCTGGAGGCTGTCTTAAAGGATGTTCCGCTTGAATCGGCCGATGAGTTAATCTCCTCTTTTTTTAAGGAGAAAGACCCTGAGATGATGGGCGTTGCAGCTGCCGATTTCCAGGCGGCCGTCGCCGCAGCGATAGAAAAGATGAACCTGGCCGAATTTGGCATCCCGCTTGATGAGGCCAATTCCCTGTTTACAGTCAACGGGTCTTTTGCAGAGGCTGCCGGGGGGTGCTCGCTGCTGCTGCTGCCTTATTGCGCCAAGCTGCCCGAATGCGATTTCAGGACTGTTGACGGCTGCGATATGTGCGGCAAATGCGGCGTCGGCGACGCTTACGCCATGGCGGCCGCCAGGGGGCTGGATGTGATCAGCATCCATAATTACGAGCATCTGCAGGATACGCTTGCTATTTGCCGCAAGAGCGGTGTGGGAGCCTTCATCGGCTGCTGTTGTGAAGCTTTCTTCGTCAAGCATCAGGAGGTTTTCAGGGAAGCCGGCATGCCGGCCGTTCTTATTGATATAGAAAATGATACATGTTATCAAATGAAAAGCGAGGAAGAGGCCTACGAGGGCAAATTTGAGAACCAGACTGAGCTAAATCTGAACCTGCTCGGCAAGGTGCTGGAAAACGTGGGGGTGAAATCCCGATAACTCCGCACAGCTGCGACATCCTTGTTGTGGGCGCCGGCCCCGCTGGCAGCAGCGCCGCCCTGGCAGCAGCCAGGGAAGGGGCGCGGGTGCTTGTTGTCGACCGGAAGAAAGAGGTGGGCACGCCGGTCCAGTGTGCGGAATTTATCCCTTTGCAGGTGCTGCAAAGATACAGCCGCGCGGCCGGAATCGTCTGCCAGGGCGTAAGCGAAATGCGAACGCACCTTCCCAACGGCGAAGTTATAAGCACGCGCTTAAGAGGCGCCGTATGCAGCCGAGCCCGTTTCGACAAATACATGGCGGGACTGGCGGCCTCCGCCGGGGCCGAAATCATTTGTGGCGCATCCGCTTACCGGTTCAGGGATGGTGCTGTGTCGGTTAACCTGAATGGCCGGGTTTGGAAAATCAGGCCATTGGTAATCGTGGGAGCAGACGGGCCAACGTCCATCGTCAGGCGGTGGATGGGGCTTGGCGGCCCTGACTGCGTGCGCGGCAGGCAGTACCTGCTGGCGCTTGCCAGAAGATTGGGCACAATGGAGATTTTTTTTAATAACGAAATCCCGGGAGGATATGGGTGGGTGTTTCCCAAAGGAGAAGTTGCCAATGTTGGCATCGGCGTAGAGCGCAGCTACGGGAAATCGTCTTTGTCTGTCTTGTATAACTTTGTTAAAGAACTGCATCATAAAAATATCGTGAAGAATGCAAGGCCGCTGGCGGTTACCGGGGGCCTGATATCGGTGGGTGGCCCGGCAGAAATCCGGCGAAAGAACATGGTCCTGGCCGGCGACGCCGCCGGGCATTGCCATCCTGTCAGCGGCGCCGGCATTGCCAATGCAATCTTTGCCGGCGAGTTGGCCGGTGAGACGGCCGCCCGGGCAGCTGCCAGGGGGAACATGTCAATCCTGGCCGAATATGAGGAAGCCTGCCGGCTGTTTCTGGACCCGGGGCTTAAAAGGGCGGCCGGCAAGCGCCGGTCGCTGTCGCCACTCTGGGGAAAGGGGCCGCAGCAATTAAGCGCCGCCCTAAAAAAAAACTGGATAGCCTTTGAAGACTATTACCAAGACTGAAAGTCCGGAGTATATCCAGCTGAGCCTGGCGGCGGCGATGACGCTGGGGTTGAGGCCGGGAATATTTTATCGGGGTGCAAAGCTGTCATGTATAAACCTCCTATTGACTTACGGGAAGGGTTGCGCTGGCAGTTGCGCGTACTGCGGCCTGCAGCGGCAGCGAAGCGGCCGGTTTAACCGACGCAGCTTCATCCGGGTTGAGTGGCCGACTTTTCCGCTGGCGGAAATCGCAGCCAGGATGAAAAAACGGGAGGCCCGGGTCGAACGCGTCTGCATCTCCATGGTTACCGGCGGCGGCGCTGTCGAAGACACGCTGGCGGTCATCCGCGCGCTTAAGCCGCTGGGAAAACCGGTCTCTGTATTAATGGCCCCCACAATTCTAGACCAAAAGCAAGTGATGGAGCTGAAGAAGGCTGGCGCCGGGATCGGCAGCGTCGCCATCGACGCGGCCACGCCGGAGCTCTTCCGCCGCATGCGCGGCGAAGGCGTGGGGGGGCCGCACCGGTGGAACCGTTACTGGCAGTGCCTGGGCGAAGCCGTCGAGGTTTTTGGCCCCGGCAATGCCGGCTGCCACCTTATCGCCGGTCTGGGGGAGACGGAGAAGGAGATGGTCCAGACCATGCAGCAGGTGGTGGATATGGGAGCAAACGCTCACCTCTTTTCTTTCTATCCCGAGGAAGGGTCGGTCCTGGAAAAGCAAAGCCCCTGCCCCGCCGGACGCTTCCGGCGGCTGCAACTGGCGTCTTATCTGATCCGGAACGGGTTTTCAACTTATGGCCGGTTCTCGTTCGGGGGCGGCGGTAGGATTGCCGGCTTCGGCATAGGCATAGCGGAGGCGGATATCATCATCGAATCCGGCGTCCCTTTCATGACAAGCGGCTGTCCGGGCCAGGATGGGATGGCCGCCTGCACCCGGCCCTACGGGGACGGCCCTCCCGGCGACATCAGAAGCTACCCTTTTATGCCAAACCTGGAAGACATCGCAAAAATAAAAATGGAAATGGGAGACAAATAGATGGACCTGCCAATTTTCTCCTGGTTGTTTGTGGCCGGCACGGCGGCGCTGGTTATTGGCGTTGTCTGGAACATATCTATCTGGCTGAAAGGAAGATACGCGGCGCTGGCCGGCATCAAGGGCCTGTTTGCCGCGATATTCTCGCGCAGCATTGGAGCTCTCGGGCGCGCCTTTGTGATGGACGTGTTTATACAAACACGCCTCTGGCGGCAAGACAAACTACGCTGGGTGATGAAGGAGCTGATCATTTTCGGCTATGCGGGGGTAATAACAGTTAACGAGATTAAATCCGGCACCCGGGTTCCCGGCGTTAATCTGGTCACCGGCGGCAATCACTGGCTGGACTTCTTTGTCTCTCCGTTCAACGATTTTTATTACATGAAAGAAGTGGCGCTGGGCGCGGTTTCTTTTACCAGAGTTGACGCCGTCTACGCTTCCCTCAATGACCTGTTTGCCGGCATGGTTGTAGCCGGGGAGGCAATCGCCATCTATCGCCGTTTTGTGCGCAGAAGCTTTATGTTAAAGACAACAGCCTTTGAGCTGATTGCTGTGATCCTCCTCGGCGGCTGGTTTGTTTTCCGCTTCCTGGCTGAGTCGGTTTCGATGCTGGCCTACGGACTGCCCGGCCATATCGGCGGCTACTGGTTTGTCGCCTGGGCAGTCTCGAAGCCGCTCAGCGTTCTGCATTTACCCTGGGCCTCGATGACCACTGGCGCGTGGACCCTGTCGGCAGTCATGCTGATGGCGCTGTTCGGGTCGATCCCGTTCAGCATCAAGCTCTGGCACATTTTCATGACGCCGCTTAACGCCATGATTAACGCGGTTCCACACGACCCGCGCGCTCTGGAAGGGAAACCGTCGAAGATTCCCTTCAGTACCCGCCAGCTGATCGAGCTTGACGCCTGCATGAAGTGCCAGATCTGCGCCGACAGCTGCCAGGTGACCGACGCCTCCAAGGAAAACCCGGACCTGCGCCTGTATTATTCTTATGCCGGTGTACACACGCAGCTGAAGCATCAGATCAGGCGGCGCTACGGACCCGACCGTCTGTTCGTAAAGCCTCCCTCGGAAGAGGAAATGAAGGACTTCCAGTTTGAGGTGTTTAACTGCCTGCTCTGCGGAAGGTGCCGGGAAGTCTGCCCGGCAATCATCGATACCAGGGAGATGGGGCTGACAAACAGGCAGAATCTTTACCGCGAAGGCCGCTACGCCAAAAAGAAAATGGACCCGGTCCGCGGGGCAATCAGCACAGAGAAGAACGTGGCCAATTTTCCCAACCCCGACCGGGCCATGTGGGTTGACTACCTGCCTGAACCGCCGGAGGACATGTATCAGCGGGAAAAGGCGGACGTCATCTACTTTGTCGGCTGCATGTCATCTTTCTCCCCTGTTGTCCAGGACATCCCCGGCGCCTTTGTCCAGGTACTGGACCGCGCCGGCGTTGATTTCACCATCATGGGCGAGCAGGAGTGGTGCTGCGGTTACCCCCTGATCGTGGCGGGAATGAAAGACGAAGTTGGCGAGCTGATCAAACATAATGTTGAAGCTGTAAAAAAGACCGGCGCCGGGACGATGGTGTTTTCCTGCCCTTCCTGTTTCCACACTTTCAGACACGATTATGACCTCGAAGGCGTGGAGATGCTGCACCACACCCAGTATTTGAAACGGCTGCTTGACGAGGGCAGGTTGAAGATGAAAGAGGATGTTGACCTGTTTGGCGCCTACCATGATCCCTGTGACCTGGGCCGTAATTCCGGCGTTTACGAAGAGCCGCGGGCAGTGGTAGCGAGGATTCCAGGTCTCAAGCACCGCGAGTTTATCGACAACCGCAAGATGGCCCTCTGTTGCGGCGGCGGCGGCGATATCGAGATTCTTGATCCGGACCTTTCGGCAGCCGTTTCCATGGACATCGTTGATGAGGCCAGGGAGATCGGCGTTGACACTATCATCACGGCGTGCCAGCAATGCAAGCGTGTCATCAAAGGGGCAACGATAAAATCAAAATCGGGCCATCAGGTGCTTGATATCTGCGAAGTCGTGCTGAGGGCGCTGGGCGAGGAGGAATAAGCTAGCGGTGGCGCTGCACCGTGCGCAGATGACGCACCCGGGTGGGCGTCATCGAGATTTCCACCAGCCTGACAATCCCTGCCGCGATCAGGAAATAAACAACCATCGCAAAACCATTGCGATAAGCGATGATGCTCCAGCACGTTTCCGTCGGCTCTGGGCTCGCCTACCAGCCCGAAAAACGGGGACAGGAATCATGTTCATGCCTTTCGCAAGGCTCCCTGTCCATTTGCGCCCCAGCCTTTTCGGTTGAAAAATTTACATCTGCACCAGGCTGAGGATGTTGCCTTCCGTGTCCTTGAACCAGGCGACCTTGACGCCGTCGTAGCTGGCGATGTTGTTCTCATCGGTTGTGAGGCCGGGCATGTCGTAGGATTCAAATTCAACACCCTTGCCTTTTAAGGCGCTCACTTCCTGTTCAATATCATCGACTGCAAAGGCCGCTTCCGTGTGGCCGGTTGCCTGGGCGGGCTCACGCTGCCATACGTAGATGTTGGTGCCGCCTCCAGCTTCATATGTGGCATCCTGGTCTGACTCCTGGGCGACTTTCAGGCCCAGCTTGCCTTCATAGAAGCTGCGGGCCCGTTTCAGGTCCGTGGCTGGCAGGGTTGGCGTGACGGGGCTGTTGGCTAACATTTTTCCTCCCTTAATCGTGTTTCTGTACTTGTTTCAGCTTCCCGGTGTGATCAAGGCTAAACACTTTCATTGTCAATGGTTTTATGGTTTATCCAGTATCCAGAATCCGGCGTCCAGAAGGTCAAGCCCAAATTCTTCTGTAAATTCCTCTCATCTCCAAGAATCTCAGTTTACCGCAACGAGTTCGTGCTCAGCAGCAGCGCTCCCGGCCTCGGCATCAACTAGCTCCTCCATGTTCAGGTAGCGCTTGCCGCTGACC
>JACWAD010000091.1 GCA_014874175.1 Thermoleophilia bacterium
GGCGCGGCCAGCTCAGGCGCGGCCAGCTCAGGCAACTGCCGGCGAGGCCAGTTCTGGCCCGGCCGGGGAGGATTCGCGGCCCGGAGCCACCTATATCTCGGTGGGCCCGGAGCCTAACGGTGTACCTGCGGAGGTCCGGCACCTGGGAGGCGGGCCCGCCTGTTTTCTTGAGCTGATGCAGGCCCAGATTGCGCTGGGAAGGAAACTTAAACCAACGCAAGACCCCGCCTCTGTGCTTGTGGAGGCAGGCTTTAATCATCTGCGGGAGCGCGAAATAGAATCGCTGCTTGCGGTGGGCAACGGATACCTGGGAAGTCGCGGCTCCCTGGCTGAGCAGGTGCGCTCTTCAGCGCCGGCGACGCTTCTGGCCGGCCTGTATGACAAAACAAGCGAGGAGTCAATCGAGGAACTGGTGGTGGCGCCGGACTGGTTCTTCACGCGCATTACCGTCAGCGGCGAGCACCTGTATGCCGCCAGAAAGAACCTGCTGGAGCAACGGCGTACCCTCGACATGAGGAAAGGAGTGCTCTTCCGCAAGTGGCGTCACCGGGGCCGTGACAACCGGGTGACCCTGGTAAGGTTCACAAGTTTTGCGCCGCTGGCCGATCCTCACGGGCTGGTCCAGCAGGTTACGGTGCGGCCGGAAAACTACCGGGGGGATATCCGTCTTAAGACCGGGTTAAAGATATGCGGACAATGTGTTCCGGCGCTTGAGATTATTGAAAAGGAAGCCGGGGCTGGAGGGGCCTTTATCAGCGCTAGGACGGTTCACACCGGCATCGCCCTGGAGCAGCACCAACTGGGCGCCGCCGGCGCGGGGTTGATCAGCCTTGACCATGTCAGCCAGTCTGAGGACTCGGGTGTATTTGATGTCTGGCGCTGGCGGGCTTTTCCCGGCCAGGAGGTGAGGATAGAGAAATATGTCAGCATCTACACTTCTCGGGAAAGCGCAAACCCGGGTGCTGAAGCCAGGGCGCACGCGGACCTGCTTAAAAGGCGTGGTTTCAGCCGCCTGCTCCTTGACCAAGCCGATGCGTGGGAGAAAAGGCGGGCTGGCGCCGCCATTAGCGTCGACGACCCGGAAAGCCAGCAGTGGCTCAATTTTGCCTGTTATCACTTAATTAGCGCCGGCAATCCCTTTGACGAGCGGATATCCATTAGCGCCCGGGCGCTTACGGGCTCCATTTACAAGGGACATATTTTCTGGGATGCGGAGATGTTCATTCTGCCGTTTTTTATTTTTACCCATCCGCCAACTGCGCGCAATATGCTCATGTACAGGTTTCATACCCTGGCAGCCGCCCGGGAGAACGCCATCCGCAAAGGCTATGCGGGTGCGCTTTTTCCCTGGGAGTCAACCGCCACGGGCGCCGATATGACGCCGGCAGCAGTACTTGACGCCAAAGGCGAAGTCGTGCCGGTTCTGTCCGGCAAGCTTGAGCATCATATCAGCGCCGCCGTCGCCTGGGGCGCCTGGTCTTACTGGAACGCCAGCAGCGACGACAGCTTTATGGCCGGCGCCGGCGCCGAGCTTATGATCGAGACCGCCCGTTTCTGGGCCAGCCGCGTCCTGGCCCGGAACGGGTCTTTCCATATCCTTGGTGTCGAAGGTCCGGATGAATACCACGACGAAGGCGTAGATGACAATTTCTACACCAACGCCATGGCTCGCTGGAACCTAAAACATTCCGCCCAGGCAGTGGAGTGGCTAAGAAAGGCGCGGTCGCAGGACTGGCAACTGCTGGCTGAAAAGCTTGGCTTTGACGGCCGCGAGCCGAAGCGCTGGCTGGAGATCGCCGCTGGCATGTTTCTCGGGCCCGTGGCGGGCGCCGCGAAACGGGAAGAGGCTGAAACCGCCTTTGCGGCGGGCGCGGGCGCCCCCCCGGCTGCCCCCGGAACTCCTGCGGACGCTGCCGGCGTCATTGAGCAGTTCAACGGCTACTTCAGGTTGGAAGACATCGATCTTGCCCGGCTGGAACCGCGCTCGGCCCCCGTTGACTTGCTTCTGGGCCATGAGCGCACCGTCGCCTCCCGGCTTGTCAAGCAGGCTGATGTGGTTATGGCGCTTTACCTTCTGGAAGAAGAGCTTGATCCGGAAATCATCAGGAGCAGTTTTGTCTATTACGAGCCGCGCACCTGCCACGGCAGCTCGCTATCGCCCGCTATCTATGGCCTGGTGGCGGCACGGCTGGGCCTGATGCAACCTGCCTGGCGTTATTTCCGCCGGGGGGCAAAAATCGATCTTACCCAAGGAAACGCTGCCGGTGGCATCCATGTTGCGGCGCTGGGTGGTCTCTGGCAGCAAGTGGTGATGGGGTTTGCCGGGGTGAGGATAACCGCGGATGGCATTTACCTATACCCGCAACTGCCGCAGGAGTGGGGCAGGATCGCGTTTGGCCTGATCTGGCGGGGCATGGAGCTTAAGTTTGACGTCAGGCGGGAGCAAGAAACCGGTGTGGAAATCTCCGGAGAAGGGGAGGCTAAGCTGGGAATATTTGGCAGGGAGCTTGCGCCGCTGGCGGCGGGGAGTTATGTCTCGGCCTGGAGCAAGGAGGGCTGGGGTGATTTTAGCCCGGCCGTGAGAAGCCGCGGAGGAAAAAGGGCCGGGGCCATGCCCGGAAAGAAGCGGACGAAAGGGAAGGCAGGTTGACAAACTATCCTGACAGTAACAATAAAGGAGGGGCCGTCATTATCCCCTTGGACGGCTCGCGCACCGGGGCCCGCGCCTTCGGCGCCGCTGAAGCAATGGCGCGGCTGCTTAAGGCACCGCTTCACGTTATACACGTTGGCGACGAGCCCCTGGCAGAGGAAAAACTGGCGTCGTTTCTTAAACTGGATCAAGTTCATACGGAAGGAACCCGCTTCCACCAGGCTTCTGGAGACGTCGCCAACATTATCTTGGAGCTCGGCACCCGCCTGGACGCCAGCATCATAGTCATGTCCAGTCATGGCAGGACGCACAACGCAGCGCTGGTCGCCGGCAGCGTCACCATGAGTGTGATCCAGCAGTGTGACATCCCGGTGATGGTGCTGCGCCCGCTTAAGGCGGGCATGCCCGGCCATGACTGGCAGCCCGGGCGCATGCTGATTCCCCACGACGGCTCGCCGGTGACGGCCAGCGAGGTGGACCAGGTGTTCAGTCTCGCCAGCCTTATGGGAGCGGATATTGATGTGCTTCATGTTGCCGCCGGCGCCCGGCAGCCGGTGGAAGCCGGCGCTTTCACCGGTCCCAGATATCTGGACCGGCCTCATTATGACTGGTCTGGATGGGCCGATGAGTTCATGCGCCGTTTCGCCTCCCGCCAACCGGAGGTAAAGGTAAGACTGGTGTACAAGACAGGAGACACAGTCGAACAGACCCTTGCTTTTGCGCGCGAGCAGCACGAGGACCTTATCGCGCTCATCTGGCGCGGACGAATGGAAGGCAAGCGGGCGGCAACGGTGAAAGGAATTCTGATGCAGGCAGAAGCGCCGGTGGTGCTGAAACGGATCAAGTAAATTGATCTATCATCCCGAGCGAAGCGAAGGATCTGCTTGTTTCCGGCCGGGATTCTTCGTTGCTTTGGCTCCTGAGAATGACAAAGCAAACTGGATGATCAGTTTTGGTTTTAATCCAGCATCCAGCATCCAGATTCCGGTTTACTGTTTTCTTGCGCCCAGGCGCTCGAACTCGGCGAGAAGTTTTGTATAAGAAATTTCCCAGATGTTAACAAGCCTGCCTTCGATAATGATAGCGCCGGGCTCAAGGGAGCCCTGCTCCACCTGCTTGCGAACCTCGGGATAATCGGCAAGACCATGGGAATCAAAATCGACGTAGCGCAGCCGGGCACCTTCCTCAAGATCATGGGCAAGCTGACGGTTGATGGTTTCGGTAATCTCTTCCAGAGACCAGCTCGGCCCTCAACCGCCGGAGCATGAATCCAGGTAACGAGAGCCAAAAACAGGAATTGTGGATTGCATTTTTTCCCCTCTTGTTGTCAGTACTTTTCTTATCGGTGACAGTAAACATTTTCTTAGATTTTCCCCATTGAGGAAAGATTCAAAAATGCAGCCGGAATTAAAGCCGCTTTAGCTCGCCGGCCAGCCTCCAGCCATCGGCGGGCGAAGCCGTCAGGGTGCCTTTTCCCTCCGCGCCGGCGGCGCGCCAGCTGACAGTCACAGATTCTTCCTCCCGGCCCTGGCCATAACGGGCGGTCAGGGAGGCCGCCTCCTCGAGGCTGCCGTTAGCGGCGCCCTTGACGATTGTCGTCGGTCCCATGAAGCCTTCGGCGCTCATGAGAATGTCACCGGGCCGCGCCAGTGCTTCCAGCCTCCTTGTCTCATCCTCGTTGCGGGGGATGATGATCCTGCTGCCACCGGACGAGATAAACAGGCGCCCCAGCTTCAGCGCCTGGATCTCGCCAGTCTCGGGCTTCGGGTCTTCCGCCAGCAGCAGGCGCAGGCGGGCGGCAAAGTTGCGGTCGCAGAGCAGGCAACCTCCTGCCGGGCAAGGGTAATCCCTCACGCCGAGCTCAGCCGCCAGCTGCATCTGCGGCTTGCGCGAGCGGCCCGCCATCGCCATCATCCGGCCGCGGTCTACCCAGCCCTGCTGCTCCGGCAGGCTGGGCTCAAACAGGTGGGCTGACAGCGGCCGCACAATAAGTCCTTCAAGGCCGGACTCCCGCTCGATGGTGCGGAGTGCGTCAGGCCGCTGCGACATGGGGCGCTCGCCCCAGACCTCGCCGGTGACCATAAAATCGGCGCCTGCCTCCCGCATGCGGCTCCCGGCGCGGCGAAACATGCTGATGCGGCAATCCAGGCATGGATTAAGTCCGCGGCCGAAGCCATGCCGCGGCTGGCGCACCGCCGCCAGGATCTCGTCCGTGGCGTTGAGCACTTTCAGGGGAATGCCAAAGTCCGCCGCCGCCTTGCGGGCTTCGGATTTGCAACTGTTCTTGGCGGTGCAGGTACAAAAAATGGTGACGAAATTGACCGCCTCCACCTCGATGTCCTGGTCAAGCATCATCCTGACCGCCAGGCGGCTGTCCAGACCGCCCGAAAGCAGCGCGATAGCTTTATATTTCTTCATCGGTTACAACCTCGATTCCGGTGCGCATCAGCAGCGCCGCCGTGACGCCGCTGCCGCCTTTAAGCCGGCCGCTAAAGCTGCCGTCGTAAATTTGCCCCCGGCCGCAGGAGGGGCTCCTGGCCTTAAGCACCGCTTTTAGGCAACCGTGCTGGCGGGCAATCTGAAGCGTCTTTTGCGCCCCGGCTACAAAGGCGCCAGACAGGTCTTTTCCCGTGCGCGCGAGGGCGCGCCCTTCACCGTCCAGGACCGCGGCTCCGCCGGCGCCTTCTATCTCGGCTGCTTCCCGCGGCGACGGCAGGCCCGCCAGTTGCTCCGGGCAGACAGGCACGGCGGCGCCTGTGTCGACCATGCGCCTTATTTTTTTATTGAGGCGTCCCTTGCCGTCGTGGCTGCAGGGATAACCGGTCAGGCATCTGCTAACCAGGATCTTGGTTTCCCTGGATTCGCCTGGCGAATATGAGTCAACGGCGGGATCTTCTTGCATGTTAATTCCCTCTATGTGAAATTTACTGTTGCCGGGGCCCGGCATGCCTTGCCCCTGCGCAAAAAAAGAGTAAAAGAAGGAACTTGTTAAACTTGAGGTAATTATAAATTATCTGGAAACAAGCTGCCCCGATTTGTTATACTTCCTTAGTTTATGCGGAAGAGGGAAGACGGGTGTTTGATCGGCTCGTCTTTGTGCGGGCAGGCGGAGGTTAGACAGCGGCGCCCGCGGGGTAAACTAAAAAACGCAAATCCAGACAGGCTCCCGGAGCCACCTTGACAAGTATTCAGGCAGGGCGGTAAAGCTGGGCAGAGAAGCTGCAAAACAGGCTGAGTTTCCCAAAGTGCCACGGTTTTTGTCGATGGCGCCCAGAAAAATTGCTGCCATCGTCGTCGGTTTTCTGGTTGCCATGGTGATAATTGCTGTTGTGCTTGTGCTGGTTGTTTTCCCTCCCGGAATCGCCATCAGCCCCGCCAGTGGCGCCAGCGAGATTAACCCGCAGCAGCAGTCGCTTGAAATCTCAGCCAGCCACTGGGGCGCTTCCATTGCCTCGGTAAGCGTCATGGAGAAGAAGATTGCTCCGGACGGCTCCCGCGACAACGGGCGCATAATCGAGGGCCATTTGCAAAACGGTAAATTTGTGGCGGCTGATGGCTCAAACCCGCTGGTGACAAATGCAGAGTACACCGTTACAGTCAGCGGCACGGTCAAGAAGATCGGTCTCGCGGGGATCTCCGACAAACATCTCCAGGAGACTTCGACGTTTACCACGCTGATTACACCCATGCCGGTTGTGAGCAAGGACGGCCTGGTTGTAAGGGACGGCCAGGATCTGCAACTGAAATGGAATGTTCCCATCAGCAGCTTCAATTATCAACTGGACGGGGTTAAGAGCACATCCAGGCTCAGTGACGGCGGCCGCATGGCGGTCATCTCCCTGGCCAGGTTTGAACAGGGCAAGACGTATGCGCTGACAATCACCGCGGCCACCTCGAAAACCGGCGTGCAGATGAACAAGCCGGTGGCCGCCACCTTGAGTACGCCGGCGGCTCTGGGGGTTTCATTCTCGCCGGCCGACAGCACCACCAACGCCAGCACAGACGCCCATCCGACAATAGTATTCAGCGAGCCCGTCTCCAATCCGCAGATGGCCGGGCAGCTTGTTTCTGTTAACCCAAAAGTGGCCGGCAGTTTCACCTGGTCGCAGCCCAACCAGCTCGCCTTTGTTCCCGCCAAGGGCTGGGATCATTTTCAGGACGTGACGATCATGCTCAAGGGCGGAGCCCAGGCGTTCCATGGCGTCAGCAGCGGCTTTGTCGATGGTGACAAGGCGGCCACCTTCACAACGGCGCCGGCAAAGTCGATCGACGTCAACGTTTCCACCGAGACGGTGACGCTGCTGGAGAACGGCAACCCGATTGAAAGCTACCAGTGCGCCAGCGGCGCTGTCGGCAGCCCCACACCGCTGGGAGATTTCACTATATATGCAAAGATCGCCTCCGTGGACATGCGCGGACCCGGTTACTTTGCCCCCCATGTTCCCTGGGTGATGGTCTTTGACGGCGATTACACCATGCACGGCAATTACTGGGCCACAGTCTTCGGCGTCCGCTCCAGCCACGGCTGCGTGGGACTGCCGGTCGCCACCGCCCATCACATCTTTAACTGGGTGCCGCTGGGCACGTCGATTCACATTCACGAGTAAATTTGAGGCGCGGAAGATCGATCAGGAAAATACGGCGCGACCGCGGCCCGGCCTCCCGGGCTTTTTTTATTCCCCCTGGCAAAGAGGTCAGATAGAATTAATCTGAGATGCTGGCTCTGGATTCTGGATTAACAGGAAAAACTTGGCAAATACCCGCAGGAGCGCACGGCCAAAAAACGGATGCCGGACTTTTGACTTTGGACTTTGGATGAACCAAGAAACCTGTCAGTGCTTGATAAACAACCAGTAAATAATCGTCATGGGCATGAGAACTGGAAACCTTGAAACTTAAAACCAGAATAAAGATATGCGGTATTACCAGCCCGGGTGACGCGGCGGCTGCCGCCAGGGCGGGCGCCTGGGCCGTCGGCGTCATCCTTGCCCGCGAGAGCCCCAGGAGGGTTACAATTGAGCAGGCCAGAGAGATCATGGCTGCCGCCACCGTAGGTATAGAAAAAGTTGGAGTATTTGTCAACGAGTCTCCGGAAGCCGTGGCCGCCGCCGTGAGCGTCTGCGGCCTGACGGCCGTGCAGCTGCACGGCGAGGAGACGCCGAAGCAATGCCGCCAGGTTGCGGACCTGGCCGGCGTGGTTGTCATCAAGGCGCTCAGGGTGAGCGAGGCTGGGCAGCTTGCAAGAGGCGTTGCCTCATTTGACACCGGTCTTGTTCTGCTGGATACTTATGAACCGAACCGCCGCGGCGGTACCGGCAAGGCTTTCGACTGGGGCCTGGCGGCGGCATTGCCGGAGGAGACGCGCTCGGGCAGGCTGATTCTTTCGGGGGGCTTAAACGCGGAAAACATACTTGATGCGCTGGACGCTGTCGGTCCTTATGCTGTTGACGTTTCCAGCGGTATTGAGTCGGCGCCGGGGATAAAAGACCCAGGCGAAATGGAAAGATTGTTTGACATCTTGAAAGAAATGAAGCGATGAGCATCCCGGCCCGCTTTGGCCCCTACGGCGGCCGTTACGTTCCGGAGACAGTCATTCCCGCCCTGGACGAGCTTGCCGCCGCTTACGAAAGGCTGCGCGACGATCCCGTCTTTCGGTCCCAGCTGAAAGCGCTTTTAAAGAATTTTGTCGGGCGGCCAACGCCGCTTTACCTTGCCGAGCGCCTCAGCTCCAGGCTCGGCGGCCCGCGCATTTATCTTAAACGGGAAGACCTGTGCCACACGGGCGCCCACAAGATCAACAATACAGTCGGACAGCTCCTGCTTGCCGTCGAGATGGGGAAGACGCGCGTTATCGCAGAGACCGGCGCTGGCCAGCACGGCGTGGCCACCGCCACCGCCGCGGCCCTTTTCGGCATTCCCTGCGCCATTTACATGGGCGAGAAAGACATCGACCGCCAGGAGCTGAACGTGGTGCGGATGAAGTTGCTAGGCGCCGAGGTAATCCCCGTAAGCTCCGGCAGCCGCACGCTCAAGGACGCCATGAATGACGCCATCCGCGACTGGGTCACGAATGTGGAAAACACTTATTACGTGATTGGCTCCGTTGCCGGGCCGGCTCCCTATCCGGCTATCGTGCGAGAGCTTCAGAGCGTCATCGGACGTGAGGCGCTGGCTCAAATACAGGAGGCCGAGGGGCGGCTGCCGACGGAGCTGATTGCCTGCGTTGGAGGCGGCAGCAACGCCATGGGCCTGTTCGCCCCTTTTCTTGAGAAAGAATACATCCGCCTGACCGGCGTTGAGGCCGGGGGAGAGGGGCTGGACACGGGCAGGCACGGCGCGTCCATTGAGCGTGGAGAGCGGGGCGTGTTGCACGGTTCGCTGTCTTACGTGCTTCAGGATGCTTACGGCCAGATTCTGGAAGCGCATTCGATCTCGGCCGGGCTTGATTATCCAGGCGTTGGCCCGGAGCACTCTTTCCTGCATGACGAGGGCAGGGTGCGCTACGATTCCGTCACTGACGCCGAGGCGCTTGCCGCTTTCACCATGCTCTCGGGAACGGAAGGCATTATCCCGGCGCTGGAAAGCGCGCACGCAATTGCCTATCTTGCCAGGCACATTGACCGTTTCACTCATGAAGATCTGATAATTGTCAACTTAAGCGGCCGCGGCGACAAGGACGTCTACCAGGCCGCCAGGATGCTGGAGCTGCTGTGAGCGCTCTGGGGAAACTGTTTGAAAAGCGCCGCAAAAAGGCGCTCCTGATGCCTTACATTACCGGCGGCTATCCGAGCATGCACGCATGCGGGCACCTGCTCGACGCCTTCATCGAGGGCGGCGCCGACATGATCGAGCTGGGCGTTCCTTTCTCCGATCCGCTTGCCGACGGACCCGTCGTTCAGGCCTCGGCGCAGCAAGCCCTGGATGCGGGAGTGACGCCAGATGATGTTCTTACGCTGGCCTCCCGTTACAGCAGCAGATTGCCGGTGGTGCTGCTGGTTTATTACAACTGCATTTTTGCCTACGGCCAGGAGCGGTTTGCGGAGGCAGCCGCGGCCGCCGGCGTCAGCGGGCTGATCGTGCCGGACCTTCCCGTTGACGAAGCGTCAGAATTTATTGACGTCTGCCGCGCCCGTGGCGTCGATGTGATTCTTTTGGTTGCGCCTACGAGCACCGGCGAGCGCATCGGCATGATTGCCGCCCGGGCGTCAGGGTTCATATACTGCGTCTCAGTCGCCGGGGTGACGGGCGCCCGCGACGCCTTAAGCGACCAGTTGCCCGATTTCCTGGCCCGGGTCAGGGAAAGGACAGACGTTCCGCTGGCGGTTGGGTTTGGCGTCTCAACCGCGGAGCAGGCTGCCGCGGTAGCCCGCCATGCCGACGGCGTCATCATCGGCAGCAAGTTGATCAGCATGGTCCGCGACGCCGGCGAGGTCGATATTGCCGCCAGGGCCGTGAAAACCTTTCTTTCGCAGGTAAACGAGGAGCTGATAAAATGAAACCGGTTTCCTCCAAAGAGCCTCCCAACGCGGCGCTGCCGTTTCCGGATGCCCTCAGGGAGTTGATGCAGTTGCGCAAGATCAGCTACCGGCGGCTGGCGACCCGGACAAAGCTTTCGGCAGGCTATCTGAACCATCTGGCCTGCGGCACGCGCCCGGTGCCCTCAAACGCGGTCATCAAGGTTATCGCCAGGGCGCTCAGGGTAAAGCCGGAGTATTTTTTTGAGTACCGCCAGAGGGGCCTTCAGCAGGTCCTTTTTCATTCCCCCCGGCTGGCGGACGAGCTTTACGATTTCATAGTCGCCGACAAGCCGCTGCCGCGTGATTTTAAGTCACTGATTAAAACCTCACGTCCAAAATGAAACAGGTTCTGCTGCTGGCCGCCTGTCTGGCCCTGGCGGCGCCGGCCCTCGCCGGATGCGGCAGCGCCGGCCTGGCTGCGGGTGCCACGGGAGCTGACTCCCGGCCTCAACTGCAACTGCTTCTGGTTGATGAGGGCCCATCGCGGCAGGCGCAGGCTGGCCCCCGGATGCCGCTGCCGCAGCCGGGAGATGTCATTCTCCGCCAGCTTGAGCGCGACGACGCCGGCAACATTCAGCTCGATTACTACGGAAAAGAAATGTTTATCCCCTGGTTTTTAAAACAGGATAATGTTCTGACAAGCCAGGACGTCATTAGCGTCACCAACCCCGGCACCGACGCCAGCGGGAATCCCTTCGTCGAGATCGCGCTCACCGGTGCAGCAGTGCGCAGGCTTGACTCGCTGGGGCGGGGAGGCAGCGGGTCGCCGCTCAGGGCGGCGGTGGTAATTGACAACGAGGTAAGGGCGGTGCTGACGTTGCCGTTGCCGTCCGGCGCCAGCGAGATACGTTTCAACTGTCCCGGCAGCGAGGCGCTTCAGATCGAGGCCAAGTTTTCGCGCCGCTGATAATTGGGCTTGCCGTTGCTAGAATATAAGCAATGGTGTATGCGCGGGGGGCGGCCCGCAGGGCCGCCCCCCCACACGGAAGCAGACAGTCAAGTCAATATTACTATTATTACTATGAACGAGGAGCTTAGAGAAATCCTCCAGGCGTGGCTGGCGGCAAAGGTTGACGAGGAGCGGTTCCGGCATAGTCTGCGTGTGATGGAGTTGGTGCCGGAGCTGGCCGCTGCCCATGGCGCGGCGGCGGGACCACTTGAGCTGGCGGCGCTGGTGCATGACGCGGCCCGGGGAATGACCGGCGCCGGGATGCTGGCCGCCGCCGAGGAATGGGCGCTGCCTGTGCGTGAGATTGACCGCAGCTATCCCATCCTGCTGCATGGAATGCTGGCGTCTGAAATGGCCCGGCGTGAGCTTGGGATTAGCGAGGGACCAGTTCTCAGCGCTGTGCTTTACCACACCGCCGGCCACCCGCAAATGACCCTCTCCGATAAACTGTTGTTCCTGGCTGACATGATTGAACCTGCCCGTAAACTTCCCCGCTCCGCCGAGCTCAGGAGGCTCGCTTTTACGGATGTGGACCGGGCGATGCTGCTTGCCATTGATATCAACAAGGAGCATTTGAAGGTCAGGGGCAGGCCCGTGGACCCGGTGACGCTGGAGCTGGAACTGGCCTTGTCTAACTAAGCCTGTTCCAGCAGTTTATTCTGAAACAGTCTCTCAGACAAACCGGGCGTCAGGCTGCCAGGTAAGGCATTTCCGCCAGAAAGGTAGTGATCGCCGAGGATGAACGCAAGCGATGTGGTGGAGCCGCCGCCTGCGCCGCCGGCGCAGACGAGCCTGCGCCGGTGGCTTGCCGCCAGCCGTGGATTCTGGATGGTCGTGGCAGGGTTCCTGCTTCTGCAGGTGCTGATCTGGTTCTTGCTCTTTAATCACCTCTGGTTTAAAGACAAGCCCGGCAGCAGCGTCTACCTCTACTTCATCTATGGGCGGCGGATTGCTTCCGGCCTGATCCCCTACAGGGATTTCTACATCGAATACCCGCCTGTGGCCACGCTGGCCTTTTACTTCCTTCATCCTGCTGGGCAGGGTCTTTTCACCGCAATATGTAATCTGGCTGTTGCCGCTGATCCCGCTCGTGACTGGCGCCGGCAGGAACTGGATCGTAGGGCTTTACCTTGGCGCACTGTTGCTGACGCAGTTTGAATTTCCCTATCATTATCCCCAGCTCGTTGCCATGCGACGCTTCATGGTCGCCGAGGTCACCCTGCGTGATCTTTTGCTGGCGGCGGCGCTGCTTATTTTGCTGGCGCCCTGGCGGCTGCGCGGGGCAAGGAGGGAGGGAAAAGAGAAGGGCGGGGACGGGCAGAACAGGCAAAAAGAAAGAACCAGCGAAAGGAAGCCGGATGCCTACTTTTGATATCGTCAATAAAATCGACATGCAGGAAGTTGACAACGCTGTCAATATGACAAAAAAGATGATCGCCACCCGCTACGATTTCCGCAAGTCACGGTCGCAGCTGACGTTTGACAAACGGGACAAGAAGATTCAAGTCGTCACGGAAGACTCCATGAAAATGAAGGCCATTGACGCCGAGCTTTCCACAAGTTTTTCCAAGCGCCGCGTCGATCCCAAGGCGATGGACCCAGGAGAAATCCAGCCGGCCGCGGGGGACATGCTCAAGCGCGATATCCGCATTATCGACGGCATCGAGGCCGACAGCGCCAGGCAGATCGTGAAGCTGATCAAGGGAATGAAGCTCAAGGTCCAGGCCAAGATCATGGAAGGCCAGGTGCGCGTCAGCGGCAAGAAGATTGATGACCTGCAGGCGGTGATAGGCATGCTCAAGGCAAAAGACCTGGGCCTGCCGCTGCAGTTCATCAATCTGAAAAGCTAAAGGGCCGGGCGGCTGGAAGCCTGGACCTAGGTGCGGCAGCCCGGGTCGCCGGAGGGCCGGCGGACAGCCGTCCAGGCCGAGGCGCCCGAGCCCGGCGCCGGCGCCAGCTGGTCTACCCGCTCAAACTTAAGCGCCGCTGAATTGATGCAATAGCGCAGGCCGGTTGGCTAGGGCCCGTCACTGAATACATGGCCGAGGTGGGCTTCGCAGCGGGCGCATTTTACTTCTGTGCGCACCTCAGGCAGGCTCGCGTCCCGGGCGGTAATTATATGCGTCTCGTCGATGGGAGCCCAGAAACTGGGCCAGCCGGTGCCTGAATGGAATTTTGTCTCGGAGGAAAACAACTCCAGCCCGCAGCAGACGCAATGAAAAACACCGGGCTCAAAAAAGTCATCATACTTTCCCGAAAAGGCCCTCTCCGTCCCGCCTTTCCTGGTAACCCGGTATTCTTCGCGGCTGAGCTGCCGCCGCCACTCTTCATCTGTTTTTATGATTTTTTCCATAGTTAATCATTTCCCGCCGGTACGCGAAACAAACATTGCCAGCAAAGGTTTCGTACCACTATTGACAAACGATGGACATCGTGAAATAGGCCGCGGAAACAGTGGCTGCCCTTTACCGCAAATAAAAAAGATTTTGAAATCGGCCCCGATTTAATCAGGGGTTCGATAAATTCCC
>JACWAD010000092.1 GCA_014874175.1 Thermoleophilia bacterium
CGAGACCCTTTTTACCCTTAGCGTTGGACTTGGCCATCGTCTCCTCCTTTGATATTGGTTTGGTCACCGAATATCTTGGAGACGATGGCCGCTCTTCCTCTCGCGGCTGTTAGAATTTACAGAAGTTTAAGGGCGCGACCAAACCTTACCGGCTCTGCTGTTATAATGAAATTGGATTAGTACGAACAACTTGTCAAATTGATGAAGGTTCTTTTTATCTATCCAAATGTGGCTCGGGCCCGCTCACCGCAGGTCGACTTAAGCTCTCTGGCTGGCACGCTGGAGCGCGCAGGCCACGACAGCAGGCTATTTGACATCACTTTTCTCCAGGATGCCGATGTGCCGGTGGCATACCGGTGCGCCCTGGACGAGTATCAGCCCGATCTTATCGGCGTATCCTGTCGCAGTACGGAATGGGAGACAGCTCAGGCTATCCTGAGAATGGCGCATGCGAGCGTTCCGGTTGTGATCGGCGGGCCACACGCGACAATCGCTCCTGATGAAGTCATCGCGGACAAACGGGTTGATATGCTCGTGCGTGGGGAGGGGGAAGAGGCGATCCTTGATCTCTTGGATCGGCTCAGTTTGGGAGTCTCGCTTGCGGACATGCCAAACCTTTGGGTCAAGCAGAATGGCCAGATTTATAAAAACGATGTCAGGAATCTGGTCCAGGATATGGACAGCCTTGCTCTGCCGCGGTGGGATATTTGGGATGAGCGTCATTTCAGGCAGCATTACCATCAGATTTTTTATCCGGCGGCACGGATATTTGGCGATCTGGAAACGTCGCGAGGATGTCCTTACGCCTGCCCATACTACCTGACGCCGGCAATGAAGGAGATTTACAAGGGCAAAGGCAGGTTTCACCGCGAGAAATCAGCGCCAAGGATTATCGCAGAGATAAACAAACTTATAAAAGAAAGACAAATTGATTATGTCCGGTTTGTTGACGAGACATTTATTCTTAACCGCCGTCGCCTGAAAGAATTCTGCCAGCTCTACAAACATATCAAGCTCCCCTTTTCATTCAGTACCAGGCCGGAGACGGTCAATGAGGAAATCATGGGGATGCTCGGGCGTGCCGGCGCTAATTGCATGTCCTTCGGTCTGGAATCAGGCAACGAACATTACCGCCGGGAAATGCTTAATCGTCAGACAGCTCAAGAACAGGTTATCGATGCAGTCGCGATTGCAAAAAGCAATCATATCAAAACTTTTGCTTTTGTCATGATCGAATTGCCGCATGAAGACCGCGCCAAAATCCAGGATACTATGGACTTGATCAACTTGCTCCAGCCCGAAGTTTTTCAGATCACCATTTTTTATCCATTTCAGGGAACGCCTTTTTATAATTATTGCCTCGAAAAAGGTCTGATTGAAAAAGATCACGCGCGTCTGACGGAGATCTGGAAAGGTTCTGTCCTCAATCAACCTGGCCTCTCCAGTGAATATCTGGTCCGTCTCCGTGATCTGATGTTTACCTTCGCGAAACGGAATCGACGCTGGTGGCCTATGATGCGGTTCCTGGAAAACCATGGGACTGCTTTCCGGGCCTGGAAGGCGGGCCGCTCTTTGGCCCATATATTTCCGCGGATATTAAGGAAGATAGGACGGCCGAGGATTACGGAGACTGACGCCCACCAGGCGTAATTCTTAAGGTCAATTATACAAAGTCGAATCATTCAGTAATTCAGTTATGGTGCAAATTACAAAGCCGAATGTCGTCCTGCTTTTTCCTCAGCCCCTTGAAATCACCGGTTACTCCCTTGAATTGCCGCTGGCGATATTGGCGGTCGCGGCTCCGCTGCATGCGGCCGGATACCATGTCACGCTGATTGATGAACGACTCCATGAAGACCCCGAGCGTTCCCTGATTGCGGCAGCCAAGGATGCAATCTGTGTGGGCGTGAGCACAATCACCGGCTTCCAGCTAAAGCGCTCGGCGTATTATTCTCAGTTGCTAAAAGAAAACTATCCCAGGTTGCCAGTAATCTGGGGAGGTTATCATCCTTCATTGCTGCCGGAATTAACGGCCTCCGAGCCATACGTGGACGCCGTCGTCCGCGGCCAGGGAGAGATTACTTTCAATGAGTTGGTCTGTCGCATCGAGGCCGGCGCCGGTTTTGCAAATGTGGCTAGCGTCACTTATAGAGAAAAAAATGGAGAAATTGTCAACAATATCAACCGGCCCATGGAATACATAAGCAAGTTCCCGCCGGCACCTTATGAGCTTCTGGACATAGAGCGCTTTTTCAAGTTAAATGGCGGCCGACGCGCCTTGCAGTTTATCTCGAGCCAGGGCTGTCCTTTTAAATGCACTTTCTGTGTTGAGCCCGAAATTTATGGCAAATGGAGCGGACGCACGGCGGTGCAGGTTGTCAACGAGATCGAGGAACTTGATCGGCGCTATCGTCTAGAGCACATTACTTTTTCTGACCCCAATCTATTTGGCAGTAATAAGAGGATGGAAGAGATCCTCAGCCTTTGGCAAGAACGCGGCTTGCAAATGACCTGGAGCGGCGCGGCACGCGCCGAACAAATAAACAGAATGGATTCTGGCTTCACCGATCTTTTGAGGCAAACGCGCTGCGTTCAAATAGGAATCGGCATCGAGTCAGGGTCAAAGTCAATTCTTGAGCTGATTGACAAGCGTGTTTCGCCGGAAAAAGCCATCGGGGCAAACAAGAATCTGAAAAGGGCAGGAGTCAGGGGCGTCTATGCATTCATGGTCGGTTTTCCTAAAGCCTTGCCGCAGGCGGCAAACGAAGTTTGGCAGACTCTGATGCTGATCAAACAAATGCGCCGGGCACATCCAGAAATTGTCACCATCACTTTTTATGTAACCCCCTATCCTGGTACGCCTATTTATGATATAGCACTAAAGCTCAACTTGAGGCTACCGCAGAAAACCGAAGAATGGGCTGACTGGGAATCTACCAGCGTCAGCACGACCTGGATCACCGAAAAGGAAAAGGACCTGGTGGAGCGCTGCAACAATCTTTATTTTCCTTTTGCCTATCCCAACAGGCAAATGCGCCGGTATCTGGCGGAGCTAAGGTGGAAACCGTTGCTTCTGCCCCTGCACTGGCTGGCGGCTCTTCGTTGCCGGTTTGACTTTTACCGTCTGCCGGTTGAGTGGAGGCTCATGCAGCGGCTGGCGCGCACCCGGAGATTCCGCCGCCTGGGCTCCCAGATAGACGCCCTGCGCGGATATTAGCAAGGATATGCTAACGGCCAAATGAATGACCCTGTGCTGATATCAGAAGAAACGGCAAAGCTTTTTTGCGATTTCCGCCGCCGAAAACTTTTTAGTGCCGGCAGCGAGATTCCGTTTGAGACTCTGAAGACTGACGGGGCTGTTATTTTTGACAAGGTTAAAGGAATGGGGGTTTTCAAGGGCGGAGTCAACGAGATCACCGACCCTAAATTTGACAGCAGCGGCTGGAGTCTGGGGGAGGGCGCCAGTCTTGATTCGTCTAAAGTTTTCACCGGCGGCCGTTCCCTGAAAATCGAGGGATCGGGCCAGAGCGGGCTGCAAGCCGGCCTTAAGGAAAAGATTCCGGTAACAGGCGCTGAGAGCAGGGCGATTACCTTTTACCATTATTGCCCTGCCTATTCTTCAGGAACTATCGAGCTCCGTTCGACTGCTTTTGGAGGTGATGGCTCCTTGCTGGGCAACCAGTCGGCAATGGTTAAAAGCCTTGACGATGGCTGGCTGAGGGATGGGTTTATCTGGAAGCTGCCGGCAGGGACCGCGGCTTACATTCTGGAAATTCTGTCCGAGGCATTTGCTGGCCTCTGCTACTTTGATGCATTCATGGCTGAAGCCAAGGATTTCTTTACGCCATATTTTGATGGTGATTCGCCGGGTTGCCGCTGGGTTTCGGCCGGAACCCCGCAGCATTTAAGCGCCAGTCCTGTTCCCGGAGGTTCGCTGAGCAGGGCATTGAAACCGGCGAAATATTTTTACCGGGTAAGCTCGGTGGATGAACAGGGACGCGAAAGCCCGGCTTCTTATGAGGTTAGCGCCAAAACCGGGCGGCGGCACCGCAAGATTGCGCTTGCCTGGGACAGGGACCCGATGGCTTTCCGCTACCGCGTCTACCGCGGGGGAAACTCCCGGGAGCAGGATTCGGTGGTTGAAGTCAAGGATGAAGAGGTGTCATGGTCTTGGAGCCCCGCCAGCGGGATCAGGGAAAATTTGGTCTTTGACCTTGCCGGGAACAGCGCTTTTTTTGAAGACTCGGGGTTTCAGGGCTTTCATGGAGTCCCGCAAACGCATGCCGGAAATACCGGCATTCCACAGGGCTCCAGGTCGCTCAGGCCTGATCCGGATGTGAGGATTCGTGGCAGTGAAGCCGGTTTTGACTTAAAAAGTAATTTTGTCATTGCCGGTGAGGTAGAATTTGGATTTTCGGCCGGCAAACCCTTTCGCCCCTGTTCATTTTTTGAGATCGGCAATCCGCTGATTGAATCCATGCTGGCCGCCTCGGTCAGGTACGTCCCCAAATGGGGCGACCGGGGTCCCCAGATCCTGCTTATCAAGATGTTTGAGGGAGAGGAAATTTATGCCAGGGAGAGAATCGAAGAATTCGCCGCAGGCTCGGTGATCAGGGTTGTGGCAGCCCAAAGCTATCCCGGAGGCGTTTTAGTGCCAGGCGCTCATCTCTGGTATAAAATCGATGAGGGCGAAGTCAGCCATTTATTTGTTCCCGATGCCAGCTTGATAGAGGGAGAGCCCCTCCTTACAATCTCGAAACGGTTTTATTTTGACGACTTTGCCAACAACAGCTATTGTCGTTACATCGCTTTTATGGAACAGGCGCCGGAGGAAAAAGCTGTAATTGAATTCTTACGAGGCTGAAATTCGATCAAAGCCTTGCCCCAGGTGTCCTGTTTGCGGCTCTACGGGCAAGATATTTTACCGCGACCTTGAGGACGCTTTTTTTGGCGTTCCCGGCAAATGGAGCTCAAGAAAGTGTAGTAACCGTGACTGCCGCCTGGTCTGGCTTGATCCGATGCCTCTTGAGGAAGATTTGCCTAAAGCTTATCAGAATTATTTCACGCACCATGGCTCGGCGTCGGCGCGATGGATTGAAAAAGCAGAGCAATCAGACAGCATGGGGCAGCGTCTTTACCGGTTGGTGAAAAAGGGCTACCACAGAAACAAGTATGGCTATTATCGGGGAGCAGTGGAAGGATGGAGGCGGATGATTGGTTATCTGGCTTATGTTCATCCCGGCTGGCGCGCCAACCTTGATTCAAATGTTTTTTATTTGTCTGCTATCCCTGGCGGCAGGCTCTTGGAGATAGGCAGCGGCAGCGGCCAGCAACTAAAAATCATGTGCGAACTGGGCTGGGGGGCGGAGGGAGTTGACCGCGATCCGGATGCCAAGAAAAACGCTGAAAGCAAAGGCATGAAGGTCAACCTGGGTGAGCTTGGGGAGCAGCATTTTCCTGATAATTATTTTGACGCAGTCATTTCCAATCACGTCATCGAGCACGTTTACGAGCCGGAGAACCTCATGCGGGAAGTACACCGCATTCTGAAGCCAGGCGGCCGCATGGTTTTTATCACTCCCAACATTGGCAGCTTCGGCCACCGGGTTTTTAAAAACGCGGATCTGATGTTCATGGACTCGCCCCGGCACCTTTATGTTTTTACGGCGCCATCGCTGAAGCGGCTGGCCGTACAGGCAGGATTTGACAAGGCGAAGATAATGACCACCCTCCGCCATTCCGGCTCCCTTTATATCAGCGACAGGTCAATCAGCCGCACCGGCCATTACGACGTGGGCAGCCGCCCGCCACTCAAGGACCGCCTGGGAGCGAAAGGGCTGCAGGCCGTTGAATTGGTGGTATTACAGCTAAAACCATGCGCTGGTGAAGAGATTGTGCTCATAGGGGAAAAAGGGTTTGGCCGTTAAGAGTTTGAAACTCTGGTCATTGGCTTACTCTATCGAGCTACTTTCATTCCTGGCAAGCAAATATATATTAAATTATCAATTCGCTATCATCGTTACTCTGCCGGGGACAGATGCAAGCAGAGTTCTTTCTTTTTCCGATTTGGCTCTTTTTGAGTAACGAGTCAATTTATGTTAAATTGCTAGAAACTACCCCTTTTAATAAAATATGATAACTATATAGTTTAGGTAGCCTAGAATCTCATGTCTGACCCTGAAAAAGTATCACTTGCTTACCCAAAAACAAGCCTGACTCCACGTGCAGTCTGGGCTCCTCTTTCTGTTATGGCCCTCGCCGCGCCGCTTCAGCAAAGCTATAATCCTAAGATTTTCGATTTCCGATTTGTTGCTGACCAAGATTATGAAGTCCTGATCCGGCAAGCCCTAGAAGAGGATTCCCTATGTTTGGGGATTAGCTCTTTGACCGGCTATCAGATAAAAGACGGATTAAAAATTGCTGCTCTGGCGCGCAAATTGAAACCCGATCTGCCGATAGTTTGGGGTGGATATCATCCGTCTTTATTGCCCGAGCAGACCGTCGCTCACCCTTTGGTTGATTATGTTGTCCGAGGCCAGGGTGAGCTTACTTTTCAGGAGCTGCTGGCTTATTTCAGGGGTGAGGGGAACCTGGAGTCAATTAATGGTCTGACTTATAAGAAAGATGGCCGACCTGTCTCCAACCCCGGCCGCCCTCCGGTGGATCTTGACAATTTTCCTCCGGTTCCGTATTCCTTAGTTGAGGCTGAGCGCTATTTCTGTGACGATGATCTTAGCGCCAGAACCATGAGCTTTATTTCCAGCCTGGGCTGTCCTCACGAATGTGCTTTTTGTTGTGAACTGGCGATGTTTAACCGTCGCTGGAAGGGTTTGTCGGCTGAACGTATTTTGGATGATGTTGAAAAATTGGTTGAGACTTATCACCTGAAGGGTATCCACTTCGTTGATGCCAATTTTTTCGTGAACCCGCGGCGGACCAGGAAGGTTTGCGAGGGTTTCATAAAGCGAAACCTGAAAATCCCATGGGCCGGCTCGGGGACGGCTTTTCAGCTTTCCCGCTACAGCCCGGAACTCTGGGAATTGATGAGGGAAAGCGGCCTTAACCGCGTTTTTGTCGGCGTCGAATCCGGTTCCAGCCATACTCTGGAAACGATTAACAAAGCCGCGGGCGTGGCTGATGTTCTGAAGCTCCATGAACTTTGCCGCCAGTACGGGGTCAAAATGGCCTTTTCAATAATGGTAGGTTTTCCCTTTGAAACTGCTGAGGATGTGGATGCGACCATGGAACTAGTCCAGAAATTGAACGAACCATCCCGAAATTATATGGACCCTTTTGCTTTCTTCTTGCCGTATCCTGGATCAAAATTGTATCCAGAGGCCGTGAAAAGTGGTTTTAAGGATCCCCGGTCTCTTGAGGAATGGACTGATTTCGACTTTGCGACTTTTCGGGGTACCTGGATAGACCCCAAGTTAAAAGACAGGATTTTGCAGTTCAGTCATTTTTATTTACCCTTGATTCATCAGGAAATTCCCGGCTGGCAGAAGGTTTTGCCAACTTATTGGGTGCGTTTTCTACTCCGCCAGATGGCCAAGTTAAGATTATCCCACAAGTTATATTCGTTTCCGGTGGAATGGCGAGTCTTTCAACTTTACAAAGCGGTAGCGGGAAGAGTTAGAAAATCGGAGGCGGGTTCGGCATAAATAAGTCTCATGTAGGCAGGGCCGGTCTTACTGTTTCCGTTTGAGTTTGAGAGGTATTCCCCGGTATCTGAAGGACCGCGGCCTCAAAGGGATCAGGCTCTTTGTATCCGATACCTGCCTGGGGCTACCGAATCCTTGGCTGACTTCTACCCCGAAGCTGCTTGACGGCGCCGCACGGTGCACTTCTATTGTAACGTCTTTAGCGTCGGCCCTCCGGCAAGGTCCGCAAGGTGGCCACCATGCTCAAAGCTGTCCGCGTCCAGGAAGAAAAGAAGGCGGCGCGCGAGAAGGCTACACAGGTGATAAGGAAGCTCAAAGCGATGAAACTCCCGGTAGGCTGGTCAGGGTAAATAAACAAAGGGCTTCCGCTTGTGGAGAGGGAGCGCATGCCAAGTTCTTATTTTAGTTGTTCCCTGATGAACCGGTAATAAAATAACGCCCTGTTGCCTGACTCCGCGTAAAAGTCTTCCATTTTTAATTCCGGCAGAAATAACCTTTCAGTTCCTGCCCTAGTGGCGCGCTTGACTTTCCGGCCCAGGCGTAAATCAATGTCAAAAAAAGACCGTTTGCCAAAATGCACCAAGACGAAAGTGGCGTCCGTCGCCAGCCAATTGGGGAACCTTTCCCTGTACATCGCCCGCTGCCTGCGGGTAAAGTTATGCAGGCAGCCGGAATCAAGGACAAAATCGTATTTCTCCGGGTTTTCCCAGCTGGTGATGTCGGCTTCGATAAAGTCAATGTCGACTCCTGCCTGACTGGCCCTTTCCTGGGCAAACTTAAGCGCCGCCGGAATATAGTCGATGCCGGTCACCTGGAACCCTTGCTGGGCCAGGTATACTGAGTAAAAACCACTGGCACAGCCGATGTCGAGGGCTTTCCCTCTCTGGTCCAGGCGCTCCACCGCTGCTTTGATAAACGGGGGGACCTCGTCGCGCTGTAAAAAAACGTCAGTGAGATCATTAGCGCGGTTAAACATCCGCATGTATTCTTTTTTGCTGGTGCTCATGAGCGCAAGGTTCCTTGGCCCGCCTCGGTCATCGTCGTTTGATATGTGTCTCAACCTTGTCATTGACGCCCTTGGTCTCGGCCGGCTGGTAGAGGATGTGGGGAGATACCGAAGGAAAAAACTTATTTTTGCAATTCAAAGACATAAGTTTCATCATCACCACTGCCCTTGTTAAGAATTGAGAAAAGCGACCATTCGGTATGTTTGGATTTATCTTCAAGCAAGACTTCAAGTTGGGGCCGCCATTGTTTGATTTCCCCGGCACTAATGACCATGTAATCCACATAGCGTGCCCGGGCATATTCCGTTATTTGCTCATATGTGCCATCAGGCAGCTCTACCCAGTTATCATCTGCATAATATGCAGGGGAAACCTCTATGCTCATGAGCTTCTGTCGGTTAAGCATGCCGTTATTGATTGCTTCTCCCGCTTCTTTCATTCCCACCGGGTAGGACTCAGCCAGCACGGTGCCGCGGCTTACGGGCAATATTGGAAGAACAACCAGCGCCATGATAACCCAGGGTACGAGTTTTATAAAATGCCGGTTGTTTCTGCTGTTCTTAGTTAACCGAGTTACCGTCTTTTGTCCCCAAATTTCCAGCTGCCGCCAGCCATTTGCAATCCATATCATTATTAGCGGCACAAAAGGCATAAAAAAACGACTATTGTCAAACCAGACCGCCAACATGGGTACGGCTGGAAAGATCAGCAGGAATATATACCCCACCCGTTTGGCTCTTGAAAGATTCCAGTCTTCCACAAACAGGCCAAGTCCAAGAAGCGGCAATAATCCAATGAAGAATATATGAGGAGCGCCTTGCTCCAGCCGCCGCAAATCATTGTAAAAAGTCTTGAGCCGCTGTGTGGGATGATGAAACAGGGCGCCCAGGGTGTTTTCGCTGCCGGAATTTTGGTCAACTTGATCAATTTGCGTTACCGTGCCATCAGGGGTCAAAGCCAGGGCGCCGTCATTCCAACCGGCAGTGGTATCCCACCCATTATCCATAGCGGCCGATTTGCCAGCTACATCCTTGCCGGTAAAAGTCCATTGGTGAAGCTGGCTATGCAGGAAGAAAATGTACGGAAAGCCTATAACAAAAAAAACAGCAATCATCAATAGCAAAGGCTTTAACAGCTGTTTCCAGGAACGGCTAAAATGCGCCACTAACATGCCCAGTACTATCAGAATGACCAAATAAATGATGGCCGACGGAATCGCGATGTAAGCAAAACCGAGAGAAACGCCGGCCAAGATGCCTGCAGAAAGCGTCCTCCTTGTTAGTAAACGCCAGCCAAAAAAGGCAGCAAACAGGAAAAAATAAACATACATGCTTTCGCTGTAAATCATGGATGAAAAATTTACGAACAAAGGGGAGAGGGCCATTAGTCCTGCGGCCATGAGGCCAACGCGCCTGTTCACCATCTCGATGCCCAGTAAATAGGTAGGAATGAGCAGCAAACTGCCAAAGATGATGTCAACGACATAGCCAGCCGTGACCATGTTACTTACAAAAGGTCGAAGGCCCGCCATGGTTATTGGCAGAATCGGGGTCCATATAGTGTCGGCACTGCCGGTAATATCCCAAGGAAGGTGGCCTGCCCGCAGGTTTTGGGCCATGCGCGCATAGACGGTCTCGTCATTCATGATCAGAGGATGCGTGTGGGCAGCCCAGATGCGGATGACTGCAGCAACTGCGATGATCATGACCAGGATTGCTCCTGGAGCCATAAGGATACCAGGAAAATGCCGGTGCTTAGAGTAATTATTATTTTCAGCCATGGTCAGACCGTAAGAGAAGTCGACTAACCCAATTTTATTAATTTATGCGAGGCTATTCAACTTTCATCCGAGGGCATAATTGCGTTTCTCAGCAGGCTCAAGTGGCCTTTAATCGATTATGACGCGAGTTCCATCTCCTTAATGAAGTTCCTTTTCTTAAGTTATGACTATCACGCAAAGCAGTTCCGGCCGCAGCTGAACTTGCTATAATTTAGATGTTTCTAGGGCGTCATTTCACAGTTTCTTTGAGGTCCCGTGTCTGCAAAAGGCCACCCTGGTCTTCCCCCGCCCCAGGAGCGAGAGCAGCGTCTGGGCGCCGCTGCCGCTGATCGCTTTGGCGCACCTGAGCGCTGTTTCCTTGCTTTATTATAATTCATTACGATAAAATATTTGTAAGATATAGACATCAA
>JACWAD010000093.1 GCA_014874175.1 Thermoleophilia bacterium
GCGGCAGGGCGTCGTTCTTTTACGCACCCGACCTGGTCTACATCCATGACCGGGCAGCGGCTCTTGACGAGATAAACCTTTACATCGGCGACGGCGCCACCGTGGCAAGATCGTTCGTGCGCAAGCGCGGCGGCGCGCTCATAGGACACGCGCCCGTGCGCACGCAGTTGACATGGTGCCACAAAGAAGGAGTCCCGCGCGCCATTTTTACTCACTGCGGCTCGCAGATCGTCACGGGCGATGAAGACGCCCGCCTGTCAGACGTTAAGGCAATGGCCCGGGAGCGCGGCGTAGCCGCCGAGGTAGCGTTCGACGGCATGGAAGTTGACTTGCCTTAAAACGCCGCAAACATGGTTCCGGTTTTGCTGTTAAGATGTCATTGTTTCGACTTTGAACTTGGAACTTTGAACTCAATTTCCAGGAGGACAAATTGGAAGCACACCTCTGGCGGCTGGCCGAATGCGGTCGAAGAATGAGGCTTGACAAATTTTCCCGGTTTGAGGCCATTGTCCTGTTTAATCCTGCCAACATTTTCTACTTTACAGGCAGCGCCACACTCTTTTCCTTCCTGATAGTCACAAAATATGCGGCCGCCGGGGTAGGCTTGCCGGCCGGCGCTCAGTCCAGGGCAAAAGCAGCCGCAACTTTTGACCATATTATGACCTTTGGCAGCGAAGCGGAAATGTTTGCATCCATCGTCAATTATCTTGAGTTTTATAAAATCGGCAAAGGGGCTATCGGCTTGGAGTTTGAATATCTGTCCCGGGCCATGACCGCCAGCCTGGAAGACCCAGGCCCTTTTTCCGGGGCGCTGGAATTAAAGGACTGCAGCCCGCTTGTGTCGGGGCTTCGCGCCGTCAAGGAAGATGACGAGCTGGATCTGATACGCAAGGCGGCGGCCGCAGCTGATAAAGGCGTTGATGCAGTTGCAAGGAACCTGAGGCCCGGCATGACAACTGCGGAGCTGGCCGGCATTGCCGGGGAAGCCGTGATGGAGGCGGGAGGACAGCGGGACTGGCACAGCCGCCTGTGCTCGCAAGGTCTTCCCATAAGCATATGTTCATCCGGCTGGCCGGAGGGAGTGGTAGAAACGGGCAGCCTTGTGCGCGTTGAGCTTAATCCCGTCGTGGGCGGATATCACGCCCGCATTTGCCGCACCCTCTGCGCCGGTGAGCCGGCAACCGGGCAGCATGATATTTACGAACCGGTTCTTAAGGCAATTTCGCAAGCGACGCTGCAGGCCTGCGAAGGCGCACTTATTGACGAGCTGGAAAACTGTTTTGCCGGTCTTGCCCCCCTTACAGGAGAAGAACCGGAATTTGCGCCGTTTGCGCATGGTATCGGCATCGAGCCGGCCGAGCAGCCTTATCCAGCCGGCCATGAATTTTTTTGCGGCCATGCCTCCCGGGAGCCGCTAAAGAAAAATACGGTACTAGCTATTGGCAGCAGGCAGGGGTCAAATCCAGAAGGCGCATGCATCAGCGACACGGTGCTGGTGGGGGCCTCCGGAGGTGAATTTTTAACCAGCTTCCCCCGAACGCCGCATCCTGCATAATTGCTCCGGCAGTGTTTTAAACCGGGTGTTTTGCGGAATAGCCTGCCAATGAAGTTCTTCTTGTCTATTACTCTATGTTCGGTCACCCGCACCGATGATGAAGGCGGGGGCGGAAGGGGGCCAGTGGCGCATCGACGAGGTTAGCGGCTGCTCGCCATACGGGGCATCGACGATCGTCGGCCGTAAAGGAGAGCCGTGGCCTTCGGCAAATGAGCTTGAGGGCGCTTATTTCCAGGGCAGGCATGTGGCTGAGATCGCAACTAGGCTGACCGGCCAGGCATTTGAAAGGCGCAGCGCATGAGGCCGACGGCAGAACTTACCAGCGAGCACAACCAGATCAAGATTATGCTGGCTGTAATTGACGCTGCCTGTGACCGGCTTGATGCGGGCCAAGCGCTGCCGGCAGAGCACCTGGAGAAGATGGTGGCCTTCGTCGTGGGGTTCATCGACAAACGCCATCACGATAAGGAGGAAGGCCTCCTTTTCCCGGCCATGGAATCAGCGGGCGCCCCCGTCGAAGGCGGCCCCCTCGCCGTGATGTCCGGCGAGCATGACATTGCCAGGCAACTGCTCAAACAGATGTCAGACGCCGCCTCCGCCTACAAGGCCGGAGAGGCAGGCGCAGCCGCCGCCTTCGTAGAGAGCGGCCGCGATTATGTTTCCCTCATGCTGGCCCATATTGACAAGGAAGACCAGTTTCTTTATCCGATGGCCGACAGGCAGCTTTCCGGCCAGCAGCAGGAGAAGCTGCGGCGCATGTTCGATAAAACCAACGCAGCAACAGAAGACTGTGAAAGGCTGCTCGATGACATGCGCGGGCTTCAGGAAATCTATATCAAGGGAATCCGGGGGGCACATTACTGATCCCCGGATGCGTGGACATCTACTGCCATATCGCATCCTGGCTTAAGCAGCGTCAACAAGCCGCCGAGTAATTGTCTGCCAGTTCCGTAGAGTTCAGTAATGTTTCCCCCGAACTCCACCATGGAATCTTCTGACGCTAAAAGAGTCGCCCTTCTGGCGGCGGCGCTGAGCTCTTTTCTGGCGCCGTTCATGATCTCGGCCGTCAACATCGCCATCCCCGCGATAGCCGCCAGATTTCATGCCGGAGCTGTGGAAGTAAGCTGGTTTGCCACAGCTTATTTACTGACCATGTCCATGTTTCTGGTGCCGTTCGGGCGCATTGCCGACATCCACGGCCGCAAGCGCGTCTTCATTTACGGCATGTTTGTCTACACCGCGTCCTCGCTGATGGCGGCCCTTTCCACCTCGGCCTCGATGCTGATCGCCGCCCGCATTGTCGAAGGCATCGGCGCCGCCATGACGGTCGGCACAGGCGTCGCCATCCTTACCTCGGTTTATCCGGCCCGTGAGCGGGGGCGGGCGCTCGGCATAAATATCGCCGCTGTTTACCTGGGGCTTTCTTTTGGTCCGTTCATTGGCGGGTTTATCACGGATTATCTGGGCTGGCGCGAAGTCTTTCTCTTGAATGTGCCGCTGGGCGCGCTGATCATGGCGCTGGTCATCTGGAAGCTCAAGGGAGAATGGGCCGCCGCCCGGGGAGAAAGATTCGACCTTGCCGGCGCCGCAATTTACAGCGTTATGCTTGTGCTCATCATTTATGGGCTGTCACTCTTTGGCGAGAACGCGGCTGCCGGATCGGCCCTGGCGGTGGCCGGCGCTCTGGCGGTAGTTCTGTTTGCCTGGCGCGAGGCGCGGGTGGAGCATCCGGTGCTTGACATCAGCCTGTTCCGTCACAACACAGTCTTTGCTTTTTCCAATATCGCCGCCCTGATCAACTACAGCGCCACCTTCGCCGTCACCTTCCTGCTCAGCCTCTACCTCCAGTACACAAAAAACTACAGCCCGTTTGCAGCCGGGCTCATCCTGGTACCACAGCCGCTTACAATGACCGTGCTGTCGCCCTTCGCCGGCCGCCTCTCCGACCGGATTCCGCCGGTCTACGTTGCTTCTGCCGGCATGGCGGTCACAACGCTGAGCCTGTTCTTCTTTATTTTTCTGGCGGCAGGGACGGCGCTGACTCTTATTATTACGAACCTGGTCCTGCTTGGGGTTGGCTTTGGACTGTTTTCCTCGCCCAACACAAACGCCATTATGAGCTCGGTGGAAAAAAGATTCTACGGGGTGGCCGCCGGCACCGTGGGGACAATGCGGACTATCGGGCAGAGCGTCAGCATGGGCATCGCGCTGTCTGTTTTTGCCATTCTGCTAGGCAACAGGCAGATTGTCGGCGGCACTTATCCGCTTTTTTTAAAGAGCGTGCGCGTTTCATTTATCATTTTTACGGCCTCCTGCCTTGCGGGCATCTTTGCTTCGCTGGCCCGCGGCAGGAGCGGATAAAACGGATTATTGACCTTGGCCTTGGAGTACGGATAAAACCAAAGCCAGACAGCCTGTTCAAATGTCCAGCGTCCAAAATCCGGTTTTAAAGCTTCATGAATTCCTTAAAGACCTGTTTTCCCAGGTTCTCGAGCCCGGCTGAGTGTCTGGCCGTGCCTGAGTTAATCTCATCCACGGCATTATCGCCCCCAAAGGCCGTGACTTCCTGCCGGTTCTCGGGAACGACCAGCCATTCCGAGACCATGCTAGCGGTAACCTCCAGATGAAACTGAAGCGCGTAAACGTTGTCCCCAAACCGGAAAGCCTGGTGGGGGCAGAGGGGAGAGGAGGCCAGCAGCTCGGCGCCTGCGGGAAGGGCGAACGTGTCGCCATGCCACTGGAATACGGTTCGGGTCCGGCCCAAGTGTGACAGGAGGGGATCGGCTCCGCCCGCAGCCGTCAGCTCAACCGGATACCAGCCGATCTCCTTGCCTGCGCTGGGCATGACTTCTGCACCCAGAGAAGCAGCAATCAGCTGAGCGCCCAGGCATACGCCGAGCACGGGCGCGTGTTTTTCCACAGCCTTCCTGATTATGCCTGTCTCCTGCTCAAGCCAGGGATAACTGTCATAGACGCTTGCCGGCCCGCCCATCACGACCAGCATGTCAAAGGCGGCCTCATCGAGGCCAGGATCATCAGGACTAAAGTACATATATTCTACTGAGGCATCAACAAACGCCGGCTCGATCAATCCCAGGCCCTCGTGGGGCACATGCCGGATGACGGCGGCAAAGCGTTTATTATCCTGGACCGGCATCATGTGCATATGATACCGGTCCGCCTACCGGAGCAGCAACACCGACAGCGCAGCCCCGGCAAGCACCACATAAAGGATGTCCACTTTTTTTAGCAGCGCCGCCAGCGCCAACAGCGCCAGCAAGCCCTGAACCGGGCCCCAGGGCACAGCCATGGCAAATCTTACTGTAACATAACCCAGCAGCCCCACAAAAGACGCCAGAATACCCATGGTCGCCCGGACGAACCAGGCAGTGTTCTTCAGCCTGTCATAAAAAGGCGTAATGGCAATTATAATCAGGAAAGATGGCGAAAACACAGCCGCTGTGGCCACGAACGCTCCCGCCAGGCCAAAAACCAGGTAGCCGACAAAAGTGGTTGTCATGACAATCGGGCCCGGAGTGACCTGGCCCAGCGCAATGCCGTTTATGAAAGTTTTGCTGTCCATCCAGCCATGGACATGGACGACCTCGTAGAGCATCAGGGGCAGGGAGGCAAAACCGCCGCCGAACGCAAACAGGTCGATCCTGAGCATCAGCGCCGCCAGGTAGAACAGCTGCCTCCTGAAAATGAAGAGCGCCAGCATCGCCACTCCCAGCACGGCAACAAACAGGCCAACCGGGCCTTTCTTAAAACTGGCGGCAGGAGTGGGTCCGGAGGGCCGCCGCCGCGCCTGGTCAACATTTGCGTATAAAACGATTCCAGCCAGGGCCGCACCGATTATGACAAAAAAAGGACTGACGCCAAAGAAGAGCAGCATGCCGGCGGCGGCGGCGAGAAAGGGGGCGCGCCAGCCCTTCAGTATTTCCTTCCCAAACGTGTAGGTGGCGTAGGCGACAATAGCGACCACAATCACCTGAAGCCCGGCAAACAGGGCCACAGCAGCAGGCAGGCTGCGCGTATGGCTGTAAAGGATGGAGAGCGCCAGCATCAGAACAAAAGCGGGCATCCCGAACCCGATATAACTTGCCAGCGCTCCCCTGACACCCCCGGCCTTCAACCCCGCGTATGCTGCCGCCTGCATGGCTGTGGCGCCGGGGACTGCCTGCACCAGCGCCACGCCGTCCTTGAAGGTGTCCTCATCCAGCCAGCGGCGGCGGGCCACCACCATCTCCCGGATGTAGGCCACCATCGCCGGACCGCCAAACGCAGTCAGGCCGAGACGGAGGAAGGCGACAAATATATGCGCCAGCGAGGGCTCCCCTCCCGGAAAACCCTCTTTCTCTGTGTCGCCTTTGCGGGAACTTGTCATGGATCTTCACTATAATGTTGGTAATGTGTTTGACTCCCGCCGATCAACGCTCAGGAATTGACGCAACGTCCCTGCCCCGTTACAGCGGCTTGAAATCCTGACCTGGCGAACAAAGTTGCAAGAATCCCCTGGAAATAACCGGATGCGCCTGCTGCCGGTCCTGGCAGTGATCATCGCCGTTCTTGTCCTGACCGTGCCTTTCATCAACCAGCCGTTCAACCAGGACGACCGTGACTTTGTCGCCTTCGCGCGCGCCGCCGCCAGTGGCCTGCCCGGGTTAGTCATCCATAACTATACTTACGACGGCAGGTTTATCAAGAATTATCACGATCCGCATGGTCCGGTCCTGCCGACGTACCTGGGGATGTACCTCAAAACCGGGGCTCGTGAAAGCGAGGCCCTGTTTCACGCCTTGTATCTGATTTTCCCACTGATTGGCGCCGTGTCAATGTACTTTCTGGGGCGCAGGTTCACTTGCCGCCCCCTGGTCGCGACTCTGCTGCTAATATTTACGCCCGGTTTTCTGGTTATGTCGCATACGCTCATGGATGATGCGCCCGGCCTGTCCCTGTCGCTGGCGGCAGCAGCCCTTTATATCTTCGGCGTCGACCGGGGCGACCGCCGGCTGCTGGCCGGCTCTGGCCTGGCGATGATGCTTGCTGCGCTGACTGCGTATCAGACTCTGACCTTCCTGCCCGTGCTGCTGCTTTACGGCTTCTTAAACCGGAAGGGAAAGAAACTCCTCCTGCTCTTTCTGCCTTTCATCATGCTGGCGGCCGCCGGCATTGCCTGGATTGCAATTACCTTTAATGTTTATGGGCGGGTCCCGGCGGAATCTTACAAACTGAGGGGCCAGTCTTACTATTGGCCTGGCTTTGAAACAAACTCGGGCCTGAAGCCTGACGCGATCCTGATTTCCCTGGCGGGAGCCGCCATCTTTCCCCTGTCGGTGCTTTTCCTGTTCCTGCGCGGCAGGAAGAACCTGGCGGCAGGCGCGCTGGCGCTGGCGACAGCCGCCGCCGTTGTCATTCTCTTAAACCGTGAGGCTCTCAGCGGGGGCCTGGCTCAGAAAGCCCAGGTTATACTGCTGACTTTTGCCGGTATTGTCATCGTTTACAAAATGATCCTCAGCGGCTCCGCCTTTTTTTCCAGGAGCAGCAGGCGGAATGCAGCCGACCGTGACGGCTTCTTCCTGCTGGCCTGGTTCGTTTTGACTTTGGGAATATATGTGCTGCTGCTGGTTCCCTACGTGTCGGTGCGCCACCTGTTGTTGACGTTCCCGCCTGTGGTATTGATTTTTACCAGAGAGCTTGACGCTTTCTGGCCCGGGCGGAAGCGCCGGCGGATCCTTTTTATCACGGCGACCCTTTTCTTCACACTCGCCGCCGGGCTTGGCGCAGCAATTGCCGACTACCGCTCGGCTTCAGTTTATCCGGCTCTGGCCGCGCGGCTGGGCCACTTGTACCGGCAGGAAAACCGGCAGGGGAAAACGGTATACTTCCGGGGCGAGTTTGGCTACAGATATTATCTGGAGCAGCAGGGATTTAAATATCAAAATGACAGGACCCAGCTTCATACCGGAGATTTCATAATTTTTTCGAAGCTTTCCTCTAACTCGACCCCATGGCCGAATGCGTCTTACACCCCAGTCTGGAAATGGGAGCCATCGGACTGGTTTCCGGTTCGCATCTGGAATTACTGGGCTGGCGCCGGTTTTTATACCAACCGGATGGGACCGTTGCCGGTAGTGATTTCCCAGGCAATCCAGGACCAGTTCATTGTCTACCGGGTGCAGACCTATTGACGCTTTCCCCTGACCGGAGCGTCAGGGCAGAGACCGCCGTGCATTTTCCGGCAGACGGTTTGATTGTTGAAAAAAAAGACGACTATGTATAGAATACTTCTCTAAGCGGGAAACGTAAGCAAGCTGGAAATCATGAGAAACAGTTACTAGGGTCGAGGGGAGGTGGAAATGAACAAGAAAGCTCTAATGCTGTTAGTTGCCGGGCTTGCGATCGTTGCCATGTTAGTGGTGGCGGCAGCGCCGGCGTTTGCATCGGGTGGTGGTTCGGGCTCGCCGCCCAAAGTCTCGCCAAGTTCCGGGAGCGGCAGTGGCAGTTCGCCAGCCCCGTCGGCGCCGTCGGCGCCGACGCCCAGCAGAAGCCCCAGCAGCAGTTCTTCCGTCTCAAGCAGCAGCCCCAGCAGCAGCTACAGTGGCAGTAGTTCAGGTGGCAGCGTCAGCGGCACGAGC